>NZ_JAQOZV010000073.1:0-30956 GCF_030348125.1 Massilia sp. DJPM01
CCCTCCCCACGCTGGCAAGGGCTTTCTGAAAGGCCACACTTTTCGTCGCGCGCGGGCGACGTCCTGCTCACCAATACACGTATTTATGTGTCGCGCGGCCCCTCCTTCACCGCTGGCAGCGCGTTGAACTCATCGTCAGTGAAGAGCCGGGAGCGCGTCAGGAAGCGGCGTCCCGTTCCATTGTCCAGAGAGAACATGCCGCCATTCCCGGCGACCACGTCGATGATCAGCTGCGTGTGCTCCCAGTAGGCGAATTGCTCCCGCCCCATATAGAAGGCGCCGCCATGCAAGTCGCCCAGGTACACATCGGTATCGCTGATATTGAATTCACCGTCCGGATAGCACATCGGGGCGCTGCCATCGCAGCACCCGCCCGACTGAAAGAACATGACCGGCCCATGCCGCGCGCGCAATTCGTCGATCATTGCGCCCGCGGCATCGGTTGCGACCACGCGTGATAGCGCGTCACCCATGCGGCACTCCCATGCGGTTAAAAGAAGCCCATCGCGTTCGGGTTGTAGCTGACCAGCAGATTCTTGGTCTTCTGGTAGTGATCGAGCATCATCTTGTGATTTTCGCGCCCGATGCCCGATTGCTTATACCCGCCGAACGCGGCATGCGCCGGATACAGGTGGTAGCAATTGGTCCATACGCGCCCCGCCTCGATGGCGCGGCCCACGCGGAAGGCACGCGAACCGTCCCGTGTCCACAGCCCGGCGCCGAGTCCATACAGCGTATCGTTCGCAATGCGCAGGGCATCGGCTTCGTCGGTAAAGGTGGTCACCGACACCACCGGACCGAAAATCTCTTCCTGGAAGATGCGCATCTTGTTATCGCCCTTGAACACGGTCGGCTGCACGTAATACCCGCCTTCCATCTCGCCCGCCTGCATATTGCGCGCGCCGCCGGTGAGCAGTTGCGCCCCCTCCTGCTTGCCGATGTCGAGATACGAGAGGATTTTCTCCAACTGCTCCTGCGACGCCTGCGCGCCGATCATGGTCGACGCATCGAGGGGATTACCCTGCTTGATCGCCGCCACCCGCTCCAGGGCGCGGGCAATGAATTTGTCGTAAATGGATTCCTGGATCAGCACGCGCGACGGACAGGTGCACACCTCGCCCTGGTTCAGCGCGAACATGGCAAAGCCTTCCAGGCACTTGTCGAAAAACGCGTCGTCCGCATCCATCACATCGGCAAAGAAGATATTCGGCGACTTGCCGCCCAGTTCCAGCGTGACCGGAATCAGGTTTTGCGCCGCGTATTGCATGATCAGGCGGCCGGTAGCGGTCTCGCCCGTGAAGGCAATCTTGGCGATGCGCTTGCTGGAGGCCAGCGGCTTGCCCGCTTCCAGCCCGTAACCGTTGACAATATTAAGCACGCCAGGCGGCAACAGGTCGCCGATCAGCTCGATGAGCACCATGATCGAGGCAGGCGTCTGCTCGGCCGGCTTCAACACGACGCAATTGCCCGCAGCCAGCGCCGGCGCCAGCTTCCACACGGCCATCAGGATCGGAAAATTCCACGGGATGATTTGCCCCACCACGCCGAGCGGCTCATGGAAGTGATATGCATACGTCTCGTGATCGATCTGCGCGACCGATCCTTCCTGCGCGCGGATGCATCCGGCAAAGTAGCGGAAATGGTCGATGGCCAGGGGAATATCGGCCGCGGTCGTCTCGCGGATGGGCTTGCCGTTGTCGATGGTCTCCGCAGTCGCCAGCAGGCTCAGGTTCTGCTCCATGCGGTCGGCAATTTTATTGAGGATATTCGCGCGCTCGCCCTGCGAGGTCTTGCCCCATGCTTCCCGGGCGGCATGCGCGGCATCGAGCGCCAGCTCAATATCTTCCGCACCGGAGCGCGCGATCTCGCAGAAGACCTGCCCGGTGATCGGCGTGACGTTGCCGAAATATTCGCCTTTGACTGGCGCAACAAATTTTCCACCAATGTAATTGTCGTAGCGTTGCTTGAATGGGTTGGCCACGCCCAGCTTGCTGATGTCTGCGAGATTCATGTCTTCCTCTTCCTCTATGGTTATATACCGGGAATCTCAGCATAGACGCAGATCAATAGGAGTGCCTGCGCAAACGCAAAGAAACTGTCAACGGCTTCCCACAGGCTAGTCCTTTCGATAGTGCTCTGGCGCACATTAGGCGACCGGATGCCCCGTGCTCGCTGCAGGATCCGGGCGGCCCGCGTATATTGCGTTCCGACGCCAAACATCCACCGGAGAACTCATGAAGCAGCCCCCGTTTCGACTCAACGACATCGCCGCCATCGTCGCCCTGAGCGCGGCAGGAATGGCAGCGGCCGCCGATGCGCCCGCCAGCGCGCCATTGGCCGATGTGGTCGTCATCAGCGGAAGCCGGGTCGAACATGGCAGTTTCGACCTGGCGGCAGCCATCGATGTGCTCGACGCCGCCCGCATCCGCGACGGCCAGCTGCGCGTCAACGCATCGGAATCGCTCAGCGCGGTACCCGGCCTGGTGGCCCAGAATCGCCAGAATTACGCGCAGGACTTGCAGATTTCCTCGCGCGGCTTCGGCGCCCGTTCCGCCTTCGGCGTGCGTGGCGTACGCCTGATTGCCGACGGCATCCCTGCAACCATGCCCGACGGACAGGGACAAGCGGCAACCTTCAACCTCGACATGGCCGATCGCATCGAAGTGCTGCGCGGCCCCTTCTCCGCCATCTACGGCAACCATTCCGGCGGCACGGTCCAGTTGTTCACACGCGATGGGCAAGGCCGGCCCAGCGTCGAAGGCAGCGTTATCGGGGGCAGCAACAGCACGCGCAAGGTGGACGTCAACGCGCAAGGAGAGGCCAACGGCATCGGCTACGTGATCGACACCTCCCGCTTCGAGACCGATGGCTACCGCGCGCACAGCGCCGCCACGCGCGACCAGGGCTTCGCCAAGCTGACCCTGGCGCCGACCAGCACCAGCAAGCTGACCCTGACCGCCAGCGCCCTGAGCCAGGACGACACGCAAGATCCGCTCGGCGTCACCTGGGCCACCTACCAGCGCGACCCGCGCGCCGGCGAAACCGATGCCACCGATACACAGACGCCCAAGCGCATCATTACCGATCGCTATAACACGCGCAAGAGCATTGACCACAAGCAAGTAGGCGCCGCCTTCGAGCAGCGCCTGGGCGACGACCGGGTGCGTGCGATGGTGTACGGCGGCAATCGACAAGTCATCCAGTACCAGGCCTTCTCGAAATTCGTCCAGACGCCGGCCAGCCAATCGGGCGGCGTGGTCGATTTCGAGCGCGACTTTTACGGCGCGGACATCAACTGGCTGAGCGTGCGCAGCATGGCTGGCGGCAAGCTGAGCACCACCATCGGCGTCGATTACGGCCGCTCCAGCGACCAGCGCCAGGGCTACGAGAATTTCGTCGGCAACCAGTTCGGCTTGCAGGGCAAGCTGCGCCGCGATGAAAGCAACACCGTGTCCAGCTTTGACCCCTACGTTCAATCCGAATGGCAAGGCGGCGACTGGGTACTAACCGCCGGCCTGCGCCACAGCCGCATGAAGGTATCGGTGGATGACCGTTTTGTTAGCAACGGCAACGACAGCGGCGGCGTCAGCTACCGCCACACAACGCCCATGCTCGGCGCCCTGGTCAAAATCTCGCCGACCATCAATGTGTACGCCAGCGCGGCGCGCGGCTTCGAGACGCCGACCTTGAACGAGCTGTTCTATTCCGGCGCCGGCGCCGGCTTCAATTTCGGGCTCAAGCCCGCCACCAGCACCCATGTGGAAGCGGGCGTGAAAGCCTATATCGGTAGCAATACGCGCATCAACGGCGCCTTGTTCCACGTTAAAACCAGTGACGAGCTGGTGGTCGATGTCTCCGGCGGCGGGCGCACCAGTTACCGCAATGCCAGCGAAACCCTGCGCAAGGGCGCCGAAGTCTCGCTGGACAGCAACTTCGGCGCGGGATTCAGCGCACGCCTGGCGTTGACAGCCTTGAACGCCACCTACCAACAGGGATTCGGCAACGTCGCGGCCGGCAGCCACTTGCCCGGCGTACCCAAGGCCAATCTGTTCGGCGAGCTGGCATGGAAGAGCCGCAACGATGGCTTCGGCGCGGCGCTGGAAACCATCGCCAGCAGCAAGGTGTATGCCGAAGACGCCAACGCCGACATCGCCGCGCCGGGCTACGCGATTCTCAACGCGCGCTTCCAGGCGAAACAGGCATTGGGCGGATGGCGCCTGAAACAGTTTGTGCGCTTGAATAACCTGAGCGACCGCCGCCATGTGGGATCAGTCATCGTCGGAGACGCCAACAAACGCTTTTATGAAGCCGCACCGCAGCGCAACTGGCTGGCGGGCGTAAGTGCCCAGTACGTATTCTGATTTGCCGGGAAAGGGCATGGCGGAAGCTGGTCAGGGCTAGCGCATCCCGGGACAGGGCATCATGGCGATGCTTACCCGGTACCCGGCGTCCGGATACCCGGCGTCCGGATACCCGGCGTCCGGTACCCGGCGTCCTGATTGTCGAGTTCACCATCGTGCCGGACTGACTGCCCCGCGCGCGCTCAGGCCGGCCCCGGATACAGCTTCGCCAGGGTCGCGCGCGCCACCGTCGTCGCGATCGCCTCGACCTCAGCCGCAGCCTTGCCGGCCTCGCCCTCCTCGCGCAGCGCCTGCCACAGCCCGGCGAGCTTCCCGGCCTCCCGCGCCACTGCGCTTTCCACCTCGGCCTGCCAGAACGCCGGCGCTTCGCCTTCGACGAAGTTGCCGCGTCCGCGCCCGAAGTGCGCCACTGCCAGATAACGCAGGATGCTACCGACCAGCAAGGTTTGCAGGAAGTCGTCAGCGAACTGCATCGTGGTGCGGTTGCGGTCGGTGCTGGTGTTAAAACCCCAGGCCGCCCCGGCCGCCGTCAGCGCGCCCACCACGCCGCCCAGCAAGGCCCCCGCCCCGAACGTCAATCCGCCCGCCATCAGATCGGCCGACAAGCCGGTCGCCGCGCCCGACACCACCGCTCCCAGCAGCCCCGCCTGGGCCCGGTCGACCGGGGCGCGCACGGTAAAATTCTTGCTCACGCGCGCGTTGATCTTGGGCGCCTCGCTCGGATCGAGCTTGTGCAGCGCCAGCAGGCGCCCGGTGGTGGTGGCAATGTTCTGGTTGAGCCGGTCGATCAGCACCCCCATGGCGCGGTCCTGCCGCTGCTGGTCGTTCTTGCCCAGGCCCACCACTTTCATGGCCGACTTGAGGAAAGTCTTTTCATCCGCCTCGACCGCTTCGCTGTCGCGCGCCGCGCCGGCCAGCTGCGCGCCGGTGATCCGCATCGCCTCCTCGAAACGCGCGCGGTTGTTCGCTTCCCACAGCGCAAACAGGCGCGCGTATCCGGCCCGCTTGGACTCGTCGACCAGCGTGCCGACCGCCTCGTAAAAGACGCGCTCATGCACCCAGCAGCGGGCAAAGGCATCCAGCGCCAGCACATCGCGCACGATCTTGTACTGGTCCAGATGCTGTTTACAGCGCGTCTGCTCTTCCTGTTCCTCATGCGCGGGACGCGGCGGCCCCAGCTGGTTGAGCAGCACCACCACCGGCTTCCCGAGCCACTCCAGGATGCGCATTTCGGCCGGCATATACCCGGCGTCGCGCGGATGTTCGGACGAGTTGACCAGGTACAGCACCACGTCCGCTTCATCGCGCGCGGTGCGCAGCGCTTGCTGGCTGAGCCAGAACGGACGGTCGCGGTAACGGTCCAGCACTTCGCGCAGGAACCAGCCGATCGGATTGCCCGACATGGCCAGGCGCTTGAACAGGCGCACCGAATCGCCGAAGCCGGGCGTGTCCCACAGTTGCAGGGTATCGCCCTCGTTGGTCTTGAGCAGCAGGTGCGATTCGGCGAAGATGGTCACGTGGGCGGCATCGCGCACCTCGCCCACATCCACCCCGACCAGCGTGCGCGCCAGGGTAGTCTTGCCGTTGTTGGTATGCGAAATCAGCGCAAACTGGATAGGGACAGGAGTGTCGCTCATGATGCCTTCGATAAACTAAGTCCGGCGCCGGACTCCAGCGGGCGGCGCTCCGGATCGAGCAGGTTGACGATGGTCGCCGGGGCGCGGTGGAAATGACAGAACTGTTGCCACAGCGCGATGCGCTCGGCCAGCCGCACATCGTCCCCGGCCTGTGCGACGCTGCGCTCGACCAGCGCCGACTCATCGATCAGCACGGCAATGCCGCGCCTGGACGAGCGCACCAGATGATCGAGAAAAGCGCCCTGGTTTTCCTTCTCCGGCGTCGCGGCCAGGCTGAACAGCACGGCGGTGGCCGTCACGTTCGGATCGTCCAAGCTCAGGTCGCGCAGGGAGTCGACCGCTTCTTCGCCATAGCCGGAAGACGGGCGCAGCATCACCCGGGCCTGTTCGCCGAACAGGGTGAGCGCCACCTGCGAGAGCCCCTTGTCGCGCACCTCGTCGAGCGTAAAGCTGTACGGCAGCACGCGCAGCACGGCCGGCGCGGCGGTGCCGGCCTCGCCGTTCAGTTTGCGGAAATACGGTTGTTCCAGGTCCAGCGGAAACCTGTTGTGCATGCGCTGCGCGCGCCAGTGCGCCACGCCAGCCAGGATCAGGCGCGGCAGCACCACCAGCAGCAGCAAGGTCGCGCCATATAAATGTACCCACCTGGCCCCGCCCGCCCCGCTCGGCGTGCGCGAGAAATGCAAGGCCTCGATATCGGCGACGCTGAAACCGTCCAGCGGCAACAGCGCCACGGCCGGCGCGAACACGGCCGACAGGATGGCATGCACCTGTCCGGCGCCCAGGAAGGTGCTTTCCCAGCCGGCCACATATTCGGACAGAAAACCGCGCGCGTACAGCGACAGGATCGCGCCCATGGCAAACATGGCGGCGGCCAGATGCATGGTGCGCGCCAGGCGCGCCTGCGTCAGCTTGGCGCTCAGCTCGGTCCATTGGAGGCTGAAATCGGTCAGCGCGGCCGCCAGCACATGCGGCAACTTGCGCGGCAGCGACAATTGTGCCCCGCTCAGGCGGCGCAGCAAGGCTGGCGAGACCCAGCCGTTCTTGCGCGCGGGCACGAACAGCCAGGCCAGCAACAGCAGGTACACCGCGACATTCCAGCCGATGATCGCCAGCAGCGGCGCCGACAGCAAGTCGACCCGGTGCGGATCGCCAATCCGGTCGACCCCGGCGCCGAGCACCAGCGCCAGCAGCGGCAAGCCCAGCGACAGCGCCTTGAACCCGCCGCGCCGCCGGGCAATGGCCGCGAAGGCGGGCGTGCGCTCGCCCAGGCGCTTGAGGATCTGCTCGGCGCGCTGCTGCAAGAAATGCGCGTTCGTGACCTCCGCCTTGCTGTCGGACGCCTGCCACTGCGCCAGTTCGCGCGCGCTGCGGCTGGCATACAGGCGATCGTCATCGCTGAGTACCTCATGCTTGCCATCCATTGTTTCGACGGAGCGCACCAGCACCACGTCCCGGGCAACCTGCTCGTTCATGTTCTTCCTATTTTTTTTAACAAAATCTTTTGTATGAAACGACAACATTCACAGGCCAATTGTGACGCACTTTGCCGCCCTACGCTGGTCTTGCAGAAACGCCGCAGCGCGAGTGTGCTATCTTAGCGCGGAAATTTCTTGACACTTTCTTATCTCTCTCCACGATGCGCCTCCCTGACATACTTTCCACCCACGACCCACTGCTGGCCAGCGAACTGACCCAAGCGATCGACAACAAGACCAAGCCGCTGGGCAGCCTGGGCGCGCTCGAAACGCTGGCCCGGCAGATCGGCCTGATCCAGCAAACGACCAAAGCCGCGCTGCACAAGCCGGCCATCCTCGTGTTCGCGGCCGATCACGGCGTGGTGGCCGAAGGCATCTCCGCCTATCCGCAAAGCGTGACCTGGCAGATGGTCGAGAACTTCCTCGCCAAGGGCGCGGCCATCAACGTGTTCGCGCGCCAGAACGGCTGCGCGCTGCAAATCGTCGACGCCGGCGTGAACCACGACTTCGGCAAGCGCGCGGCCCTGATGGACTGCAAGGTCGGACGCGGCACCGCCAATTTCGCGCAACAGCCGGCCATGAGCTGGGCCGAATGCGCGGCCGCCCTGGCGCACGGCATGCGCATCGTCGGCAACCTCGAAGGCAATGTGATCGGCTTCGGCGAAATGGGCATCGGCAACACCACCGCCGCCGCCGCCCTGATGCACAAGCTGACCGGCGTGGCCGTCGCTGACTGCGTCGGCGCCGGCACGGGTCTGTCGCCCGAGGGCGTGCTGCACAAGCAACACGTGATCGAGGCGGCGGTCGCCCTGCATGGCGAGATGAGCGAGCCGCTCGACATCCTGGCCACCTTCGGCGGCTTCGAGATCGCCATGATCGTCGGCGCCATGCTCAAGGCGGCCGAACGGCGCATGGTGCTGCTGATCGACGGCTTCATCGTCAGCAGCGCGCTGCTGGTGGCGGCGCGCCTGCAGCCGGCCATCCTCGATTACTGCGTATTTTCGCACTGTTCGGACGAAGCCGGCCACGCGCGCATGCTCGATCACCTCAAGGCCAAGCCACTGCTCAACCTCGGCCTGCGCCTGGGCGAAGGCACCGGCTGCGCGCTGGCGCTGCCGCTGCTGCACGCGGCCGTCAACTTCCTCGGCGAGATGGCCACCTTCCAGTCGGCGCGCGTCAGCGGCCAGTCGGCGTAAGTTCCAGGCCATGGCCAGCATCGTGCACCAGTGCCGGCTGTTCTTCATCGCGCTGCAATTTTTCACGCGGGTGCCGATTCCGGGCTGGGTCGGATTCGACCCGTCCTGGCTGCACCACGCGTCGCGCTATTTTCCGCTGGTCGGCGTGGTGGTGGCCAGCGTGGCCGCGGCGGTCTACGCCTGCGCTGCCTGGCTGTGGCCGGCGCCGGTGGCGGTGCTGCTGTCGACGGCGGCGGCGATCTACCTGACCGGCGCCTTCCACGAGGACGGCCTGGCCGACATGTGCGACGGTTTCGGCGGCGGCATGAGCACCGAGCGGGTGCTGGAGATCATGAAGGACTCGCGCATCGGCACCTACGGCGCGGCCGGCATGGGGCTGACGGTGGCGCTCAAGTGCACCCTGCTATCGTTTCTGCCCGCATCCGCCGTCATCGTGGCGCTGTTCATCGCCCATCCCCTGTCGCGCCTTGCGGCGGTCAGCCTGATCTGGGAAATGGAGTATGCGCGCGCCGAGGGCAAGGCCAAGCCGATGGCCCAGCATATGAGCAACCGCGAATTCGGCATCGCCTGCGCCTGCGCCGGCGTGCCCGCGCTGGCGCTGGCCACGGCCGGCATGCTGCCCTGGCTTGCGCTGCTCACCAGCGTGACCGGCGCCGCGCTGGTGGCGTGGTGGCTGGGCGCCAAATGCCTGCGCCGCATCGGCGGATACACTGGCGACTGCCTGGGCGCCGTGCAGCAAGTGGCCGAAGTGCTCATCTATCTGGCACTGCTGGCGTTTTTCCATCACGGTCTCTGGGGCTAAGAATGCGCCTGTACCTGGTACGCCACCTGGCGCCGCAGGTCGCGCCCGGCGTGTGCTACGGGCGCACCGACCTCGCTGTCGATCCGGACATGCAGGCGCTGGCCCTGCCCGCCCTGCGCGCCACCCTGCCCGCTGGCATGCCGCTGTTTTCCAGCCCCCTGCGGCGCTGCGCCGGCCTGGCGGCCGCCTTGGGCGGCGCAGCGGTGCGCTATGACACGCGCCTGGCCGAACTCGATTTCGGCGACTGGGAAATGCGGCGCTGGGACGACATCGAGCGCGCCGGCGTCGATGCCTGGGCCGCCGACATGGCCGGCTACCGCCCCGGCGGCGGCGAAAGCGTGGTCGACATGGCGCGCCGCGTGTCGGCGTTTTATGCCGACCGCATGCGCGTGCCAGCACCCGGCGCCATCGTCATCTGCCACGCCGGCACCATCCGCCTGCTGTCGGCGCGCGCGCGCGGCCTGGGTCCCGAAGCCATGGCGCTGGAAGCGGCGCAGCATCCCCACGCCATCGCCTACGGCGGGACGGTTATCATCGACTGTGTATAATTATCGGGTTTTGGTGCCCGCGCCCATGTCCATGAGCGCAGTTAAACTGGGAAACACGAAGCCTGCAACAGGCCAACGTGTGCTGCCCCCGCAACGGTAAGCAAATGTCGCTGACATGGCGACGAGCCGCCTCGATTGACCACTGTGCATTTGGCATGGGAAGGTGAGACGGCCGCATTTGCCAGCCCGGATACCGGCCATAACAGGTGGAAGCGTGCGGCCATGTCCGCGCGCTTCTTTTCAATCTGGCCAACGGGGACGTCGGCCGGTTGCTCGCAATCGCATTCACTGAAGACTTGTCATGACCTTTCCTGTTGTACGCCACGCGGCCCTGACGTCGCTCGCGCTAGCTTTTACCTCCCCTTGTGCCCTGGCCGACAGCGCCGCCGATACGGCCGTTGCCGCCGTCGTCATCACCGCCACGCGCGCGCCGCAGCCGTCCAGCGAGGTGCTGAGCGACCATGTGCTGATCAGCGCCACAGACATCGCGCGCTCGGGCGCGGGCAGCGTCGTCGAGCTGCTGCAAAAGCAGCGCGGCATCGAGATCACCCGTAACGGCGGGCCGGGGGCCGCATCGCAGGTATTCATTCGCGGCGGCGACGCCAAACAGACCGTGGTGCTGGTCGACGGCGTGCGCATTGGCTCGTCCACGATCGGCATCGCCAACTGGGCCACCCTGCCGCTGGCGAACATCGAGCGCATCGAAATCGTCTACGGCCCGCTGGCCACCATGTACGGCGCCGACGCCATCGGCGGCGTGGTGCAGATTTTCACCCGGCGCGGCGCCGGTGCGCCAACCGTCACGGCCGCCGTGGAAGCGGGCAGTGACAAGGCCCGTTCGATGGCATTCGGCGTGGCCGGCGCCAGCGAAGGCGAAAACAGCATCAGCTACGCTTTTGGCCTGTCGAAGGACAAGGATGAAGGCTTCTCGACGACAAAACCGGGCAACTTCTCGTACAACCAGGACAACGACGGCTATGCGCGCGACAGCGCCACCGGCCAGCTGGGCATCGTGCTGGCCAAGGGCCACGAAGCGGGACTGCTGTACCTGCACAGCCACCTTAAGTCGCAGTACGATGCGGGCGCGGGTCCCTTCGACGTGCGCAGCGTGCAAAACATGGACAACATCGCCGTGTATTCGAAACACGAGATCACGCCCAACTGGAAAGTGAGCCTGCAAGCCTCCGAAGCGGACGACAAATCGGTCAACTTCTCCAGTGCGACGAGCAGCAACCGCATCGATACCCGCCTGCACGCCTACAGCATGCAAAACGATATCGCCCTGGGCAGCGACCTGCTGCAACTGGTGCTGGAGCGCCGCGTGGAAGACGTGTACGCCGACACCACGCGCGCCTTGAACACCAGCCGCGCGACCAATTCGGTGGCCGCCGCCTACTCGCTCAAGCGCGGAAACCATCTGGCCAGCGCCAGCGCGCGCCGCGACGACAGCACCCAGTACGGCGCCAAGGTCACCGGCGGCATCGGCTACGGCTACAAGCTCACGCGCGCGCTGCGCCTGAACGCCAGCGCCGGCACCAGCTTTCGCGCACCGACCTTCAATGAACTGTACTACCCGGGCTACGGGGTCGATACCAACAAGCCCGAACAGGGCAAGAACGTCGAAGGCGGCGTGTATTACAACGATGGTACGCTTGAGGCCAGCGCGGTCTGGTACCGCAACCGCCTGACCGACCTCTTGGTCAACACCAGCATCTGCCCGGTCCAGCAGGATACGCATCCCTATGGCTGCGCGTACAACGTCAACCGCGCCACCCTGGAGGGCATCAGCCTTGGCGCACGCACCCGCATGGGCGCCTTCGACATGAGCGGCTCGCTCGACCTGCAAGACCCGCGCGACGACACCACCGGCAAAAGCCTGCAGCGGCGCGCCAAACGCCACGCCAAGTTCGCCATCGAATACAGTGCGGGCGCGCTGACCGCCGGCGCTGGCGTTCAGTTATCCGGCAAGCGCTTCGATGACCTGGCCAACCGCAACACGCTGCCTGGCTACGGGCTGGTGAACCTGTTTGGCGAATATCGCTTTGCACCTGACTGGTCAGCCGTGCTACGGTTGAACAACGCCGCCGGCAAACAGTATGAAACGGCGCGCAATTACGCCACCGCCGGCCGACAGGTGTTTGCCGGCATCCGCTACGGCAGCAAATAGGAATCGCATGCATCCGTTCTTTCGCACTATGCGCCACCGGGCCAGCGTCGTCATCACGGCGCTCTCCTTGCTGGCATTGGCAAGCCTGGTCATCGCCGGGATGGTCGGCTCGGTGCCGGTCCCCCTGGCGGAGATGCCGGGCGCGCTGATGGCGCTTGCGAAAGGCGATACTTCGACCCTGGCCGCCACCCTGCTCGACCTGCGCCTGTCGCGCGCACTGGTGGCATTTGTCACCGGCGGCGCGCTCGCGCTGGCCGGGGTGATGATGCAAGCCTTGCTGCGCAATCCCCTGGCCGAGCCATATGTACTCGGCATCTCGGCCGGCGCCTCGGTCGGCGCGCTGGCCGCGCTGCTGTTCATGTGGGCCATGTGGATGGTCGATCTGGCCGCCTTCGTGGGCGCGGTGGCGGTGTCGATGCTGCTGTACCTGCTGGCGCGGCGCGATTTGCGCGGCAATGCGGCGGCCGAAGGGGGATCGTCCCTGCTGCTACTCACCGGCGCCATCCTGTCCACCTCCTGCATCGCGCTGGTGACCCTGATGCTGTCGATCGCGCCCGAAAGCCGTTTGCGCAGCATGATTTTCTGGATGATCGGCGACATCGCCGGTGCTCCCTTGCGTCCGCTGCCGTGGATCGTGCTGGCCGCCGGCCTGGCCTTCGCGCTGCGCAGCGCCCGCTCGCTGAACGTGCTGGCGCTGCACGCGGAAGCTGCCGCCACCCTGGGCATCCGCGTCAGCGCGCTGCGCAAGGGCTTGTTTTTCTGCTCCGGCATGCTGACCGCCAGCGCCGTGACCAGCGCAGGCAGCATCGGCTTCGTCGGCCTGATCGTGCCGCATGCCTGCCGTTTCGCCTGCGGCCCCGATCATCGCCTGCTGATTCCCGCAGCCACGCTGGCCGGCGGCGCCTTTTTGGTGCTGGCCGATACGCTGGCGCGCACCGTGCTCGCGCCGCAGCAGTTGCCGGTAGGCGTAATCACCGCGCTGATCGGCGCACCCGTCTTTTTGTATCAACTCCACCGGCTGAACCGCTCATGATGATCGAAGCGCGCCAACTATTACTTACCGCCGGCAGCCGCACGCTGGTGGAAAACCTCGACTGGCAAGTGCGCAGCGGCGAATCGTGGTGCATCATCGGCCGCAATGGCGCCGGCAAAAGTACCCTGATGCGCACCCTGGCCGGCCTGCGCGATCCGGACGGCGGCAGCATTGCCATCGGCGGACGCGCGCTCAAGGACTGGCCGCTCGAAGATTTGGCACGCCAGCGCGCCTTTTTGCCGCAATCGCGCAGCGACGCCTTTGCCTACCGCGCCATCGAAACCGTGCTGGCGGCGCGTCATCCCTACCACGCCAACCGTTACTGGGAAGGCAGCGACGACTATGCGATCGCGCACGCGGCCCTGGCATCGATGGAAGTGGCCGACCTGGCCGAACGCGACGTGCGCACCCTGTCCGGCGGCGAGCGCCAGCGCGTGGCGATTGCCGCCATGCTGGCGCAGGACACGCCCCTGCTGCTGCTGGACGAACCGGCCAATGCACTCGACCTGGCGCACCAGCACAGCGTGATGCGCCTGTTGGCAAAGCTGTGCCGCGAGCAGGGCAAGACGGCCGTGATGATCGGCCACGACCTGAACCTGGCGCACCAGGCGTCCAGCCACGCGCTGTTGATGATGGGCGACGGCGAATGGCTGGCCGGCCCGGTCGACGACGTGATGCAAGCGCCGGTCCTGAGCCGCTACCTGGGCCACCCGATTGAAGTCCTTCCCCACGGCGAGCGCCGTATTTTTATCCCAACCGAGGAATCCGCATGAGTGACGACACCGCAACGAGCGAACTCAATGAACGCCACCGCGTCCGCATGGAGCGCAAGAAGGCCATCATCGACCAGAAGATCGCCGAGGCGCAGAAGGAAATCGGCATCATCATCGTCAACACCGGCAATGGCAAGGGCAAGAGTTCGAGCGGCTTCGGCATGGTGGTGCGCGCCATGGGACACGGCATGAAGGTGGCGGTGGTCCAGTTCATCAAGGGGGCGATGTCGACCGGCGAAGAAAAATTCCTGCGCCGCTTCCCCGACGAAGTGAGCTTCCACGCCATGGGTGAAGGCTACACCTGGGACACCCAGAACCGCGAGCGCGACATCGAAAAGGCCGAGCAAGCCTGGGCGCTGGCCAAGGGCTTCCTGTCCGACCCGGCCATCGGCCTGGTGCTGTTCGACGAACTCAATATCGCGCTCAAGTACAAATACCTGGATGTCCACGCCGTCATCGCCGACCTGCTCGACCGGCCGGACATGCAGCACGTGGTCATCACCGGGCGCGGCGCGCCGGACGAACTGATCGCGATTGCCGACACGGTGACAGAAATGGCGGTGGTCAAGCATGCCTTCAAGGCCGGCATTGCGGCGCAGGCCGGGACGGAGTTCTGATGGCCGACCACGCAGACATACGCGTGCTGCTGGTGGCCGCCGTGTCGTCCGGCCAGGGCAAGACAACCGTGACGGCCGCCCTGGCGCGCGCGCTGGTGCGGCGCGGCCAGCGCGTGCGCGTCTTCAAGTGCGGCCCCGATTTCATCGACCCCATGCTGCTGGAACGCGCCAGCGGCGCGCAAGTCGGCTCGCTCGACCTGTGGATGGTCGGACGCGAACAATGCCGCAGCCAGCTTGCCGCAGCCGCCCTGGAAGCCGATGTAATCCTGATCGAAGGCGTCATGGGCCTGTACGACGGCACGCCCTCGTCGGCCGACCTGGCGCGCGAATTCGGCCTGCCGGTGATGGCGGTGATCGACGCCTCGGCCATGGCGCAAACGGCCGGCGCGCTGGTCCACGGCTTGCGCGATTACGGCCCGGTGGAAATGGCGGGCGTGATCGCCAACCGCGTCGCCAGCAAGGGCCATGGCGCGATGGTCGCGGCTTCGATGCGCGACATTCCGCTGATCGCCATCCTGCCGCGCCAGACCAAGACCCTGCCCGAACGCCATCTGGGCCTGGTGCTGCCGTCCGAAGTGCAGGATGTGGACGGCCTGCTCGACCTGCTGGCCGACCAGCTGGAGTTCGACGACGCGGCGTGGGCGCAGCTGCGCAGCACCCGCATCGACCTGACCGCGCGCGTGGAAGCGCCGGCTGCGCTGCTGGCCGGGCGCACCATCGCCATTGCACGCGACGCCGCCTTTGCCTTCCTGTACCCGGCCAACCTGGATACCCTGCGCGCGCTGGGTGCCACCCTCGCCTTCTTTTCGCCGCTGGCCGACGATGCGGTGCCGGCGCAGGCCGACGCCGTGTATCTGCCCGGCGGCTATCCAGAGCTGCATGGCGAGACGCTGGCCGGTGCCGCGCGCTGGCGCGCATCGATCCGCGCCGCGCATGCGGCAGGCATGCCGATTGTCGCGGAATGCGGCGGCATGATGGCGCTGGCCGATTCGCTGGCCGACCAGGCGGGCGCGGTGTGGCCGATGGCCGGCCTGCTCGAAGGCAGCGTGACGATGCAGGCGCGCATCGCCGGCCTCGGCTCGCAAGGGCTGGAGACGCCGCAGGGCCTGCTGCGCGGACATACATTTCACTACTCGCGCCTGGAAACCGGTATCGCACCAAAGGCGCACACGGTCAAGCATCCGAGCGGCGCCAGCGGCGAGGCGGTGTACCGCGCCGGCTCCTTGACGGCATCCTACTTCCACGCCTATTTCCCATCCTGTCCGGATGCGGTGGCGGCCCTGTTTTCGAGGAGCGCGGCATGACGACCACGCTCATTCTTGGGGGCGCGCGTTCCGGCAAAAGTTCGTACGCCGAAAAGCTGGCGCTCGAATCGGGCAAGGAAGTGGTGTACATCGCCACCGCGCGATCCGGCGACGGCGAAATGGCGCAGCGCATCGCAACCCATCGTTCGAGCCGGCCGGGAAGCTGGACCACCATCGAAGAACCGCTGCAGCTCGGCGACGCAATCCTGCGCTGCAGCGAACCGGACACCCTGGTGCTGGTCGACTGCCTGACCCTGTGGCTGACCAATCTGATTTTCTCGGTCGACCAGGACTTCCCGGAAGTGGGCGTGATCGACCTGCCAGACATTTTTTACGAACAGTGCGATGCGCTGCTGGCCGCCCTGCCCGACGCCCCCGGCGACGTGATCCTGGTATCGAACGAAGTGGGCCTGGGGATCGTGCCTTACGGCGCCGTGTCGCGCTGCTTTACCGACGAGGCTGGCCGGCTGAACCAGGCCGTGGCCAAGGTATGCGACCGCGCCCTGTTCATCGTGGCCGGCATGCCGCTCACGCTGAAAGGCCAGGCATGCTGAGTGGGCTGACGCTGGCGCAGGTGGCGCTGCTGCTGGCGGGCGGCGTGCTGCTGGACCTGCTGCTGGGCGAAGCGCGCCGCTTCCATCCGCTGGTCGGTTTCGGCAATCTGGCCAAGCGTATCGAGCGCACGCTCAATCGCGGGCAAGGCCGCTTTGCGCGCGGCGTGCTGGCGTGGGTGCTAGCCGTGCTGCCGCTGGCTGCACTGGGCGCGCTGCTGTGCTTCAGGGCTGGGCTGGCCGCGCACGCTGTCCTGCTGTACTTCTGCCTGGGTTTTCGCAGCCTGCGCGACCACAATCTGCCAATCGCCCAAGCCCTGGACAGCGGCGACCTGGCGCAGGCGCGCCTGCTGACGGCGCGCATCGTCAGCCGCGATACCGCCAGCGCCAGCGAGGCGGACCTGGCCAAGGCGAGCGCCGAATCGCTGCTCGAAAACGGTAACGATGCGGTGTTCGGCACCCTGTTCTGGTTCGTGGTGGCCGGCGGCGCGGGCGCGCTGCTGTTCCGGCTGGCGAACACGCTCGATGCGATGTGGGGCTACAAGAGCACCCGCTTCCTGCAATTCGGCTGGGCGGCGGCACGCATCGACGATGTACTCAATTACGTGCCGGCGCGCCTGACCGCGCTCTCGTATGTGCTGCTGGCCGATCACCGGCGCGCGGCCTGGGAATGCTGGCGCGCGCAGGCGCCGGGCTGGCCAAGCCCGAACGCGGGCCCTGTGATGGCCAGCGGCGCCGGCGCGCTGGGCCTGGCGCTGGGCGGCAGCGCGACCTATGACGGCGTGGCCGAACAGCGCCCGCCGCTGGGACGCGGCCGGGCCGCGCAGGCCGGCGATATCGCGCGCGCCTGGAAGCTGGTGCGCGCCACCGCGCTGCTGTGGCTTGGCGTGGCCGCGGCGGCGGCACTATTGACGGGAGCGATCCATGCTTGAACACGGCGGCAACCTGCGCGCGGCATCGATCCGCTTCAACCGTCCGCCGGACGACTGGCTGGACCTGTCGACGGGGCTGAATCCGACCTGGTATCCGGCGCCGCAAGTGGCAGGCAATGCCTGGCACCGCCTGCCGGAAACCGATCCTGAACTGGCGCGGGCGGCAAGCGCCTTTTACGGTGCGCCGCGCATGCTGGCCGTGGCCGGCACGCAGGCCGCGATCCAGGCGCTGCCCCAGTTGCGCGCACCATCGCGCGTGGTGGTGGCCGCGCCTTCGTACGCGGAACATGCGCACCACTGGGCCAGGCATGGGCACAGCATGCGCGAGGTGCAATACGACGCACTCGATGCAGCGCTGCCCGAGTGCGATGTGCTGGTGCTGTGTAATCCGAATAATCCGACCGGCGCCACCGTGGCGCCGGAACGCTTGCTGGACTGGGCCGCGCAATTGGGCCAGCGCGGTGGATGGCTGGTGGTGGACGAAGCCTTTGGCGACACCGCGCCGCAGCTGAGCGTGGCCGCGCACAGCGACCGTCCCGGCCTGATCGTGCTGCGTTCGGTCGGCAAATTTTTCGGCCTGGCGGGCGTGCGCATGGGTTTCGTGGGCGCGCATGCGCCCTTGCTGGCGCAGCTCGCCGATTTGCTCGGGCCGTGGATGGTCAGCGGTCCGGCGCAGCAGGTGTCAACGGCGGCGCTGCGCGATGGCGCGTGGCAGGCCGCGATGCGCGCGCGGCTGGCCGCCGAAGGCACGCGCTTGCGCGCGCTGCTCGCTGCGAACGGCATCGCGTCGAGCGGCACCGACCTGTTTCAATGGTGGCCAGAAGCGCAGCCGGAGGCGTTCTGGCAGCACATGGCAGAACGCGGAATCTGGGTGCGCCTGTTTCCCAATGCGGCACGGGGCATCCGCCTTGGCTTGCCTTTAGATGAAGAAGGATGGCGGCGCCTGGCGCTCGCCCTGGAAGAATGGAAACTGGGATCACGATGAAAAAACTGTTTGCGGCATTTGCCGGCTTGATCGCGCTGAACGCGGGCGCGGCTATCACGGTGCACGATGACGATGGCAAACCGGTGACCTTGCAAAAACCCGCCCAGCGCGTAATTGCGCTGGCGCCGCACGTGACCGAAATGCTGTACGCGGCCGGCGGCGCCGAGCGCCTGATTGCCGCCGTCGCCTACAGCGATTATCCGGAAGCGGCCAAGCGCCTGCCGCAGGTGGGCAGCAATGGCGGGATCGACATGGAACGCGTCGCCGCACTCAAACCGGACCTGATCGTGGTCTGGATGCATGGCAGTTCCGAGCGCCAGATCGACCAGATCCGCGCGCTCGGCATTCCCATGTTTCACAGCGAGCCGCGCAAGCTCGATGACATCGCCACCAACCTGACGCGTCTCGGAAAGCTGATGGGCACCGAAGCCGTGGCCGACCCGGCGGCGGCCGATCTGCGCAAGCGCCTCGGCGCGCTGCAACTCAAATACGCCAAGCGTGCGCCGGTGCGCATGTTCTACCAGGTGTGGGACAAGCCGCTCTACACGCTCAACGACGGCCATATCCTGAGCGATGCGATGCGCCTGTGCGGCGGCGAGAATGTGTTCGGCAAGCTGAAAGTCACCGCGCCCGTGGTCACGGTGGAAGCGGTGCTGCAGGAAGACCCGGAGGCGCTGTTCAGCGGGGAACGCAGCGTGAAAGACGTTGGCCTCGGTCTCTGGAAGCCCTACACCACCATGACGGCGGTCAAGCGCGGCAATTTGTTCAGCATCGACGGCAACCTGCTCAATCGCTCGGGGCCGCGCATGATTGCCGGCGCCGAAATCCTGTGCGAGAAACTCGATATCGTGCGCCAGCGCCGCACCACGCCATGAGCCGCTTCCCATATCACACCCTGATGGTGCAGGGGACCACGTCCGACGCCGGCAAGAGTACCGTGGTGGCGGCCTTGTGCCGCCTGTTGAAAAACGAGGGCGTGACGGTGGCGCCGTTCAAGCCGCAAAACATGGCCTTGAACAGCGCGGTGACGGCCGACGGCGGCGAGATCGGCCGCGCCCAGGCGCTGCAGGCGATTGCCGCCGGCGTGGCGCCGCATACGGACATGAATCCGGTGCTGCTCAAGCCATCGAGCAACATCGGCGCGCAGGTGGTCATTCACGGCAAGGTGCGCGCCGAGATGAATGCGCGCGACTACCATCAGTACAAGACGGTGGCGATGGGCGCCGTGCTCGAATCGTACGATCGCCTGCGCCAGCAGTACCAGGCAATCGTGGTGGAAGGCGCCGGCAGCCCGGCGGAGATCAACCTGCGCGACCGCGATATCGCCAACATGGGCTTCGCCGAGGCGGTCGACTGCCCGGTGATCCTGGTGGCCGACATCGACCGCGGCGGCGTGTTCGCGCACATTGTCGGCACACTCTCATGCCTGTCGCAGAGCGAGCGTGACCGGACCATCGGTTTCGTCATCAACCGTTTTCGGGGCGATATCTCGCTGCTCGAACCTGGCCTTGAATGGCTGGAGCAGCAGACCGGCAAACCGGTGCTGGCGGTGCTGCCTTACCTGCAAGGGCTGTTCCTCGACGCGGAAGACGCGGTGCAGGCGGTGCAGGCGTCGCGCGGGGCCTTCAAGGTGGTCGTGCCGTCGCTGCCGCGCATGAGCAATCACACCGATTTCGACGCGCTGCGCGTGCATCCGGATGTGGACATGCAGTTCGTGCGCCAGAACGAGGCCAAGCCTGCGTGCGACCTGTTGATTATCCCGGGCAGCAAAAACACGCGCGGCGACCTGGCCTATCTGCTCGATCAGGGCTGGGGGCCGTATATCGACAAGCACCTGCGCTACGGCGGCAAGGTGATCGGCATTTGCGGCGGCTTCCAGATGCTGGGGCGCGAGGTGAGCGATCCACATGGGGTGGAGGGCGAGAGCGGCGTGAGCGCAGGCCTCGGCCTGCTCGACCTGCGCACCGAACTGACCACCGACAAGCGCCTGGCGCAGGTGACGGGCCGCTGCGCCTTCGCCGATGCCGACGTGACGGGCTACGAGATTCACATGGGCGTCTCCAGCGGCGCGGCGCTCGATACGCCAGCGTTTCGCATCGATAGCCGGGCCGAAGGCGCGCGCTCGAAGGACGACCAGATCCTGGGCAGCTACCTGCACGGCATGTTCGACCACCCGCAAGCCTGCGCGGCGCTGCTGCGCTGGGCGGGTCTGGACAGCACGAACACGGTGGATACCAAGCAGTTGCGCGAGGCCAGCCTGGAACGCATCGCCAAGGCCGCGCGCCCCTTGTACGACGCGCTGTGTGCGATCAAATAGCGTCTTGCCACTGTTGCAAAAAAGCTCAGCAAGCATGCTTTCGCGATTGGCGTACTTACTACATGTGTAGAATGTGAGCAATAATTTACTCTGTGGAAGTGCCATGTTATCAATGATTAAGGTTGTGCAAACCTTTCCTTCGGTTCGGATTGGGTCCAGCTCGGGCGGCCTGCCGGTCGAAGTGTCGCTGATCGCGCAACTGGTACACGGCTCGGGTAATCATTTGTTCGCCAGCGTATCGGCGCGGCAACAGCAGCACCAGGAATTCGTCGACGAGCTCGACGAACCGTCGGCCAAGCTGGGCGGCACCGATTTCGACAAAGGCGATCCCACTTCCCTGTATTCCTTCGTCGTAGGACCGAAAGGTCACCCTTTCCACCGGCACGCGGGGCATCGCATTTTCACGGCCATTTCCGGCAGCGGCGGCGCGCAGTTGCGCTTTTCCAGTGCGTCCACGGCGCAGATCGAGGAAGACCCGCAAAGTTTCCTGCGCGCGCTTCAATGCATCAATATTCCGCCTGACTGCATGTTCACGGTGCGCTTTGGCGGCGAGACCTGGCACCAGTTCGCGCCGCTCACGCGCAACAGCCCGCATCCTGTGTTTTTCGCACTGTCCTGCCACACAAACGAGCTCGGCGGCGACTTGTCCGACGATCTGCGGCAGCAGGTCATGGCGAACGAAGCCAGTATTCCGTCGCTGACCTCGCTGCTGCCGCAAGAAGTGGCCGATTTGCTCGACGCGGCAATGGCCAAGGGACAGGTCGCGACCGTCGACCTGTCGCTGGAAGCACCGCCGGGCACCTTGCAACGCGCGATGTGCTACTCGGCACGCGGCACCGTCGGCACGATTCTCGGCAAATGGGGCGCGTGGCGCCGCTCGAAGGGCTTTGTGTCGCATCACGGCGACGGCACCGACGTGCGCGAGCTGGACGCCACGCCAGCCGGATCGTTGCTGCTGAAGCAATTCGAGGGCACGCCGTTTCATCATGAAGATACGTTTACCCTGACCATGCCGCTGTCCAACTTCCAAGAGACCAATGCGACCGCGCTGCTCAGCCGCCTGCTCGATGGCTTCATGGAAAATCCGCCGCGCGGCGTCACGCGCATGATGGCCGTGCGCAATGTGCTGGTACGGCCGATGGGCTTGCGCACCTCGTCGCTGGGCTGTCCGGTGTCGTCGCTGCTCTCGCCGGACAAGAGCCGGCTGTTCGCGCACCGCTTTCCGGTGCTGGAACAAAGCACGGACGAGCACAACACGCGCGCGCAAGTGGTGCTGGGCGCGGACGACAAGCATCTGTCGTTCCGCTCCTGCGTGGCGGCACGCATCATCAAGGGCGGCCAGGTGGAGTTCAGCCTGGGATCGCGGGTGCGCTGCAAGAACCTGTTCGGACGCTTTTATATGTGGGCGATTGACCGTACCCACCGCGCGTATGTGACGCCGACCATGCTGCGCATGGCGGTGGCGCATGCGCGGATCGAGGCGCCGGCTGAGGCGATGGACGGCGCGGCGGTGCTGGGCAGGTAAGCACTGCCGAGGCATTACCCCGCCGCTTGCGCAAATATTCTGGCTTTTTCCAACGTTGATGTCGATATCGGGCACGTCCGAACGTCGTGTCGTTAGCGGGACGGCATGCAATCCGGTGCCTTTGCTTCGCAGCGAACATCATCAACCAAGGGAGAACGACAATGACTGACACGGTAAAAGGCCCGGCTTCCTATTTTCCGGCCATTGAAGCGAAATATGGGCACCCGGTGGCGTATTGGCTTGGCCTTCTGGAATCGACCGGCCCGATGAGGCACATGGAGATGGTCAACTGGCTCAAGTCGGATCATCAACTCGGACATGGACACGCCAATGCCTTGGTCGCCTATCATCTCAGCCGGGTGAAGGCGTAAGCGCTGTCATCGCTTCCATGCCCACATTGCATGAGCATGCCGCGTGCGGTAGCATCCGCGCTTCGGGCACGGGCGCAGCAAGCGTGGCCCCCCACGCTGCTCCACGCACCATTCAACGTTGATCAAGGACCAGACATGCCAAAGGTGAACATTCGGATGGGGGATATTCAATGGCCGGCGACATGCTGCCGTTGCGGAAGCGAAGAATTTTCATATCGCACGCGTACTGAAAAAGTAGTCATGCGCAGTGTGGTTGCGGCGACAGAGGCGCGGGCGGTTACGCTCGTGAATGTTCCGGTCTGTGACCGGTGCGACAACGCCCGCCGCTACTGGTTCGCTGGCGCAAGTGCCGCTGCGGCGATTGGCGTCCTTTTCCTGGCATTTGCAGCAAACCACGACACTTACTTAACGCCAGACCTTGGCATATTCGTTCTCGCGGTTTTTTTGGCGCTCATCGGCACCACGAAAAGCCCCATCCGCATCATCCAGTTTGACGAAAAGATCAATTCTCTCAAGATCCAGATTTACAACCATTCGGTCGCGGCAGAAATGCTGAGGCGTGAAGCTGGGCGAACGGACCTTGCCGGTCATGCCGAGTATCTGGACATTCAACAGGATAAGCAGAGAAAGCAGGACCGTGAAGTCAGGCTGACGGTACGGACGTTGTGTCTTCTTTTCTTCATATCGGGTCTATACCTCGTCTTCACGCTGGGTGAAACGACGGGATATGCGGTGATGATTCTGAGTGCCGCGTTTTGTCTTCCCTTGGAAATCACGCATCGCGCAAAAAAATAATCGCGGCCGATGATCAGGGCGCGGCCGATACGATGAGCGCGGCCAGGGTTTGCTGCAGCCAGCCGTACGACAGGCGCTCCTGCTCCATCCGGATTCGCTCGCCAAACACATCATCGCGCAGGGCGTCGAACAGCGCCCGTTCGTCGGGATCGAGCCGTGCTGGCTGCCCGCTGAAGCGCTTGTCCTGGTCTTCCGCGCCCCACAGAGCGCGGTGCGCCATCAGGGTCGCGCTGTCCATCAGGATGGAGCGCGCGTGAGGAACACTGGCGCGCAAGCGGTCCAGGATGGCAAAGCCGTGCGTGTCGATATCGCCCCAGTAATATACAGCGCGCGTGGCCAGCCAGGGCACATCGGCCAGCCGCTCGACCCCGTAACCACCGCCAAAAATCACCATGGCATCGGGCACCGGGGGAAACGCGAGGCCGTTGATTTCATTCTCTGTAATGAAAACGCGCTGCACACCCGTTTGCAGCGCCGCGAACTGGGCCAGCGGCACGGCGAGGTCCGACAGGCCGCCGATGGTGTGCGCCGGGTCGAGCAGGCGAAAACGCAGGAGCGCCGGTTTGCTCAGCAAGCCATAGCGGGCTTCAAACTGGCGCGCGCCGGTGGCTTTCGGATCGATGGCGCCTGCCGGCAGCACCAGGTCGAGCAATTCGGTCAGCAAGGCCTTGCGCGTTTCGATGAATTTGCTGTCGACGCCCGCAATATCGAGCTGGCGCAGATACAAGACGGGACGTGGATGAGCGACGAACCATTCCAGGATCGCCAGGATGCGCGCCCATGCATCGCTTTGCTCCAGCACCACGAGCGCGCGCCGCGCGAGCCAGTCGGCCAGTTGCGGAAACGCGCTAACGGTTGCTGCGGCAAGCTGGTCGACACGGCGTGCATCGGCCTGGCGTCCGATCAGGCGCAGGGCGTCTTCTTCACTCTCGACTACAACGCTGTCGGGGATGCGGTTGCGTCCGAGCTGGCGGTGATTTATCTCGCGCCAGACGATCTGGTAGCCGTAGCCGCACGCCGTCTTGCTGCCGGCGTCGAGCTCTTTGATCCAAGCGCGCACCTCCTCAAAACGCTCGCCGGTTTGCGCCACGGTCGGCTGGCGCAGGCGAAGTTCAAGCGGGAACAGGGATTCCCCGCGCACGCGCGCGGCGAGCAGGCGGCCATCGTCCCACAGCCGCTGCACCTGGACGCGGATCGTGGCCGCGCTCGACCAGGTAGCCGCGGCGCTCATGCGGCACGCGCGCTGCGCTCGGCCTGGTACTGTTCGATCGTCAGGTAGCGCAGCAGCGACTGGCGCCCTTCTTCGCTGTGCACGAAGCCCAGGCCGGACACGTAAGGCTCGATAATGTGGATTTTTTGCAGCGGCGTGACGATCAGCAGTTGCAGGTTCATGCGCTTGAACAGTTCCAGTCCGTAGCGCGCCGACTCGTCGGAACCGCGCCCGAATGCCTCGTCGATGACCACGAAGCGGAAGGAGCGCGAGCGCACCACGCCCCACTCCAGGCCGAACTGGTAGGCCAGGCTGGCAGCGAGCACGGTGTAGGCCAGTTTCTCTTTCTGGCCGCCCGATTTGCCGCCGGCGTCGGTGTAGTGTTCGTGCTCGCGGCCATCCTCGCGCCAGCGTTCGGAGGCCGAGAATACGAACCAGTTGCGCACGTCGGTGACCTTGCGCGTCCAGCGCCGGTCCATCTCGGCATTGCCTTCGCGGCCGCGAAAGCGCTCGATGATGCGTTTGACCTGCAAGAACTTCGCTTCCGAATACTCTTCGTCGGCCGATCCGGTCAGCGCGCCCTCGGTGCAGCTGCGCAGGTCTTGCTGGAAATCGCGCAGGTCGGCGTCGATGTTGTTCTCCGCTTCGAGCGCGATGTAGCGGTTCGGGTTGTAGTCGATCTGGTGCAGCGAGCCGTTGATGGTGGCGATGCGCTCGCGGATGGTTTCGCGCTCGCGCTTGAGCTGCGACTGGAAGCCGGCGATCTCGCGGATAGTGTTTTCGTTGAGGAGTTCCTTGAAGCGCCCGGCGAAGCGCGGCAGGTCGTCCGCCTGCAGCACCGCCAGCATCTTGCGGAACTCGGCGGCGGCATCGATGCTCACGTCGACCTCGCGCGCATCCAGCGGCCAGGCCTTGGTGTAGCTTTCCATGGCGCGGATGATGGCGTCGCGCAGGTTGCCGATTTTCTTTTGCTCCGCATCGATCCGGTTTTGCAGTTCGTGGCGCATTTCCTTTTCGCGGTTCTCGCACGATTCGACCGTAAGCGTATGCTCGCCCAGCACCTCGGCACGCAGCGCATCGAGCTGCGGAAAATACGTGGCGCGCGATTGCTCTGGCGTTGCATCGAGCAGGGTGGCGCAGTCGTCCAGGGCGGCGCCGGCCACCTCCAGCTTTTCGGCGGTCTTGGCGTGCTCGATAGTGGCACTGTTCGCCTGCGCCTCCGTGTCGGCTTGGGCCTCGGTCAGATCGGCGAGCTGCTGCTGCAAAGTGCGCAGGATGTCGGACGATGCGGCCAACGCGTCCTGTTCGCGTTCAAGCGCGTCGATGGCGGAGAGCAGCGGCTTCCAATCGAGGTCGCTGAAGTCCGAGAACATGGTCAGCTTGCCCCAGTTATCCAGCAGCGCTTCCTGGCGGGCGATATCGGCCCTGACCGACTGGATTTTGGCGGCATGCGCCTGGATGCGCGTGGACAGGTCGCGCTCCTGCTTTGCCAGCGCGGCGATCTTGCCCTGGTTCGACCATCCCAACACGTAGCGCGAACGGTCGTCGATCCGGTGGCGGTCATCCTTTTCGTGACGCTCGCCGCCGGCCTTGATCTGGCCATTGCGAGTGATGGCGCGCTTTTCGCGGCGGAACTGGTCGAGCGTTTCGCAGCAGGCGTGGTCGTAGCGGCGCGCCAGTTCGGCGTCGATCCAGCCGTAAAATGGCGAATCGGGCTTGATGGCGAGCTTGCGTGCCAATGCATCGGGATGCAGGCCGTGATGGTCGGCGCTGACATTGGCGCGCACGCGGAAGTACACCAGCCGGTTGCCCAGATTGGTCGCATCGACCCAGGCGGCCACCTGCCCGTAGTGCGTCTCCGGCACCAGCAGCGACAGGCCGAAGCTGTGCAGCATGCGTTCGGCGGCGCCTTCCCATGCGCGTTCTTCCTCGCGCACCTGGATCAACTCGCCGATGAACGGCAAGTCTTCCGGCGCGATGCGCAGCGCGTCGCACAAGGCGGCCCGCACCGCCAGCATCTGGCTGGTGATGTTGGAGCGGCGCTGGCGCAGCGAATCGAGTTCGGTGGTGATGGCGCCGTGCTGGTCGCGCAGTTCGTGCAGGCTGACTCCCGCGACCATCAGCTGGTTTTGCGCGTCGTCGCGGCGCGCGGTGCAGCCGGCTTTTCCCACGTCGATGGTGCGCCGGTTGGCATCGAACATGCTCGCCTCGGCCGCGCCGGGCAAGCCAACCGCCGCTGCCAGCGCGTCGTACTGGGTCGAGCGGCGTGAGCGTTCCTCGCGCGTGGTTTGCAGGCGCGCGATCTCGGCGCGGATTTGCTCGATGCGGTTACCGCCATTGGCCGCGATGGCCTGGGTCATGTCGTCGCGCCGCAGCATCCGGCTGCGCTTTTCTTCCTGCAAGCGCGCCAGGCGGCCGGCCAGTTTGTCGAGTTCCGATTGCAGCAGGCCGATGCGCTTTTCCAGCAGCTCGCCTTTCAGGTGCGCGAACCACGGGCGCAGCGCTTCGCGGCAGCCGCGCAGCTGGACCACCTGTTCTTGCAGCGTTTCGTGGCGGTCGCAGTCGCCGACCAGGGGCGTGAGCTGGTCGATCTGGAGCTTGGCCTTGAGGACCGCTTCGTGCGCGCGATTGAGGTCGTCGAAGTGGGCGATCAGCGCGGCGATGCGCGCTTCGACGGGAAACGCTTCGAGCATGTGGTCGCGCACGAAGTCGGTCAGATTGCCGACCGATTTCATCGATACGGTCTGGTGGAACAGGTCCATTGCCTGTTCGCTGGCGATGCCGAAGCGGCGCCGGAAGTCGGCGCCGTACGGCGGGAAGCTGTCGTGCAGGGTGACGCCGGGCAGCGCGCGCAGGCGTTTGCGCAGCTGCGCGATGTCGCTGCCGAAGCCGGCGAAGTGCTCGGCCACCGACAGCGCGCCATCGGCGACGACGTAGAAGCGTTCGGGCTGGCCGTGCGGGTTCTTGAACCAGAAGACTTGCGCGAGGGTGACGGTCTGGTCGAAGCCTTCGTTGTGGAAGACGCCGAGGATCACGGAATAGCTATTGTGATCGCGCAGGGCGACGGCGCGCGCGGCCAGGCCGCTGTCGCCGCGCTCGGACTTGTAGTTACCCATGACGTAGGTGCGCAAGCTGCGTTCGCGCGCATCGGCGCCGGCCGCCTTGTTGTAGGCGATCTTCTGGGCCGGTACCAGCAGCGTCGTGATGGCGTCGACCAGGGTCGATTTGCCGGAGCCGATGTCGCCGGTGAGCAGCATGTTGTCGCCGCCCGGGTGCAGTCGCCAGACGCGTTCGTGGAAGGTGCCCCAGTTGAATACTTCGAAGTGCCGCAGGCGAAAACCCGCGCGCTCGAGTGCCGGGTCGCCGCCATCGGCTGCGGGGATGTCGACGGCGGGAATCTGGGTCATGCTTCCTCCTCGCCGCTGGCGGCGTGGGCGGCGTAGCCCGAGAGGCGCTGTTCAAAGTCGGCCAGCCATTGGGCATCCACGAACGCCTTGAGGATGCGGCGCACTTCGAACTGGTTGTCCTGCCCGCGCAGCCGGTGCAAAAAGCCGAGTTCGACGACCTTGTTCAGGTGCGCGTCCATGCGGTCGAGCAGGCGCGCTTCGTTGCCGGTCTGCGGCAGGAACAGGCGTACCTGTTCGGCGATCTGGTCGCGGTCGATGACGAGGCGCGTGTCGCCGCCGGTGGCGTCGAATTCGGCCAGCTTCTTGCGCAGCAGGGCCAGGATCAGGCTGACCGGGTAACTGAGCTGGCGCCGCTGGATCAGGCGTGGCAGTTCCGGCTCGCCCACCACGGCAGGGCGCTGGCGCAGGTAGGCGTAGCCTTCGGCCTCGTCGAGAATGAGTTCGAGGCCGACCGTGGTGCCATAGTCGCGCACGCGCGCCTGCAGGTCCATCAGCGGCTGCCACAGGGCGCTGTCGGTGTCGCGGTACAGCACTCCCTGGAACAGCGCTACCAGCAGTTGGCCGAGGCGGTTTTGATCGTTGAGCGTGGTCGGTTCAGGGTTCATGCGGCGTAAATGATAAGGGGGAGCGTGGCCTGGCGCCGGCGGCCATTGTCGTCGGTCCAGTCGACCGTTTCGGACTGGCTGTCGTCGATGGCGGCATGCATGTCCTGGGTGGCCAGTTTGAGGTAAGTGGCCAGTTCGGCCAGGCCCTGCTCGATCGGGTACTCGCGCGCCAGGGTGCCGAGCGAGACTTGCTGGCGGGTCTGGAGGGCGCGCCGGATGTTCGACATGAGGCGCAGCTGGTCCACATAGATCTGCTCGAACAGCGCGTCCGATGCGATATCGACGCCATCGTCGCTGATGATCTGCTGCGTGATCTTCGGCTTGAATGGCGGATTGTACAGGGTGCGGTCCATCGACAGGGCGAACGTGGGTGCGGCGTCGTCGATCTCCATGAAGGCGCGTTCGTCGACCTGGCCGCGCAGGGATAGCGCTTTCTGTTCGATGTCGCGGATCAGCTGCATGATGCGGCGGTTTTCCAGCCAGGCCTGGTCGTCCAGGTAGCGGCGCAGCTGTTCGGACAGTCGCGCGACGGTGCGCTGGGTGACTTCGCCGGCTTCGAGCCAGTCGTAGTGAATGCGTTGAAGGCGGCCGTCGGGCTGGAGTTCGCGCACGGGGCCGAGCTTGAGCACGGCGTCGAGCAGGCTTGTCAACTCGTCCTGGCGCGAGGGCGACATCAACAAGTCCCAGAAGGCGCGGAAGCTGCGGCCTTCGTCGGTGTCGGCGATCAGGTCGCGCTGGCCGAAGATCGCTTGCAGCAGTTCGCCCTTGCTGCCATCCCAGGTGGCGATGTGTTCGCGCACCTGGCGGTCGAGCGTGCGGAAGTTGGTGTCGACCGCGCGGAAGTCCGATAGCAGGTCGCGCGCGGTAGCCGCCATTTGCAGGAAGCGTTCGCGCACCTGGGTCGGGTCCATCAATGCGAATCTGCCGGCGCTGATGTCGGCGATTTCGGCGTCGATGTCGGCCTTGCGGCGTTTGAGTTCGGCGATGCGGGCGCGCGGATCGAGTTCGCTGCCGTCGACGATCTGGTGCAGCAGGTCGAATACCGTCATCAGGCGCGATTCGGTGCCGATGAAGGTGCGCTGTCCCAGGTTCTTGAGCCATTCGAGGGCTTGTTCGGTGGCCGAGGCCAAGTCGTAGTGGGCTTCGTCGTCGCCGGGCGGGTAGTATTTGCGCAGCCAGCCGCGTTCATCGGAAGCCCAGTCGTCCAGATAGGCGGTGGCGGGTTTGGGGAACAGGATTTCGCCGGCGCTTTCGTGCAGGTGGTAGAGGTGGTCGTCCAATTGCGAGGCCAGTTGCTGGCGGCCGATGGTGCGCTGGTTGGGCGCGATGAAACTCGCGTGCAGGAAGCTCGCAATCATCGCGGCATTGTCGGCGGCGAGCAGGCGCCATGCGGGATGCGTACGCCGCTGCGTGATGAGTTGCTGGTAGTCCATCGCTATGGGAATTGGTTCGGCGTGAGCGATACTTTAACACCAACGGGAGAACGCTACGCCGGAGATCAACGCAAGCTCAACTTCCCGGCTCGGTGGATTGCGGCAACGGCGAGTGTCCTGATGAAATCAAGCGTTTATGACGGTGTAAGCTCCTGTACAAGCCGGTCCAGATTGAGCGCTGACTCATTCCTCCATGCCATCCGCAATCCGATGGCATGGTCGAGCACCTCAATGGCTACATCAGCGAGATCGTTAATGAGACGCGCTTCGGGTCCGCAGACGAGCTCGAATCAACGCTGCACAACCAGCGGGGGCCAAAATTTCAATAACTTGGCGTTTCCCTAACGCTTTTTAGGTTCCACATGCGCAATGATATCGACATGGTTCTCGTAAGAAAAATTCTTAATCGTATCTTGGAAATGAGCGTGGCCGAATTCATTTACCTCCATATCATGCGCTGCACCAATAAGAAATATCGCGATCCTTCTGAGGGTATCCGGATTAGCCACGATGGTTATCTCATCAAGTTGTTTATTTTTTTTGCTACCGGTTGCCCTTCCCAGAACACTAAAATTACGCATCGTCTTCATAAATTAACACCCTTGCTTCTTAAAATTCGTTCTCTGCACCGGTCAAGAGTCGTGGAGGATCATTCCATTGTCGTGGAGGCATCATTCTATTCATGGTTTCGTTGCATGTCTGGGGAGCCTGCACTGCCGTAGACGGAGATAAAAGCTCCGCACATGAGTTCGTGATGTCGGATTAATGTGCGCGGATTCCGCTGTTGCCGATTTAGTTTGGATATTTTTCGGAATTTGGATGCAGAGAGGACGAAAATCTGAGGACAAAATAATCTTCGTATAAAGCCCGATCCTGGAAGCGCTCAGGCTGCCGGTTAAAATCTGCGGG
>NZ_JAQOZV010000074.1:0-30469 GCF_030348125.1 Massilia sp. DJPM01
TTAACTGCAGGGGCACCATGAACATCGTTCCAGCGGGAAGCTGCCAGCCGCCCAGCGTCATCGCCAGCGTGGAGCGGCGCGACAACAGGACCGGCGCGGCAGGATACAGGCGCAGAGTTTCTTGCAGCGTAGTGGCCAGGTAGGCAAGCGAGGGAAGATCCTGCGCAGTGGGCAGCCTGCCTTGCAATACCGTCTCCACCTCGCGCCGCGCCAGCTCCTGCGCCTGCGGGTTCGCCGCCATGCACCAAGCCCACCAGGTCAGCGTTGCCGCCGTCGTCTCGTGGCCGGCCAGGAAAGCAGTCATGCATTCGTCGTGCACGGCCTTCAGTGGCCAGGCCGCAGGATCGTCGCGGTGCAGAACCAGCAGCCGGCTGAGCAGATCTTCCGGCCATGCATCAGGCGCCAGCGCCAGCCTTTTCTCGACGTGTCCGCTGATCAGGCGCTTGAGCAAGGCGATGCCTCGCCGCTTGGCGCGTTTCCACGGCATCCAGTCGGGCAAACTTGCCGGCCAGTACATCTCGGCATTCGCGGCTTTGGCAGTGTCGTTCAGCGCACCTTCTGCGGCGCGCGCGTCCTCGTCAATCTCGCTGGAAAACATCATGCGCAAGATGACGTCCATCGTGAGGGAGGTAAGCGCGCTTTCAATATGCCAGTCTGCCTCGCCCCTGGGCCATAGTGCAAACGTCTTCGCGGCAGCACCCGCTATAGCCGGAACGAAGGCTTGCACCGCCTTGGGCGAAAAACTTGGCTGCAAGGCGGAGCGCTTGGCGCGCCACGCTTCACCCTCGGCGGTGAGAACGCTGTGTCCGTGCAGCTGCGAAAATACGCTGATGCCGCGCTCCCAGCGGCGCAATTCCAGGTGATGGCCGACCAACAGATCGCGCACCAGTTGCGGGTCGGTCACCACAATTTGGTGTTCAGGCCATATGCGCAAATGGACCACGTCGCCGTATGCCTGGCGCCATTCCGCCACCGAGCCCAGCAGGTCACGGGACATGCGGCGTAGCAGGGTCCAGCCGGTCAGTCGGGACGGTGGTCCCGGGGGCCACACTCCCGGCGGATGGAGGGAAGGCGCGGCAGCGTTTTTGCCGTGCCCGTATGGGCATTGTGGAGGCGAGGTTGTATTCATGACAGCATTGTCGACCTCGGCTGGCGTTGTGTATTGAACCGAAACGACATCACCGCTTGGGGAAGCTGCTTGCTATACTGGCAAGCGATGAGCTCCATTCAACCACCGTTGTCAATGCTTGCGCCAGGGCCGCTGGAGCGCGGCCCGCGCGCCGACGGCCACGGCGCTCCGCATGCATGTCTGCGTCTGGCGCCTCCCGCATTGCAGGGTGCGCTGGTCGCCTTGGTCGGCCGCGATACGCGCTCGCTGGCCTTGACGAGTGCCCAGCGCCTGTCCCACTTTCCCGCGTCACCCCTGGTGGTGATTTCCTGGTATCACGGCCTCGATGCGGGATTGATTGGGGACAGCGCAAGCGGGCCATGCTGGCGCCCGTTTGCGGCGCCGGTTGTCATCTCGGGCAGCCAGTCGCACCCTACAGTGAGCTGGGCCCCGGGCACGGGCCGGGGCTACATGGCTTGCTTCAATGCGGACGCGGCCCAAGCCCTGTTCGGGTTTGACCTCGCCGCCATTCAGGATCGCTTTGTTCCGGCAGCCGAGCTGCTGGGCGCGCAATGGGCTCCTCTCTGGGATGCACTCCTGGCCAGCGAAGATGACGCCCTGCTGTCGGTGTTGGAGAACCATCTTGCTGTGCCGTGGCAGGCTTTGCAGGGCAGGACGGGCGCACAGCCATCGCTGCGCCAGATGGGCAGGCACTGGGTCGAGCGCCTCGCGTGGAAGGCCCAGCAATGGAGCGGCGTGCACAGTACGCGTCATGTGGAACGGCGCATCAAGTCCTTCAGTGGCCGCTCCCTGCGCGAGTGGCAATCGCTGGTCCGTACCGAGGATCTGTTCTTCGCCGCACGTGATCGCTACGAGGCCGGGCAGCCGCTGGACTGGGCCGGCCTGGCCCAGTCCGGGGGCTTTGCCGACCAGGCTCACATGAGCCGGGCGACCAAGCGGATTACCGGCTTTTCTCCCGGTGAATTCGCGCTGCGGTTCATCATGGACGAATCGTTCTGGATGTATCGGCTGTGGGTTTGAACGCGGCGTCGGGGGGCGCTTATCGGGCATCTGTTATTCGATTGAGGGTAGCTGAACGGAATCTACGGGCTACTACACCTAGTGTCAAATGATTGTCAGGAACGTAGGGACCGGCGGCTGCGATCGGTAACGCGACGGTGTTCCGCAAACGCTTACGCCTTCAGCAACGCACCGGCATAAGAGAACTCAAATTCGGCCCGGTCGAACTCGACCTCGAACAGCGACAAGTTGATCACAGTGAGCCACAGCACGTGACACCGCCCGCATTGGCGATCATGTCCGCCACCACCAGCATGCCGTTCTCGCTCACAAGCCCGGCGGAAAAGATCCTGAGCCGCCCACCAGCGGCCCGCAGGACAAGGACCAGATCAACCTGACCGATGAAGAATCACGCAGGTCGCCCATGAATGGAATCTGGTGGCCCTTGTGCGGAATCTGAAACGCATGAACGCGCTGAAAGTGGCCTGATCGGGCCGACACGCCCGGAAATCGGGCCCAAAAACGGCCACATCAGAAGCCTGCTGGCGCCTTATGGCGCCTTTGCGGAAGGATCACGAAAATATGACAGCAAGACCGAATTGCCTGCCGCTCAATCGTCGGCTTCAAGCGTCAAGTCCGACAGGCTGCAAGCCGCTGGTGCGCATGGCCTATTCCAGCGAGGATACGGCCGCTATCGACCCTTTGGCCGTTGGCGAAGTGTGGCACGCAGCTGACGGTTCCAACCATACCGTGGCGCGCCTTTGGTAAGACACAGTAAAGCCGCACTCCCTCCTGATCCCGGCCATTTTCTGCACGGGCTTATCTTTTTCTGATATTGATCTCATTTTAGCCCTCACGCTAAAAATTGATCCATATTTTAGTGTGCAAGCTAAATCCTGTTGCTATTCGCTTCCGACGGTGTTAGTCTAAACGCTAAAATACGATATAAAATTTAGGCTAAACGCTATGAAAATCTCGGAACAGCTCAGCGCCCGCCGTGCAAAATCGGACCGTACCTTGCAGCAGATTCACGACGTAACGGGCATTGCGACGTCGAGTATCAGCAAGCTGCTCAGCGGAAAGTCGGACGCGAAAGCTGGTACGCTCGAAGCGCTGGCAGACGCGCTCGACGCTACCTGGGTTTTGGTGCCCAAGCATCTGCTTCCCGAAGTGCAGCGGCTGCTGTCCGGAAAGGCCATCGGCCCCGACGAGGCGCCGTCGACCGTAGACCAACTGTTCGGAGGTGGCGCCAATGAGTAACGAGCTCCTGCCGCGCTACCTGGACGTCTTCCTGCAGGGCCAGCATATCGGCTGGCTGTGCGAAGCGGGGCGTGTAACACGCTTCATTGCGTCGGACGAATACGGGGCAAACGCGCGCCGGCCTACCTTGTCGATTTCAATGACGGTACCCGGCGAGGACGAGCTGACCCGCAAGACCTTGACCAACTACTTCGACAAGGCGGTCTACCGTGAGCGCGGCGAACTGCCGCCGTTCTTCGCCGGCCTGCTGCCCGAGGGCGCGCTTCGCCGGCGCCTGGCGGCAACGCGCAAGGACCCGCGCGACATGGATGACTTCGGCGTGCTGGCCGCCGCCGGCGAGGATTTGCCTGGCGCGGTCCAGGTGCTGCCGGCCGACCTGGACAAGCTCACGGCGACTGCCCGGGCATTCGGCGTCACGGGCGGCTCGGACAACCTCGAAATCGGTGTGCCGGAACAGGCGGCCGAGGGCGCCGCATCGCTGTCGGGCGTCCAGGACAAGCTGGCGCTGTCGAGCGCGCATAACGGCCAGCGCTACTGCATGCCGGTCAAGGGCACGCTCTCGGACCTCATTGCCAAGCTGCCGGCCAAGGGTGACGACTCGCAGGTCTTCAACGAATATGCGTGCATGCAGCTGGCCGCGCAGGCCGGCGTGAACATCGCGCAGTGCCGCACGGTTCAGATGCGGGAAATGGTCGGTCGCGACGAGCTGGTGGCGGCCCTGGGTCCGGACACGCATTTCCTGGCGGTTGACCGGTTTGACCGTGGTCCCGGCAGCGCGGTGCACATGGAAGATGCATGCCAGCTCCTGCGCCTGATGCCGGGCCAGAAGTACGCCGGCCGCGAATACTTCGTTCGCCTGGTTCAGGTGCTCAACCGCTTCAGCACCCGCGGCATCGAGGACGTGCGCCAGTTCTTCATTCGCCAGGTGGTGAACACGCTCCTGGGCAATTCGGACGCGCATCTGAAAAACTTCTCCGTGCTCTATCACAACGGCGTGATGCCCGAACTCTCGCCGGCCTACGACGTCGTGTGCGTCGCGGCGCTGCCGGGCTTCCAGGGATTCGGCACCAACGTTGCCATCGACAAGTACCAGCGCAAGGAAACGGTCGACGCCTACCTTGCCGTGGCCAAGAGCGCCGGCATCTCCGAGCGCATTGCCAAGGCGGCAGTCAAGCAGACGGTCAACCTGGCCAAGGAGCTGTGGCCGGACGCGCTGGCCAAGTTGAACGCGCCGGCGGCGGTGCGCATCGAGATTCTGGACCGGCTGGCCACGCTGCCGCTGGCGAAATAGCGCCTGCCGGAGCGATTTTTCTTGGATTGAGCCCGCAGGGCGGCTTCTGGCACGTTCTTCCAGCCACACTTGTCGGCAAGAACAACTACCGCCGACGTAGACTGCCCCCGTTCAATTCATCACGGATACACGCCGCGTACCTCGTGCGCTTGTAGCACGCGCGTGCACGCCACGACGAACGCGGCCGTCCTCAAGGACACGTCCTTGTCTTGCGCCACCTGCCAGATGGCCGCAAACGCATCGCGCATATGCGCGTCAGGCGGGCGTTGATGTCTTCCTCGCTCCAGAAAAAGCTCAAAAATCCTGCACATATTCAAAGTAGCTGACCGTGACACCGCCCGCGTTGGCGATCACGTCCGGCACCACCAACACGCCGTTCCCGCGCAGGATGTCGTCGGCCTCCGGCGTGGTCGGTCCGTTGGCGCCCTCCAGGATGATGCGCGCGCGAATCTGGGCGGCGTTCTCCCTGGCGATCTGCTGCTCCAGCGCGGCCGGAATCAGGATGTCGCAATCGACGCTCCAGAAGCGCTCCGGCGCAATGCGGTCCCCGGCGCCGGCAAAGCCCACCACGCTGCCCGTCTGTGCCACGTGCGCCAGGCCGTTGATCGGCTTGCGCATGTCGTGCTGGCCCGTCGCCAGCCATGCTTTGCGGCATGCCCCACATTAGCGCAGCACCGCCAGAACAGCGCCCAGCCACGCCATGTGTGCCGGACTGCCCAGGCGTACTGGCGTCTCCGCTTCCAGCATGGCGGCGCTCCGGCCGGGATCAGGCAGCGCGATGAATGGCGACGCGGGCGCGCCGCTAGCGGCAAGGCGTTCGCGCCAGTAGTGAACGCTCGCTTCCATGGCGCCGTCGAAGGCGCGCCAGGCGCGCATCGTTTGCCCGGATTCGGCCTGTGCCTGCAGGCGCGCTGGCCAGCGTTCGTGCTTCGTTGGCTCGTGCATGTCCGTGACTCCTGAGTCGACGGAGCCCCGCTTCCGGGTGCCGAAAATGAGCAATGGAAGGTGGGTAAACAGACCGCTTACTTCCTGGTTCGGAAAGTTATGTACGTTATGCGCCTGCACATGGCGAAAGGCGCATAGATACAACTGGTCAAACTGGTTAGTCTACATTCGCCGAAGCAATTTTCGTAACCATGGCTTCGGCATGCATCAGATATGGCGCGTTCCAGTCGGCTCAAAGCACGCACTTCGCGACGCTACTTGGCACAAGCGGACCAATGGCTTGAGATCGAAATATGCATGTTGCATAGACCTATAAGCCCGGCATGCCGTTCACCAGATACCGATGGACATAGCCGGACAAAAACACAGAAATCAATTAACCAAATGTTGGGGAGACACGCGTGAAAGAGAAATCGATTTGTGCAGCGATACGACTGCTATGCATGACAGGTCTGATCGGCGGCAGTACTGCATTTTGCCTGAGCGCCAACGCTCAGGAAGCAGGAATACAGCGAGTGGAAATCACTGGCTCGGCGATCAAACGCATCGCCAAGGAAGGGGCGCTGCCGGTTCAATTTTTGAGCGCGGCGGATATCCAAAAAACCGGCGCCAAAAGCGTTGAAGAGCTCGTTCAGTCGCTCTCATCGATGCAAGGCTTTACCACCGCATCGGAGTCCGTCAACGGCAGCGGCGGCGGTGTTCAAAACGCCTCGATCCACAGTATCGGAGCCGCTTATACGCTGGTATTGCTGAACGGTCGCCGCATGGCGTCCTACGGATCGGGCAGCGCCGTCAACCTTGCCAGCATTCCGATGAGCGCGGTCGAGCGCGTGGAAATTCTGACTGACGGTGCTTCAACCTTATATGGGTCCGATGCCATTGCCGGCGTCATCAATTTCATTCTCAAAAAAAACCAGCAGGATTTTCGCTTTGATGCCGGCACGAATCGGCCAGGAAAAAAAGGTGGCGGAAACTCCAATTTCTCGCTATCCAAAGGGTTCGGGGACCTCGACAAGGATGGCTACAACTTCCTGGTGACGTACGCGCATGACGCTCAACGCGAACTCAAGGCGAAGGATCGTGATTTCGCAAAAACCGGACTGCGGCGCTTTACCGAAAACGGAAAGAATTATTCCACTTACCTTCTGGCGGCCAATACCGCACCGGCGTCGGCCACCTTGAGCCTCAAGGACAACACGGTGAAGATATTCTCGCCTAGCTACTATAAAACCGGCGCCTGCGCTCCTGACACCGCATTTGTTGGCACGGCAGACGACAAGTCGTGCTGGTACGACTACGCGGGGACTGTGCAGCTGGTGCCGAAGTCTGAGCGGGACAGTATCTTCTCGTCTTTCAACATGAAGCTCAATCCTGACCTGAATATTTTTGGTGAGCTTGTACTCTCAAAATACAAGCAGACGGCGCAATATGCGCCCGCTGCCCAGCGCCTGACTCTGCCGTTGAGCGGGGCTCTCTATGCCAATGAAGTGGCGCCGTATCTTGGCAAGATTGGCGTGTCGCCAGGCGACGTGGCATCCGCTTCGATGAATATCCGCTTCACGGACGCCGGAGGCAGGGCCAGGGACTATATTACAGAAGCAAAGCATCTCGCCTTGGGCGCTTCAGGCATGAAGAATGGGTTCGATTACTCGGCATCGTTTACGCACTCCGAGAATAGTCAGGAATCAAATTTCGTGGGCGGCTTCCTGAGCAAGAATGCCTATAACGACATTGTCGCTTCCGGCAAGTTCAATCCATTCGGTCCATCGGGTAGTTCGTCTGCTGTTCTGGCGCCGGCAATTCTGCATACCAACGAAAACAAGACCGAAGTAAAACTGGACAGGATAAGCGGGACGCTCAGCCACGGCTTGTTCGACGCACCTGGCGGTACTTCCCAGTTGGCGCTCAGTGGTGACTATTCGCAGCAACGTTACGATTCCATGCCGAGTCCAATCTCGCAGGGGGCGAACGCGCAACAGCCCAATTTTACCGACACCCCTTTGGGTGACTCGGCCGATCACCTGCCGGTCGCGGCCAAGCGCAACAACTGGGGCGCTTCCGCCGAGTGGATGACGCCAGTCTTTAAGACCTTGGAAGTGACGGCCGCGGCCCGTTACGATGCATATACGGCCGTGAAAAACAGCATGGTCTTCGATCCATCGGACGGCAAGCTGCTGCCTCCAGCGGAACAGGGCAATGCCAACAAGAAGGCGACCTACAAGCTCGCTTTCCGCTTCACTCCCGTCGAGAATTTGCTGTTCCGGGGATCGTATGGGACGGGCTTCAAGGTGGCGAATATGGACTCGATCGCTTCGCCGACCGTTCAGTCCGGCAATACTTCCGGGGCGTATGCTTGCCCTGTCAAAGCCCCGGATCCTCGCGCGGCGTACTGTACGGGAACGACGCAGCAGTACTTGCTCACGGGCGGAAATAACCTCTCCGGGGAAAGTGGGTTGCGGCCTGAGACGTCCAAGCAATACGCAGTTGGTGTTCGCTTCGATCCGGTCAAGAGCTTGTCGCTAGGTCTGGATTTGTGGTCGGTGAGCATGAAGGACCAGCTCACTACCCTTCCGGAACAGTTTCCCTTCGCAGATCCGGTCAAATTCAACAATAATTTCTCGGTTGTCTATGACCAGGGTATCGGCGCCAACAAGCTGGTCACACTTCTGCCGACCTTTAACCTGGCCGCAGCGCGCTACCGCGGGATTGACTGGGACAACTCGTATTCAATGAAAACCGGCGTGGGCAAGTTCGACTTCAAGTGGAACGGAACCTACATGTTGAAATCCGAGGTCGACGTGCCTGGATCTCCCACGGAAAGCAGCGTTGGCCGGTTTGACGCGTACAACAACGTCACCGCGCGCATTGTTTCGCGGCTGTCGGCCAGCTGGGCCAGTCTTGATACCTACACCAACACCTTGGCGATCAATTTCCGCTCCGGTTATCACGACCAGGTGTTGACGCCGGACGACAACACCTTAAAGCTGGTCAACGCTGACGGCACCTTGCCGGTCGGGTTCACCGGCCTCACACGTGACGTGAAAGCGTTTACGACCGTTGACTGGCAAACGCGGATTGTGCTGAAACAATACGCTAACCTGGGTATTTCCCTGGGCATTCGTAATGTGTTCGATGCGGAACCACCTCTCAGTATTCGTACTGCGGGCGGCGGAAATCAAGCGGGATTCGACGCGCGCTATGCGAGTCCCTTGGGGCGTCAGTTCTACGTCACTGGCGGCGTCAGCTTCTAAAACAAAGGGAAGTGCTCCTGGAGCACTTCCCGCGTCAGTGAGGTGTTGGTTCGTCACGGTTTTGGCAAGCTGGGCTTGCCAGACCCCCTTATTTCCACCATCCAGGCCACACGCGGCGCCACGGCATGCAGATGCATGGCCGCGCCGCCGCAGACTGCCCCCTCAGGCCATCACGGATACAAGCCGCGCACCTCGCGCGCCTGCAGCACGCGGGTGCACGCCACGACGAATGCGGCCGTCCTCAGCGACACGTCCTTGTCCTGCGCCACCTGCCAGATGGCCGCGAACGCATCGCGCATGATGCGCGTCAGGCGCGCGTTGATGTCTTCCTCGCTCCAGAAAAAGCTCGAGAAGTCCTGCACCCATTCAAAGTAGCTGACCGTGACACCGCCCGCGTTGGCGATCACGTCCGGCACCACCAGCACGCCGTTCTCGCGCAGGATGTCGTCGGCCTCCGGCGTGGTCGGTCCGTTGGCGCCCTCCAGGATGATGCGCGCGCGAATCTGGGCGGCGTTGTCCCTGGTGATCTGCTGCTCCAGCGCGGCCGGAATCAGGATGTCGCAATCGACGTTCCAGAAGCGCTCCGGCGCAATGCTGTCCTCGGCGCCGGCAAAGCCCACCACGCTGCCCGTCTGCGCCACGTGCGCCAGCAAGGCTTCCACGTCCAGGCCGCCGTCATGCACGATCGTGCCGCCGTGGTCCTGCACCGCCACCACCAGCGCGCCGGCCTCCGAAAACAGGCGGGCGGCGATCCCGCCCACATTGCCGAAGCCCTGTACCGCGACCCTGGCGCCCTCGATCCGCATGCCGCACTTGAGGGCAGCCTCGCAGCCGGCCACGTACACGCCGCGCCCGGTGGCATCGCGCCGTCCCAGGCTGCCGCCCAGCGAAATCGGCTTGCCCGTCACCACGCCGGTGGCCGTGCTGCCCTGGTTCATCGAGTAGGTATCCATCATCCATGCCATGGTCTGCTCGTTGGTGTTCACGTCCGGCGCGGGAATGTCCTTGTTCGGCCCGATGATGATCCCGATCTCGCTGGTATAGCGGCGCGTCATGCGCTGCAGCTCGCCCTGCGACAGCGTGCGCGGGTCGACCCGGATCCCGCCCTTGGCGCCGCCGTACGGCACATTCACGGCGGCGTTCTTGACCGTCATCCATGCCGACAGCGCCATCACTTCCGACAGCGTCACGTCCTGGTGGAAGCGCACCCCGCCCTTGCCGGGGCCGCGCGACATATTGTGCTGTACCCGGTAGCCCTCGAAGTGGGCGATGCTGCCGTCGTCGCGCTCGATCGGTACGTCGACCACCAGGATGCGCTTGGGCCGCTTGAGCGTCTCGACCCAGCGCGCCAGTCCGCCCAGGTGCGGCGTGACGCGGTCGATCTGTTCGAGGTAAACGCTCCAGGGGTTGTTTTCCTTGGGGACGAGGTAGGAGGGAATGTCGTGCTGGCGTGTCATGCGGCGGCTCCGTTGTTGTAGTGTGAAGGTGGTACTTTTTTAGTGGATGATCTTGGCCAGGAAATCGCGCGCGCGGTCCGAGCGCTGGGTGCCGAAGAACTCGTCCTTGGTGCAGTCCTCGATGATCTTGCCCTGGTCCATGAAGACGATGCGGTTGGCCACCCGCTTGGCGAAACCCATTTCGTGGGTGACCACCATCATCGTCATGCCCTCCTGCGCCAGGCCGACCATCACGTCGAGCACTTCGTTGATCATTTCGGGGTCGAGCGCGGAGGTGGGCTCGTCGAACAGCATCGCGATCGGATCCATCGCCAAGGCCCTGGCAATGGCCACGCGCTGCTGCTGGCCGCCCGACAGCTGGCCCGGAAATTTATCCTGCTGCGCCAGCAGGCCGACCCGGTCCAGGTACTTCAAGCCCTTGGCGTTGGCCTCGTCGGCGCTGCGCCCGAGCACCTTGACCTGCCCGATGGTCAGGTTTTCCCGGATCGACAAATGCGGGAACAGCTCGAAATTCTGGAACACCATCCCGATCCGCGCGCGCAGCTTGGACAAATTGGTTTTCGGGTCGCCCACGGCCACGCCGTCCACCCTGATGCTCCCTTGCTGGAAGGGCTCAAGGCCGTTGACAGTCTTGATCAGGGTCGACTTGCCCGAACCCGAGGGGCCGCAGATGACCATCACATCGCCTTTGCCCACCTGCGTGGTGCACTCGGTGAGCACCTGGAACTTGCCGTACCATTTGCTGATATTGTTAAGTTCTATCATTTTTCTTCTCCAATTGGAAAGCGCTAGCGGATGATCGCCACGCGCTGCTGCAGGCGGCGCACCAGGGACGACAGCCCCAGGCCCAGGACCAGATACACCAGCGCCACGAAGCTGTACATTTCGACCAGGCGGCCGTCGCGCTGGGCGACCTTGCTGGCGGCGCCGACAAAATCGGGAATCGACAGCACGTACACCAGCGACACGTCCTGGAACAGGACGATGGTCTGCGTCAGCAGCAGGGGAATCATGTTGCGAAAGGCCTGCGGCAGCACCACGTGGCGCATGGTCTGCCCGTAGGTCATGCCCAGCGCCCGCCCCGCCCAGACCTGGCCGCGCGCGATCGAGCCGATCCCGCCGCGCATGATCTCGCAGTAGTAGGCCGCCTCGAACATGATGAAAGTGATCAGCGCCGACGTGAAAGCGCCCACCTGTACCGGCTCCTTGGCGCCGATGATCCAGGCGGCGATATACGGCACCAGGAAGTAGAACCAGAAGATCACCAGCACCAGCGGGATCGAGCGCACCAGGTTGACGTAGCCGGACGCCAGCAGCGACACCGCGCGCATGCTGGACAGGCGCATCAGCGCCAGCAGCGTCCCCAGCACGATCCCGCCGGTCATGGCCAGCGCGGTCAGCTTGACCGTGAACACCATCCCGGTCTGGAACAGATAGACCCACGAGCGTGCGATCACGTCGAAATCGAAGTCGAGCGCCATCTCAGTGTCCCCCCGCCGCGCCGCCGGCGACGATCAAGCCGGGAATCGCCACTTGTTTTTCGATCCGGTGCATGATGAACACGACCACGGCGTTGACCAGCACGTAGACCAGGGTCGCGGCGCTGAAGGCCTCGAATACCTGGAACGAAAACTCCTGGATCGCGCGCGCGCTGGCAGTCAGTTCCATCAGGCCGATGGTCAAGGCCACCGAACTGTTCTTGATGATGTTGAGGAACTCGCTGGTCAGCGGCGGCAGGATCACCCGCGCCGCCATCGGCAGCAGCACGTAGCGGTAGGTCTGCGCCAGCGTCAGGCCGAGCGCGGTGCCGGCCATTCTTTGCCCGCTCGGCAAAGCGGCGATGCCGGTCGACACCTGGACCGCCACCCGCGCCGATGTAAACAAGCCCAGGCACAGCACCGCCGTGACGAACGGCGCGTTGGGCAAGGCCTTGATCCAGTCGCCGGCGGCTTGCGGCAGCACGTCGGGAGCGACGAAATACCACAGGAACATCTGCACCAGCAGCGGCACGTTGCGAAACAGTTCGACATAGCCGTTGGCCAGGCGTACCAGCCATTTGTTCGGCAGGGTGCGCACGGTGCCGACCACCAGGCCGAGCGCCAGCGCCATGATCCAGGCCGACAGCGCGGTGGCCAGGGTCCACATCAGGCCTGAGAATAAGGTGTCGAGATAGGTGCCGGCACCATCGGGCGCAATCTCCCAGAAGATGCGCCAGTTCCAGTGATAGTTCATAGTATTGTTCCAGGCTGGGCTACAGAAAAATTAACGCTTTTTGGAGGCTGCTTTTTGCGCGTCCGGCACCACCGCATACGCGGCCGGGTCGGGCGAATCGGTCGGCCTGGCGAGCACGTTGATCAGCTCGGGCGGCATCGGGAAGTGCAGGTTGATGCCCTTGGGCGGAATCGGCGACAGGAACCACTTGTGGTACAGGCGATACACGTCGTCGCCCGACTTGTAATAGGCGGTGAGGGCGTCGTCGACCGCCTTCTTGAAGGCCGGGTCGTCCTTGCGCAGCATGATCCCGTACGGCTCGACCGACAGCGCGTCGGCCGTGATCTGGTAGTCGTCCGGCCGCTTGGCGTTGGCGCGTTGCGACGCCAGCAGGATGTCGTCGTTGGCCTCGGCCGCGGCGCGCCCGGTCTCGACCATGAGGAACGATTCGGGATGGTCCTTGCCGACCACGATGTTCATGCCCAGGTTTTGCTCGCGGTTGAGGATCGTCATCTGCTTCAGGGTCGAGGTGCCGGCCGTGGCCACCAGCGTCTTGCCCTTCATGTCGGCCAAGGTCAGGATGTTCGAGGTCTTTTTGGCCAGCAGGCGGTTGGCGACCACGAACATGGTGGGAGCGAAGGCGACCTGCTGCTGGCGCTCCAGGTTGTTGGTGGTCGAGCCGCATTCGAGGTCGATCGTCCCGTTGGCCATCAGCGGGATGCGGTTGGCCGAGGTCACCGGATTCATCGCCACCTTCAGCGAGCCCAGGCCCGGCTGCTTTTGCAGGGCGGCCACCACCTTCATGCACAGGTCGATCGAATAGCCCTGGTACTGCTGCTTGTCGTCCAGGTAGGAAAAGGGAATCGAACCGTCGCGCACGCCCAAGGTGATGACGCCGCTTTTCTTGATCTTGGCCAGCGTGCCGGTCGGTTCCTGCGCCTGCGCGGCGCTGCCGAACAGGGTTGCACTGAGCAGTACAACGAGATATTTTGCATGATTCATGTCAGATAATTCCAAAGGAGGTGAGGAAAGCACGAAGCGATAAACCGGCCGCGTGGCGGCCGGGGAGGAACTCGACCGGATCAGAAGGCGTGGCGGATGCCAAGGTTGGCCCCGGTGTTGCCGGTGCCATCCGTGGTGGCGTTGCCGACCTTGAAGGTGGCGCCGTTGCGGTTGCTGATGCGCGCATAGGCCGCATACACGTCAGTGCGTTTGGACAGGGCATAGGTGTAGCCGAGCCCCCATTGGGAAGCGTCGCGGTTGGCGTGCGTGGTGTCGTCATGCCGGACATACGAGGTGTATACCTTGTGCGGGCCGAAAGGCAGGTTCACGCCGACGATCGCGTCGTCGCTGCGCGCACCGAGCAAGCCCTTGTCGCGCGCGTAGCCCAGGTGCCCCTCGAGCACGCCCCAGTCGTACCTGGCGCCGAGCAGGGTATTGGTGCTGCTGTCGGTGCCCAGCGCATTTTGCTGCTGATGCCAGCCCAGCGTGACGGCCAGGGCCTTGGCCGTATACGACAGCACCGTGCTGTAGGCGCGCTTGGCGGCTGAATTGTCCGGCACTTCACCCATGCCCACGGCCAGCTCCGCCGCAAAGCCGGATAGTGTCGGCGAGGTGTAGCCGACCATGTTGTCGAGGCGGGCGTTGGAGGCCGTGATGTTGCCCGCCTGGCCGGCCAAACCGTCGCAGAACGGATCGACGACGTCGCGCATGGCGCGGTAGTACGGCGAATACTGGCGCCCGAAGCTGACCGAACCGGGCGTGCCGGACAGGCCCAGGTAGGCCTGGCGTCCGAACAGCAGGCCGCCCTGGGCCGCGCTGCCGGTATCGATCTTCATGCCGTTTTCCAGGACGAAGTAGGCCTTGACGCCGCCGCCCAAGTCTTCCGTGCCTTTGAAGCCCAGCCGCGAACCGGAGGCGACACCGCTGCCCAGGGTGTTGACACTGCCCTCGGCGCCGCCCGTTTCGCGCACAAAGCCGACGTCGGCCACGCCATACACGGTCACCGCCGACTGCGCCATGGCGGCCGCCGGAACCAGGCTCGATGCCATGATGGCGATCATGATCTTATTCATTTGTTTCCTCTATTGTTTATCGTTTTTATATTTGATCGGCAATACCGGTCCATTCCACGCCATGCATGGAACAGCTGAATTGACGCGTTGGGGGAGTAAGCTAAATGGCGCCGCCGGGATAATCCGGAGCGTGCCGCAGGATATGCTTGGCCTTGTGGACCTGTTGCATGATGCCGAGTGCATGGCCGCGGAATACGTGGCCTGCCGGCGTTAGCGAGGGAGGGTTGCAGCTGCGGTCCACCAGCGTGGCGCCGAGCCAGGTTTCAAGCGAGCGGATGCGCCGGCTGAATGCCGGCTGGCTGGAGTGCCGCTCGCTGGCGGAACGCGAAAAGCTTCGCGTATCGGCCAGGCAAAGAAAGTCTTCGACCCATTTCATGTCCATTGCTGTCTCCCGCTTATATTTATTTTTAATGGGCCGGCGCGATTGACCGTCACCCATTGCACTGCCGATTATTCGGCATGTGTTTCCATCCCTGCCTCCTATCCATAGCAGTTTGCATGCCAGCAATGTAAATATTGCGAGAAGCGCCGCACCGCCTTGATTGGAATGGATATTTTCAATTATCAAGAAACGCCGATCGGCAGCGCGCGTGCGGTATTCCACACAAACCCGTTTTGCGGCGTGTGGGTTTGGAAACCTGATCTTTTGGATATTGCCGAAACTAATATCCGGCAGAATTTTCTGGAGTAAGATAGAGCGCAGCCGCCTCCTCTTGCCGGACCGCGCCAACCCTAACCACACGCGCCGAGGTGAGCATTGCAGGCGTTCCGACAATTTGCCGTTCCCCGCTCCGCCGGCACGTTCGCGGCATGGGCTGCGATCATCGGCCTGTGCGCCGCCGTCGTCTTCGTGTATGCGTGGAGCGAACGGCGCGGCTATGCGCAGCTGGGCGAGGTCCAGGCGCAGCAGCTCGACCTGTACGCGGCGGCCCTCGAAAGCGAACTGGGCCGGCATGAATACCTGCCCGGCATCGTCGCCCTCGATCATGACGTGCATGCCCTGCTGCGCAACCCGGGCGGCGCCGGCCTGCGCGAGCGCGCCAACAAGCGCCTGACCAGCCTGAACGCGCGCGCCGGCTCGCTCGCCATCTTCGTGCTCGACACGGCGGGCCTGGTGCGGGCGGCCAGCAACTGGTACCAGCCGGAGACCAGTGTCGGCATGGATGTGGCAGCCCTGCCGTATTTTTCCGGCGCCATGCAGGGCGGGACTGCGCGCTATTTTTCGCGCGCGGCGGCGCGCAACTCGCCCGAGTATTATTTCGCCCAGCAAGTGCTGCAAGGCGGCCAGGTGCTCGGCGTGGTGGTGGTCAAGATCAGCCTCGACCCGATCGAGTCGACCTGGGTCGCGTCGGCCGCGCAGTCGCACAACGATTTTTTCATGGTGCTCGACGCCGACGGCGTGATCGTGCTCTCGTCCGCGCCCCAGTGGCGCAACCGCAAGGCCGACCTGCAGGCCATCGACCAGGGCAAGCCGGTCGTCGCCTGGCGCGCGCTGAACCCGGGCGCGCCATCGACCCGCTACGCAAGCCAGAGCCGGCCGATGGCGCGCCAGGGCTGGCGCCTGCTCACGCTCACCAATGCCGCGCCGGTCAAGCTGCAGGCCGGGCAAAACGCCGTGGTCGCTGGCCTGCTGGCCGGCTTCCTCGGTTTGCTCGCGCTGTTCGTGGCGATGCGCCGGCGCGCGATCGCGAGCCGCCTGCATGCGCGCGAAGCGCTGCAGCGCGCGCACGACGAACTGGAACGGCGGGTGGCCGACCGCACCGCCGAATTGCATGCGATGAACGGCGCACTGCTGCACGAAATCGGCGAACGCGAACACGCCGAACAGGTGCTGCGCGCTTCCCAGGACGACCTGCTACACGCCAGCAAACTCGCTCTGCTCGGCCAGATGTCGGCCGGTATCACGCACGAAATCAGCCAGCCGCTCACCGCGCTGCGCTCGCTGTCCTTCAATGCCCAGCTGCTGCTCAAGCGCGGCGACCTGGCGCGCGTGGAAAAAAACCTGCGCTCGGTCAGCGACCTGACTGAACGCATGGGCCGCCTGACCGAGCAGCTCAAATCGTTCTCGCGCAAGACGCCCCTGGCCATGGCCCCGCTCACCCTGTCCACGGCGGTCGACAATACCTTGCAGCTGCTGGAGAACCGGATCCGCACCGAACACGCCTGCGTGCAGCTGGACCTGGCGCCCTCGGTGCGCGCCCTGTGCGACGCCAACCGGCTCGAACAAGTGCTGATCAACCTGTGCGCCAACGCGCTCGACGCCATGCAGGACGCGCCGCTCAAGAACCTGGCCATCCGCCTGTGGAGCGATGACGGACGCGCGCACATCCAGGTCAGCGACAGCGGCGCCGGCATTCCGGAAGCGGTGATGGCGCGCCTGTTCGAGCCGTTTTTCAGCACCAAGCTGCCGGGCCAGGGGCTGGGACTCGGCCTGGCCATTTCGTCCGACATCGTGCGCGAGTTCGGCGGCACCTTGCGCGCGTCGAATTGCCAAGGCGGTGCCGCCTTCGAACTGGACCTGCCACTAGTAGAGGAAACAAGTCATGTATGAAGGTTTCACCATCGTGTTCGTCGAAGACGACCTGGCCGTGCGCAGCAGCGTCACCGAAACGCTGGAGCTGGCCGGGTTCGAGGTGGCGCCGTTCGAGTCGGCCGAGGACGCGCTCGGGCAACTGCGCAGCAGCTTTGCCGGCATCGTCATCAGCGACGTGCGCCTGCCTGGCATCGACGGCTTCGAACTGCTGCGCCGGGTGTGCGCGGTCGACCCCAGCATCCCGGTCATCATGGTGACCGGCCATGGCGACGTCTCGATGGCGGTCGAGGCCATGCGCTGCGGCGCCTACGATTTCATCGAGAAGCCGTTCGCGATGGAGCGCCTGGTCGAGGTGGTGTCGCGCGCCATGGAAAAACGCGCGCTGCGCCTTGAAGTGGACTCGCTGCAGCGCCAGCTGCAGGACCGGCGCGGGATCGAGGCGACCTTGCTCGGCAACTCGCCGGCGATCCGCGAACTGCGGCGCCAGATCCTGAACCTGGCCGATACGCCGGCCGACGTGCTGGTGTTCGGCGAAACCGGCACCGGCAAGGAAGTGGTGGCGCGTTGCCTGCACGAGTACAGCAAACGCAGCAAGGCCAACTTCGTCGCGATCAATTGCGGCGGCCTGCCCGAAAGCCTGTTCGAGAGCGAGATCTTCGGGCATGAAGCGGGCGCGTTCACCAGCGCCAGCAAGCGCCGCGTGGGCAAGATCGAGCATGCCGACGGCGGCACCTTGCTGCTCGATGAAATTGAAAGCATGCCGATGGCGCTCCAGGTCAAGCTGCTGCGCGCGCTCCAGGAGCGCAAGATCGAGCGGCTCGGCTCGAACCAGGGCGTGCCGGTCGACTTCCGGATCGTGGCCGCCACCAAGAGCGACCTGAAGGAACTGAGCGCGCAGCAAAAGTTTCGCAGCGACCTGTATTACCGGCTCAACGTCGCCGTGCTCGAACTGCCGCCGCTGCGCGAACGGCGCGAAGACATTCCTATCCTGTTCGAACATTTTTCGCTGCAGGCGGCGCTGCGCTACGGGCGCGATGCCCCGGCCCTGGCCGCGCACGACATGCTCAGGCTGATGGCTGGCGACTGGCCCGGCAACGTGCGCGAACTGCGCAACGCGGCCGACCGTTTCGTGCTGGGACTGGCGGGGATGCACCTGGACGGCGCCGCTGCGGCTGCGGCCCCGACGACGCTGGCGCAGCAGATGGACATGGTCGAAAAGACGCTGGTGGAGCAGGCGCTCAAACAGCACGGTGGACGTCCGCAAGCGATCTGCGAGGCGCTCGGGATCGGCAAGAAGACCTTGTACGACAAGCTGCACCGGCACGGCATCGTGATCGACGACTTCCGGCCGGCGCCGGGCGGCGCGCTCTAGCCGCCCGGGCAGGGGGCCTGCCTTGCGGGGCAGGCTTCCAGGTGGAACTTAGTAGGTATAGAACATCCGCTGGATCTCCTTGGTGCTGGTGGTCTTGGTCAGCGCCAGCATCAGCAGGATGCGCGCCTTTTGCGGATTCAGGGTGTCGGCCGCCACGAAGTCCAGCTCGTCGTCATTGGCTTCGCCGTTGCGCGCCAAAATGCCCTGGCCCACGCGGCTGGAGCGCACGATGACCGCACCCTTGGCGCGCGCCGCCTTCAACGACGGCACCACTTTGCCAGCCAGGCTGCCATCGCCCACGCCGGCGTGGATGATGCCCTTCGCGCCGGCCGCCATGAAGGCGTCCAGCGCCACCGGATTCATGTTCGCGTAGCCGTACACGATGTCGACCTGCGGCAACGATTGCAGCGCGCCGATATCGAACTCGGTCTCGGTGGTGTGCTTGCGCAGCGATTGGCGATAGAAGAAGGGTTTGCTGCCCTGGATATAGCCGAGCAAGCCCAATTCAGGGGTGCGGAAGCTGTCCAGGGTCGAGGTATTGACCTTGGTGATATCGCGCGCGGCCTGGATCTGGTCGTTCATCGCCACCAGCACGCCCTTGCCGACCGCCTCCGGGCTGGCCGCCAGCATCACCGAATTGTACAAATTGATCGGGCCGTCGGCCGAGATCGCGGTCGATGGCCGCATCGCGCCCACCAGCACCACCGGCTTGCGGCTCTTGACCACCAGGTTCAGGAAGTACGCGGTTTCTTCCAGCGTGTCGGTGCCGTGGGTGATGACGATGCCGTCCACGTTCGATTGGGCCAGCAGCACGTTGACGCGCTTGGCCAGGGTGAGCCAGTGCTCGTTGCTCATGTTCTCGCTGGCGATCTGGAACACCTGTTCGCCGCTGACGTTGGCCACCTTGGCCAGTTCCGGCACCGCCGCGATCAGGCGCTGCACGCCGACCGTGGCGGCGGTGTAGCCGACCGTGGTGGTGCTGCTGGCGCCGGAGCCGGCGATGGTGCCGCCGGTGGCCAGGATGGTCACGTTGGCCAGCTTGGGCGCGGCAGTTTCCGCCTGCGTGGCCGAGGCCATGCAGAACCAGAGGGCAAACAGCGCGATCATCGATTGCGCGGGATTTTTGTGAAGCATGCGATCTCCTAAAGGGACGGTGGTTTTTGTAGGCGACGCCATTGTTCATGACGCGCTTTACTGCTGCGGGACGGCGAAAAGTCTGTTCGGCGATTAACCCTATGATAACGGGCGAAGGAAGCCTGCCTTGCAAGGCAGGCTCGTTGCGCAGGGGCGCGGTAGACCGCGCCAATTGCCTGCTTCACCGGTAGGCGGCCGGGTCGCCCGAATCGGTGGGGGCGGCAATCGCTTTTTTCAGCGCCGGGCTCATCGGCAGCTGGAGTGGCGCGAACCACTTGCGGTAGATCTGCTGCACTTCGCCGGACTTGAACAGCGCGACGATGGCTTCGTCCACCAGTTTCTTGAATTCGGGGTCGTTCTTGCGCACCACGATCCCGTACGGCTGCACCGGCAAATCGGTGGCGGCGATGGCGTAGATGCCCGGGTCCTTGGCGGCGGCGACCAGCCCGTGCAGCAGCACATCGTCCATCACGAAGGCGAGCGCGCGGTCGGCCTCGACCAGCGAAAACGCTTCGGCGTGATCCCTGCCCGCAATGATGTGCAGGTCGAGCCCCTGTGCCTGGGCGGTGTCGCCCAGCGCGTTGATGGCCGTGGTGCCGGCCGTCGAGACGACGGTCGAGCCCTTGAGCGCTTGCAGCGAATCGATGCGGGCCGTCTTTTTCGCCACCAGGCTGGTGGCCGCGACGAAGGTCGTCACCGAAAACGCCACCTCCTTTTGCCGCTCGAGCGTGTTGGTGGTCGAGCCGCATTCGAGGTCGACGATGCCGTTGAGCATGAACGCGCTGCGGTTGGCGGAGGTGACCGGGCGCAGCATCACTTCCAGGCCGGGCGCCTTGAGCCGGGTGCGGATGGCGTCGACGATGCGATAGCACAGTTCGATCGAATAGCCGGTCGGCCGCTGCTGCTTGTCGAGATAGGAAAACGGGATCGATTTGTCGCGAAAGCCGATGCTGATGACGCCCGTTTCCGCGATTTTCCGCAAGGTCGGCGACTCCTGCGCCGCGCCATGGGGGGCGAGCGAGAGCAGTGCGGCAAAAGCGAAGAGCAGGTGTCTGTTATTCACGTCGTTTTTTCCTTACGGCCCGGGAATCCCAGCCGTCGCATGTTGCAATATTCCCATGAACAGGTGGCAACGACAATGCTTATGCAAAATTCACATGGGAGGGGAAGCTTGCTCTGGGCAATAAGAACAAGGGGAGCTCCGGGTTCATTGCCGGGCTGCCTGAACGCGCCAGGTCCGGATGGCTGCATGCGCTCATGTCGCGGCCGGCCGGTGCTGAAAAATCGTTTTGCCATTGGCGCAACGGTAAGAACGCTTGGGTCAACGATGCTAACGTAGTGCACCTTTGACATCTTCAAACAAGGACGGGTTGACCTTGGGGACGTCGCGCGCAATGGCCAGAAGCTGGTTGGCCTGGGCGCAAATATACTCGGCAATCCGAGCGACAAGTGCACGCTCGTCGCCGATGTAGACGTCCATGGCTGCTTGCTCCGGCGCGAGGCGCAGCACAGCACGTGCAATGAGTGTGACTTCACGTGCCATCTGGGCTGGTGGCGTTCCGGTGCGATGTGCGAAGTCGGCAAGCGCATACGGAGTTATTTCCTCAGGTATGAACACATCCCCGTACGCCAGGGCCATGTCCCGCTCGACGTGGTCGCCATAGGCGTTCACCGATACGAGGTCATACATTGGCGCGGGCACCAAGCCGGCCGGTCGAACGAAGAAGGAGATGTTTTTGCCGTGAGCGTCGCTGTTGCCGAGCATGAGTTGCAGGATTGCCCATCGCAGCAGGTAAGTGCGCGCTGCTGCTGGCACAATCGTCTGTTCGAGCAGGCCGAACAGCCGTTCGAAACTCACGCCGTCTCGTATGTGGCGCACGTCCTTGCCGGCGCCCAAGTTCCGCTCATATTTGAAGGTCGAGGGGAGGTCCAGGGCTTGGCAAGCGTCGATGATGTGCATCCGCGTTACCGTCGTCGCGGTATCAGGAGCTTGCGGGTTCCACGCTACTGCACGGTCGAACCGTTCAATGAGCAGGATAGGCTCCGGCAGGCGCCTCATGCTGACCGGTGCGACCGGCAGGTTCAGTCGCGCTGCCAGATTGACGCGTGCTGCAAGGCTCATGCAATAGTGTTCGTTGGCTACCATGCATGGCATGTACGGATTGCGACTTTCTGGCTTGAGCAGATGGGTCGAACTAAGCGCGCCATCGGCGAGCGATAAGCGCTCGCCCTCAACGAGGACCTGTAGTTTATCTTGGTAGCCCGCCAACGACAACCGCACTTTGCCGTCCCATACCGGGAAGGGAATCGCGTCGCGTTCGCGGATGCGCTGGCTCAGCTCGTCGTCTGAAATGGGGCGGCGAACAAGCTCGCTTAACTGCTTTTGTGCTATGTCTGCGGCCTCCTGGGGTGAAGCGTCCAATGCCAGGAAGCTGAAGGCCCCGACCGGTTCCTTCCCAAGTAGCTGGACCAATGCGAAAACATTACTCTTCGAGACCTGGCTCATTCGGGCTGCAATGTCCAGCGCGCGGCCTTCCGGCAGCAGATTTTCCAGGAAGCGCTTCACAGAGCCCGGGCTGTGCGGAGCGGTGTTGAATGGAATGGCAGGCGCCAGGTAGTAGCCTGTTGTCGACCGGGCCCAGGCATCGTCATACTGGAACCCATAATTGTCATCCCGGGAGTTAAAAATGATCTCCCCAACTGGCGCACCCAGTGTAGCAACATGCAGGCGATGGGTCACAATGGCCCTCCGGAATATGGGTCGCTGGCCGGAAGCATTGAATGGGCATGCTCTTTTGTCGTGACCAGCATGGTCAGCCCGAGACCAGCGAGTACAAGCAAGAGCCGGTCAGCACCAATGGGCCCGCCATTCTCGAGGCGGGAAAAGACGTTCGCAGCCACGCCACACGCATGGGCGGCGTCGTCAATTCGTAGTCTGAGCTCCAGGCGGCGGTTGCGGACAAGGTCGCCGAGGTCTGCCAGGCTACTCATACGTGGTCCAACTGGCGTGCCGGGAACGGAGAGAGTGCGAGCCATTGTTTCCCTTTTTGGAAATGATGATGCAGAAGTATCTTTATACTTGAATGTTTCCCTTAAAAGAAATAATACACCCAAATTGCGTGTTGCGCACAAAATTTCTCAATGGAGAAACAATTGGGCCTGATGGGATATCTTCATGCGTTGGCCATACCTTGTCCCAGGGTTCGAGGCAGAGCGCGCCCGCGCCTTGCTCGCCTCCCTGAACAAATTTGACGTACGTGTTTTCTGTGCAACAAAATTCATGGTAATCGTGCTAGTCTTGCTACAGTTTCCAGCAAGGAGGCACTATGCAAGGATGGATCACTCCCCTTAAATTGTTTGCGTACCTGGTCATCCTGCTCGTGCTTGCAGCCATCGGCTATGCGGCCATCATCTCGGTGCGTTACTGGCCCGCCATCTCGGTCTAGGAGGCGCCATGAACAAACGCCAAGCCCGCCTGTTTGCCATTGGCTCCTCCGTGCTCGCCGCAGTCGCCTTTCTCGCCCTGACGCTCGACAGCCACCGCCAGTTCGGCCGCCTTACCAACGCCGACAAGATCACGGCCCAGGTCACCCGGGGCAAGGATGTGTGGCACGAAAATAACTGCATCAACTGCCACACGATCTTTGGTGAAGGGGCTTACTACGCACCCGACCTGACCAAGATCACCAAGCTGCGCGGCAACGCCTACCTCACCGCGTACATGAAGGACCCGTCCAAGTTCTACGACGAAACGCGGCACCGGCGCCTCATGCCCAAGCAGGATATCAGCGACCCCGACATTGCGGCCTTGATCGCCTTCCTCGATTGGGTCTCGAATGTCGACAACCAGGGCTGGCCGCCGCGCCCCATCCTGGTCACCGGCGCCACCTTCCCCGGCACCGACGTCGCCGCGGCGGCCTCGCCCGGCGCACCCGCCGCCGCGCCAGCGGCGGCGCGGCCCACCACCAGCGACGACAATCCGGCCGCGCTGGGCGAACGCCTGTTCCGCACCACCGTGCCGGCATGCACCGCCTGCCATTCCACCGCTCCCGGCGTCAATCTGGCCGGGCCGTCGCTGGCCGGCCTGGTGGGCCGCACCACGGCCCTGCTCGCCGGCGGCGGCTACAAGGGCAAGGCCACCGATGTGGACGGGTATATCCGGGAGGCGGTGACGGCGCCCAGCGCGCACACGGTACCCGGTGACATGTACTCGGCCAATGGCCAGTCCTTCATGCCCGACACCTACGGCAAGACCCTGACGCCGGAGCAGATTGCCCAACTGGTCGCCTACCTGTCCTCGCTGAAATAAGCGTCATTGCCCAGCAACGCTGGAGCCGAATCGTTTTGCGGAGCTATTGCCATGAGATATAAGTCGCAGTCTGTCGCCTATTGGTACTTCGCCGTCGCGCTGTCCCTGTTCGGACTGCAGCTGGTCTTCGGCCTGCTCTCCGCCACCAAGTACCTGGGACCCGATCCCTTGCTGTACATCCTCCCTTTCGATGTTACCAAGGTCATCCATACCAACCTGCTGATCGTCTGGGTCCTGTGCGGCTTCATGGGCGCCACCTACTGGATGGTGCCGGACGAATCGCGCACCGAGCTGCACAGCACCAAACTGGCCTACATCCAGCTGGTGCTGTGGGTGCTGATGGGCGTGACCGCCATCATCGGCTACCTGTTCCGCTGGGGCACCGGCAACAAGCTGCTGGAGCAGCCTTTGCCGCACAAGATCGTGATCGTGATCGTCATGCTGATGTTCCTCTACAACGTCGGCATGACGATCAAGAAATCGGGCCGCCTGACCACCACCGAGGGCGTGCTGCTGGGCGGGCTCGGCCTGGCCGCCGTGCTCTACCTGCCGGCCTTGCTGCACTACGAAAACTACACCGTCTCGATCTACTACCGCTGGTGGACCATCCACCTGTGGGTGGAGGGCGTATGGGAAATGATTCAGGGCGGCTTCCTGGCCTATCTCTTGATCCGCCTGTCCGGCGCCGACCGCGAGGTCATGGAGAAATGGCTGTACGTGATCGTGGGACTGGTCTTCATTGCCGGCATCCTGGGCACGGCGCACCACTACTACTGGATCGGCGTGCCGGCCTACTGGCTGCCCATCGGCGGCATCTTCAGCGCCCTGGAACCGGTGGCCCTGGTCGGCATGGCCATGTACGCCTACTCGACCATCAAGCGCTCCGGCGTGGCCCATCCCAACAAGCTGGCCTTGCACTGGACCGTGGGCAGCGCCGTGTTCACCCTGTTCGGGGCCGGCCTGCTGGGCCTGGCGCACACCTTCCCCTCCGTGAACAAATGGACCCACGGCACCCTGATCACGGCCATGCACGGCCACGCCGCCTTCTATGGCGCGTATGTCATGATCGTGCTGGCCATGATCAGCTATGCCATGCCGGGGCTGTCGCGGCGTCCGGAACAAGGCACTACGATGGGCTACTGGTCGTTCTGGCTGCAGCTCGGCGGCATGTTCGGCATGACGCTCTCGTTTGCGACGGCCGGCATCGCCCAGGTTTATCTGGAACGCATCATGGGCCTGGGCTTCCTGGATGCCCAGCTCAAAATCCAGATTCACTTCGTCATGCTGCTGGCCACCGGATCGATGTTCGCGATCGGGGTGGTGCTGTTCATCATCGACTTCTTCCGCTTCGCACCGCGCCTGGGGCCGCTTGAGGAAGACGACCCGGCGGCAACGCTGCCAAGGGCACAGCCGGCGTGAGCAAGGACGATCCCGCGCCGGCGGCGCCCTATTACCTGGAAAACGCGGGCGAGGTGGCCTTGTTCGAGCAGTGCCACCGGCGCCAGCTGGCGGTGATGCTCAAGGGCCCGACCGGCTGCGGCAAGACGCGCTTCGTCGAATACATGGCCTGGCGCCTGCAGCGCCCGCTGATCACCATTTCCTGTCACGACGACCTCAGCACATCCGACCTGGTGGGCCGCTTCCTGATCGGCGCCAGCGGCACCGCATGGCACGACGGCCCGCTGACCCGCGCCGTGCGCGACGGCGCCATCTGCTACCTGGACGAAGTGGTCGAGGCGCGCCAGGACACGGTGGTGGTGCTGCATCCCCTGAGCGACCACCGGCGCATGCTGCCGATCGACAAGACCGGCGAAAGCGTGATGGCGGCGCCCGGCTTCCAGCTGGTGGTGTCCTACAACCCCGGCTACCAGCGCATGCTCAAGGACATGAAGCCGTCCACGCGGCAGCGCTTCGTCGCCTTCGATTTCGACTTCCCGCCGCCCGCGCGCGAGGCGGCCATCGTGGCGCACGAGGGACAGGTTGAAGCTAGCCTTGCCATCGCTCTCGTCACGCTCGGCACCCGCCTGCGCCAGCTGCGCGACCGCGGCCTGGCCGAAGTGCCCAGCACGCGCCTGCTGATCGCCGCCGCGCGCCTGATCGGCGGCGGCATCCCGGTGGCCGAGGCCTGCTACGCGGCCATCGTCGCCCCCCTGTCCGACGAGCCGGCCCTGGTGGGCGCCATGCGCGACCTGGTCGGCGCCAGTTTCATCTAGCCATGGCGGAGGCGGAAGACCTCATCACCGACGCCGCCCGGCACGCCACCATCTTCGTGCAAGCTTACTGGCGGCGCCACCGCCCGCGTCCCGGCCCGGCGCAGCTGGCATTGTGCGACGTGGCGGCGCGCCTCGATCTGCTGGCCCACGCCGTCTTCGGCCGCAGCTTCCGCCTGCGTCCCTCCCAGCCGCCGGCCCCGCGCACCTTCCTCGACAAGCTGCTGCGCCGCCACCAAGCGCCGCCGCCGGCCAGCGCGCTGCCGGGCACCGACGGCCACAGCATCTGGCTGCCGCGCGCCATCGCCAGCGGCATCGACGGCGTGGAACAGCGCGCGCTGGCGCGCTATCGCCTGCTGCTGCTGCAACAAGCCATGCGCGCCACGCGCGGCAGCGCACTGCACTACCCGCAGCGCGAGAGCGCCTGGGTGCAAGCCTGCTACCACCTGCTCGAAGCGCGCGCCGCCGACGCCGCGCTGGAGCGGCTGCTGCCCGGCATCGCGGGCGCGCTACAGGATTGGCGCCTGACGGCGCTGGCCGCGCGGCCCCTGCTGCGCACGCTCGCGCCATCCCTGCATGCGCTGGAGCAGGCGCTGCAAGCCGTCCTGGCGGGCACCCGCGCCGATGAGGCAGGCACGCCGCTCCAGGTGCTGGAACAGGCGCGCCGCATGGCGCCCGGCCTGGCCGCGCCGGGCGGGCAGGTGCAGGGCCGGGTCCTGGCAGGCGACGGCTGGCTGGGCGAATTCATGCCGGCACCCGCCAGCGTTGCGGCAGCTTCCCGCGCCGGCGAGCGTGACGATGATTCCGGAGCGCGGCGCAGCGCCCGGCTGGCGCGCCGTCCGCGCGCGCGCCGGCAGGACGAGGATGACGAGCCGCCGCCCGGGCCGATGATGGTGCAGACGGCCCAGCCGCACGAGCAGGCCGAAGACGCCCTGGGCGTGCAGCGGCCCACCGACCGCGATACCAGTACCGCCGCCGAGGAATTTGCCGACGCGCTGTCCGAACTGCCCGAAGCGCGCCTGGTGTCCACGCCTGGCGCGGCGCGCGAAGTGTTGCTCTCGGACGACCCGCCCGACGCCCAGGCCAGGCGCCAGGGCATGGCGCCGCAGGGCGCCGACGGCGAAGCGTGCCCTTATCCGGAGTGGGACTGGAAAACCCGCTGCTACCGCGACCCCGGCGCCATCGTCACGGTGCGTACCGCGCTGCCCGGCGCGCAGGCCACGCTGGACGCCATCTTGCGGCGCCAGGCACCGCTGCTGCGCGCAGTGCGGCGCCAGTTCGAACTGCTGCGCGCCCAGCGCACCCGGCTGCGCCAGCAGCTCGACGGCGATGCCATCGACCTGCAAGGCTGGATCGACAACCAGGCGCAGCTGCTTGCCGGCGGCAAGCTCGACCAGCGCCTGTACGAAGCCGAACGGCGCGGCCGGCGCGACCTGGCCGTGATGCTGCTGGTCGATATCAGCGGCTCGACCGACAGCTGGGTGTCCGGCCAGTGCCGCGTGATCGATGTCGAACGCGAAGCCCTGCTCATGGTCTGCGCGGCCTTGCAGGGCCTGGGCGAGCCGTTCAGCGTGCTCGGCTTTTCCGGCGAGGGGCCGGGCGGGGTGGTGGTGCGCGCCATCAAGCACTTCGCCGAACCGTATGGCAATGACGTTGCGCTGCGTATCGCCGGGCTGGAGCCGGAAAACTATACCCGCGCCGGCGCCGCCCTGCGCCACGCCAGCGCTGTGCTGATGCGGCAGGCGGCCCGCCACAAGCTGCTGATCGTGATTTCCGATGGCAAGCCGAACGATGTCGACCAGTACGACGGGCGCTATGGCGTGGAAGACTTGCGCCAGGCCGTCACCGAGGCGCGCCTGCAGGGCATCTCGCCATTCTGCCTGACGATCGACCGCCAGGCCGCGAGCTACCTGCCGGCCGTGTTCGGCGAGCATGCCTACGCGCTGCTGCAGCGCGCCGAACTGCTGCCCACGGTGCTGCTGGGCTGGTTGCGCAAGCTGGTCGCGGCGTGACGCGGCGAGCATCCGTGGGCTGACATTGAAGCCGCATGCCCTTATCCTGCGCCGCACTTTTACCACTCGGATAATTGCTCGCAGCGACATCGAGAGCTTCGACAAGGCATGCAAGCGCACCTGCGCCGCAGTCTTGCAGGTGCAGTCGCGTCGAAGAAAGCGGTCCGGCTGCGTGAACGCGTCGTGGGTGAACACGATGAAATCCGCTTTCCGTACTACCCCAGCCGGGCGGCAAAGCACCTCGAGACCGCGCGTGGTCTGCAGCGCCCGACTGGGGCGGTATTGCAGAGCGATAGCGACAGCGCCTGTGAGCATTACGCGAAGAAGACCGGGATCACGCACGTACAGCGCTGGGCACATGCGGTCCGTAAAATCCTTGATGCCAGGGATATCGAGCCGGCGCAAGCCGAGCCGGCACTGGACGTGATCGTTGCCTTGTACAAGGTCGGGCACCAGATTCGCACCGGTGCGCTCGCGTATATCCGGGAGCGCCGGGTCGGCCTGTCGGTCTATTTGAATGAACCAGAGGTATCGATCGACACCAACCATCTCGAGCGCGCTCCCCGGCTTATCCCTGGCTTGATCCATCATTCCGATCGCGGCACTCGGTATTGCGCCGACGATGACCGCAAGCTGGTCGAGCAGTTCGGCATGCAGGCGTCCATGTCGCGCAAGGGAAACTGCTATGACAACGCAGCGCTGGAGAACTTCTGGGGCAGCTTGAAGAATGAAATGATTCATCATCAGAGGTATGCCACGCGGGCCGACGCGGAGTCAGCGATCAAAGAGTACATCGGAATCTTCTATAACCGCCAGCGACGCCACTCGCGTCCTGGTTACGTATCGCCAGCCGCATTCGCCGAAAATTTCAGGAAAGAGGCGCTGGCTGCTTGCAACGGACGTGTCCACGATTGACAGTACACCTCCGTCTTCGAGGACCGTGTTCACGCTGCCCATGCGCCGGTCGGGGGCGGCTCACCACTGCCCACTTTCTGATCGAGCGCAACACCGTCCTGGCCGCGACTGCGGCGGCGTCGAGCCAGGCACGTAGCGCCGTGGCCGGGCAACATGGTCCGTCGCTGTTCGCGCAGTGCTCCTTGGGCGGTCACTCCAGCGACAGTCGCGCTGCCAAAAACTCCACCAAAACCCGCACACTGGCAGTCTGCATCCGCGTGGCCATGACGCCGCTTACCGGGACGGGTTTGAAAGACCAATCGGGTAGCACGCGGACAAGGCGCTCGGCGCTGACGGCCTCGCGCGCCAGTTTGTGTGACAAAGCTGCAATACCCAAACCCCGTTCTGCCAGCAGGCGGATCAAACCAGGGTTGTTAATGCCAAAGTGACCGCGCACCTGGACATCCATTCCGCGCTCATCGCGCTGCAAGTGCCAGTTGCTAGCTTGCTGCGCACTGCCGGTTGTGATGCAGGTGTGTTCAACCAGTTCAGCGGGCTGCTGCGGCTGCCCGTGCAGAGCCAGGTAACTTGGGGCAGCAAAAAGAAAGTGTTCGAGGCTCCCCAGGCGTCGCACCACCAATTGATCGCCCACGACCTCACCCAGACGAATCGCTAAATCCACATGCTCAGTCACGAGATTGCTATGACGGGGCGATAGGTCCAAATCCAAACTGATGCCGGGGTATTGGCGGGCAAAGTCGGGCAATAAAGGGCCGATGTAGGTCAGCCCCAAATCGACCGGCATCGACACGCGCACATGGCCGATAGGGCGATTGACGGTGTCGTACAGTGCCTCTTGCGCCGCCCGTGCCTCGTCCACCAGGTGGGCGCAGCGCTCGAAGTAGCGTTGCCCAGCTTCGCTGAGGGCTACCTTGCGCGTGGTGCGGTCTAGCAAGCGCACGCCGAAATGGCGTTCCATTGCAGCAATGCGCCGCGACAACGTCGCACCCGGCACACCGAGTTTGGTGCTAGCCCGACTAAAGCTCATGGTACGAGCCACTTCAACGAACAAGGCCATGTCGTGCAAGGCAGAAAGATTTTCCATTCGCTAATTATCCCATAAATGGAAAAATATTATTCATTCACTGCTATTTATCTTTTTTTGGAAAAGTCTATTATTTGACCATTACCAGCCTCCAATCCAGAAAGACAATGATATGAAAGCCATTCGAATTCACGCCTACGGCGATGCCAGTCAAATGCAACTCGAAGACGCACCTGTCCCGGTCTGCGGCGCTGGCGATGTACTAGTGCGCGTGGTCGCCGCCGGTGTCAACCCGATTGACTGGAAGCTGCGCAGCGGCGCCATGGCGCACGGCATACCTAA
>NZ_JAQOZV010000075.1:0-29848 GCF_030348125.1 Massilia sp. DJPM01
CAGCACCGCCCCGCCCAGTTGCGAGCCTTCGATCACATACGTCACGCCCCAGCGGTACGCCGCGCTGGCGGCACTCGGCCACACGGTGTCGTCGTCAGGGCGCGGATCGGCACGCACCCCGCCCAGCGCCGGATCGGCCAGATCGGCATCGATCAGCGCAACCCGCGCCTCCGCCGGCAAGCTGGCCTCGCCTTGCGGACCATCGCTGTAAGGCGCCAGCCAGGCTTCCAGGGGAGACAAGCAGCGCCGCAGCATGTGCAAATGGTCGCTGTAGTGCTGCAAGCCGGCGTCCGGCTGGGCCAGCGGCATGCCGGCGTCGAGCACGGCATGACGGTCGGCCGTGGCGATGCGCAACGCGCTCAGTGCGTCGGCTTGCGCGCGGTTGGGATGTTGATTGATAGACTATTCCTGTTCTGTAGAGCATTCTCATCACAGTCTATCAGCCCTGCTACCGCGTACGGTTTACAACGACGAACTCATCCGCAGTGTCAACATTATTTTTTTATTAATCAGATTGATGCCGTAAAAAAATGGCGTGATAACATCGCCGGCCATACCCACTCTCATCACCTGTCCGGAAGCCACTCCATGGGATATCGCCATTTTCTGCACCCGCTCTCGTTCTGCCTGGCCGCCACGGTCATGGCCGACGCCTGCGCCGTCGAGCGCACCGAAACCGTCGAATGCGAGCTGGCCGATGGCAGCGCCTTCGTCCTCCAGGCCAAACATAGCTGGATCCCGCTGGCGGTGTTCGCGCGCCATGCCAACGCGCGCGAGGACCAGGATGACTTCACGGTGTACTACCGCGCGCGCGGCGCCGCAGAACTGGTGGACACGGGCGCGAAAATGGAACACCAGCACCTGGAGCAAGACAGCAATATGGAAGTCCTGTGCGCCCGCCTGGGCCTGTACGAAGGCCAGCCGGGCACCGGTGCTTCCCTGCGCATGCCGGGAGAAAAGCGCTTCTGGGTACCGGCGCCCCCCGTCATGGGCCAGCGCGACGAGGTTCAACAGCAGCGCGTCGATGCGCAGTTGAAGCAGCGCGGCTTGAGCGTGATGAATGAAAACAGCGCCATGGCCATCCGCCAGGGCAAGCTGGTGCGGGAACTGCCCTTGTACGCGGCCAAGGCGCCGGCCTGCGCCGAACGCAGCGGCCAGCAGTGCCCGGTGAGCGCCGTGCTGCGCACGACCTCAAGCGACCGTGGCGAAACCTGGCAGCCGGCCAGCATCGAAACGGCGCCCTATTTCTTCAAGACCGGCGTGGCGCTCGCGCGGCAAGCCGGCGTGGCCCACCCTTCCGCGCGCAGCCTGCGCAATTACCGTCACCGCGACGAGAACGGCGCCAAGCCGCTTGAGCAGCCATGCCCGAAGGAATGCACCGAATGAAAACCACGCTTGTGACCGCAATGGTGCTGGGCCTGCACGCCCAGTCCGGCTTTGCCCAGGACCGCCTGGAATGCCTGCTGCCCCAGGGCGGCCGGATCGTGATGGAGGGCAGCTGCGAAGCACCCTACAGCAATCGTCCGGAAACCTGCGATACGCGCTACGCCACGCGCTACCACGGACCGGATGGCGCCGCGCCGGTCGATCTGGGCATCACCTCGCTGCGCCGCACCGACGACTCCGGCACGCCGGCCGAGATGTGCGCCCATTTTTATGTCAAGGGTGACACCGTGCATGCGCCCGGCACCGAGCCGGAGCATTACCGCACGATCGCCAAGGGACACCTCGCAACGATCATCGCCAAGCCCCATTACGATAAAGCCGTCGAGGCCGAGGCCAACCGCGAATCGGCGCGGCGCGCGCTGAGCCATCCCGGCTATGGGCGCATGGCGGTGCAGGGCAGCACCTGGGTGCTCGAACAAGCGCTGACGCGCTGGCACTGGGGCCACTATGCCGATGCCAAGTTTTACCGGCAGCCGGTCTCGCAGGTGTCGCAAACGCTGTCCACCGACCAGGGCAAAAGCTGGAGCGCGCCAGTCATCACCAGCACGTCCAGATTGTTCACGATCGGCACCTCGGCACTGGACCAGCCGGACGGCGCCAGGCCCGGCGCCGTCAGCATCGCCGACAAGCGCCTGGAACGGCGCGCGCTGATGGCACAGGGCAAGCAACTGGTACTGCGTTGCCGCCTGCCCGATCAATCCGAGTTTGTGCTTTCCGGCATGCTGCCGAACGAGGAAGACCTCCAGCGTCAATCCGCCGGCGAACTGCCGCCCTTCGTGCCGCTCGTCTCGATCAGCTATGTCGGCGCGCCGGGCCGGGCCGCCATCGACGTCGATGGCGACATGGCCATGCTCATGGGCTTGCCGACGAGCGCCGCGGGTCCCATGCAGGATCAGGTCTGCAACAGCGCCGGCCTGGCCAATGGCGTTCCCTACATCGGCATCACCATGCTCGACCAGGATGGCAAGCGCTTCACCCGATTCGCGTATCCGGACAAGATCTGGTTTCCGAGCCACCCGCCGCGCCAGCTCGGCGAATTGCTGATGCGTCAGGACCTGATTATGGGCTACAACGTTGCGCTCAGCCGTCGCGGCAAGCTGATCGGGCTGGAATACCCGCTCGTATCGCGGCAATGCGCCAGCGCTGGCCGGGGCGACAAGGCTCCCGTCTGTCCGGTCGGCGGCGTGCTGCGCAGCGAATCGCAGGACAACGGGGCCAGCTGGTCCGATCTCGCCTTCTCGAAAGCATCCTGGATCTTCACGCCCGGCAAGCCACTGGAGCAGCAGCCCGGACGCGCCACACTCAAGACCGAATAGCCTGGCGGCTCACATGATGATGCATGCGGCGCAGCCCCAGCCAGACAATGGCGAGCATCACCGGCATGGCGGCGCCGGTCACCATGTCCGGATTGATCGGCACGCCAGCCGCCTTCATGGCCTTGCCCGCATACGCGATCAGCCCGATCGAATAGTAGGAAATGGCCACCACCGACAGTCCCTCGACCGCCTGCTGCAAGCGCAGCTGCTGGGCCGCGCGCGCGTTGAGCGACTCCAGGATGCGCCGGTTCTGCTGTTCCTGCACGATGCCCACGCGCGTGCGCAGCAAGTCATTGGTGCGGCCGATGCGCTCGGCCAGCGCTTCCTGGCGCCGCACGGTCGATTCGCACGTGTTCATGGCCGGGGCCAGGCGCCGGTCCATGAATTCGCGGATGGTCGGCACGCCCGGAATGCGCGCTTCGCGCAACTCCTCGATGCGCGCCTGCACCAGCCGGTAATAGGCTTTTGAAGCGGCGAAACGGTAACTGTTTTCCAGCGCCAGCTTTTCCATGCGCGCGGCCAGCACCGTGATTTTTTGCAGCAAGACTTGCTCGCCGTCGGGCGCATCCGGCGTATCGGGAATCGCATCGCTCGCATCGGTCATGCCCGCCGAGAGGCGCGCCAGGTCGGCCTCGATGCCGTTGAGCACGGGCGCGGCCAGCTGCGCTTGTGGCAAGCCCAGCAGCGCCATCATGCGGTAGGTTTCGATTTCCAGCACCCGCTGCACCAGGCGCCCGGCCTGCTGGTACTGCATGCCCAGGTCCTGGATCACGACCCTGCCGAAACCATCGGGCGCGATCGCGAAATCGGTCCAGACCTTGGCAAAATTCTGGCTGTCGCAGCCGACCAGCAGATTGCCGCCAAACACGTGGCGCATCTCGGTCAGCGACGCGCTCACCTGCTGCAAGGTCACGTGGGTGGCGGCCATCACCTTGCCTTCCAGGCTCAGCAGCCACTCATCGGGAACATGGCGCAGCGGCACCTGCTCGAACGCGTGCTCGGCCGCAACAGGCTGGGCGCGCCGCTCGGCGAAGGTATAGGTGGAAAACTCGGTATGCGACTCCCATTGCAGGCGGAAATTGCCGAAATCGTGGAAAAAATAGCGCGCTTCCGGATGCGGCGGCGCCACCCCGAAATAGCGGCACAGGCCGGCCAGCAACTGGTTCTGGCACGCCAGCTGATGCGCATCGGCATCACCCTCGTCGCGCGCGTAGACCGCCAGGTGGGTCAGCGTTTCGGGGCCGTTCAGGCGCAGCGACGGGCGCGAATGGACTTCGGCCGCCAGCGGTATGCGCAAGACGTGGTTGAAAGTGGCATGGGAAATCGACATCGCTAACTCGCTAAAATGGAAAATCAATCCGCGACCGGGGCCGGATAGTGCACGCTGAGCACTTCCAGCTCATCCGGGCCGAGTGGCGTCTGCAAGGTGATCAGATCGCCTTCCCTGGCCTTGGTCAGGGCGCGCGCCACCGGCGAGACCCAGCTGATCTTGCCATTCAGCGGGTCCAGTTCGTCGATGCCGACGATGGTGACGGTGTGTTCCTCGCCCGCGCTGTTGGCATAGGTGACGGTGGCGCCGAAGAAAATCTGGTCGTTGCCATGCTGGACGCTGGGATCGACCACGGCGGCCGAATCCATGCGCTTGGTCAGGAAGCGGATGCGGCCATCGATCTGGCGCAGGCGCCGCTTGCCGTAGATATAGTCGCCGTTTTCGGAACGGTCGCCGTTCGAGGCCGCCCAGTGCACCACCTTGACCACCTCGGGCCGCTCGACATCGATCAGTTGCAGCAGCTCATCCTTGATGCGCTGGTAGCCGGCCGGCGTGATGTAATTCTTGGCGCCCGCGGGAATGGCTTGCGCCAGCGCGATGGCTTCCTCGTCGTCGTTATCGGCTTCTTTGACAAATGCTTTATTCATGCGTCTCATTGTAATGGCGCGCGCGCTTCCTGTCCGGGCGATACCCGATTTAAGCGGCGCCGGGGTTTTCACGTATCATGAAACCAAAGGGAGGACCATGACACAAGCCAAGCGACGCCGCTATCGACTGCTCGCCCCGCTGGTGTACCTGGCGGCGCTGATCCTGCTGCTGGAAGAGTGGCTGTGGGATATCGGCACCCGCGTCGGCGCCGTGATTGCGCGCTGGCCGCCGGTGCGCGAGTTCGATACGCGCATCCGGGCGCTGCCGCCCTATTGGGCGCTGGGCGCCTTCGCCCTGCCCGCTGTGCTGCTGTTTCCGGTCAAGCTGCTGGCCCTGATCGCAATTGCCAACGGGCATCCTGTGACGGGCGTGCTGGTGATCCTGCTGGCCAAGATCGGCGGCGCGGCGGCGGTCACGCGCCTGTACTCGCTGACCCTGCCCAGCCTGCTGACCCTGGCGTGGTTCGCGCGCTGGCATGCCGTGTTCATGGCGTTCAAGGACAAGTGGGTAGGCAAGCTCAAGGGAACCCTGGCGTACCAGCGCACCAGCCGCACGGCGTTCGCGTTGCGCGAGCGCCTGCGCAGGGCGGTCAAGGCGTTCCGGCGGCGCGGACGGGGCGGCCGCCACAGCATGCGCCCGACCCGCATCCTGCGCCGTTTCGCGGCCATGTGGCGCGCCCGGCGCCGTTGAGGCCGGGCCTGCGCAGACAGGCGCTGTTTAAAACCGGCTGAAGAAATCACGCGCAGCAACTTCGCACGCGACGTTCGCCATGAATCCATGATAATTGTCGGGCGTCGTGGGGTCGGCGCCGCTATCGATCACCGCTTGCCTGATTGCCGCAAAGATGGTTTTCGAGCGCGCATACGGATCGTTCTCGGTCACCGGCGAATCGACGTCGAGCAGCTGCGCCGCGCCGCCGTGGGCTTGAAAATAGGCCTGCGTCAGGCGCGCATGAGCGAAACCGACTTCGGGATCGCCGTTGCCGCCGCACAGTAACATCGGAGCACGTGGCACCCAGGTGCGCAAGTCGTTTTTCAACCATGCGGCGCGCATCGGATGGGCCGGCGCGCAGGCCAGCGGCGCCTGCGGCGACGTCACCGGGCAGGGATGGGCGGCGATATCGGCCAGCAAGCGGCCCAGGTAGCCGGCGTTCATCAGGCTGTGCGCGGGCGTGCCGAAGTAGGCCTTCCGGGTGGCGTCCAGCGCGGCGTAATTGGCCATGTCCTGGCTCAGGAAATACATCGGAAATTTTCCCTCGGCGACCAGCCTGGTCAACGGCATGGCGGTCGGCAACAGGGTTTCCATCGCGCCGGCGTAGCTGCCGGAATAGACTTCCGACGGTGTCGCATACAGATTGCCATACGCTTTCTGCCACGCCGTTATCTGCATCACGAGCTGGAGCTGGGTCGACAGCGAAAAAGCGCGCGGATCATCGAGCGCGCCGCTGGTCCCCAGGGCCTCGTAGTCCAGGCTCTCCGCATAACTGCCGCTTTGCGGCGCCGACGCCGTCACCTTGATGCCGGCCGCCTGCATGGCGCGGTGGGTGGCCATCGCGACATAGCCGCCTTCCGAATAACCGGTGATAAACAGCTTGCCGTTCTCGCCGGCCGGATGCGCCAGCCCCGCCAGCGCGGTGCGCGCGGCGGCGAGCGCGTCGATCATGTCTTTCGATTGCTGATCGGCGATATGGTGCGGATGGTAATTCAAGCGCGAGGTGTCGTAACCGGCATAATTGGGCGCGACGACAATATAGCCCTGGGCGGCATACAGGGCGGCCGGCGTGCCCACCCTGCCCGCGCCTTCGTTCGTGGCATCGCTGATGTCGGCCATGTTCAGCTTGCGCTGGAACGAACTGCCATGCCCGTACAACAAGACCGGGCGCTTGCCCTCGCAGGCCGGACCGGCGCCGGTCGGGACCAGCAGTGCGGCGGAAGCCGTCGTCGGTTCGCCCGCCGCGCCGACCGTGTTGTACTCGACGTGATGGAAATCGATACCGCACTTGGGCGCACCGGCGATCAGCAGCAACTGGGTGCCGAATTTGTTTAATTGCGTGCCGACGCCGGCCGCGTCGAGCGACAACAGGCGGGTCGGCGAATTGCGCAGCAGCGCGCCGCGCCCGGCCGCTGTATCGGCCGGGCCCTGGCTGGATGGCGAACCGCCGCAGCCGCTCAGTAGAACGGCGAGCGCGGCGCCGAGGGGCAGGAATCGGATAGATGGAATTGCGTTTGGCATGGGGCCTCCGGTGGATGATCACAATTGCTGGCCTGCCGATTAGCGGGCGGGAGCAGCATCGGCATTATGCAAACGCCAACCTTCGGGTTTGCCAAAGACCGACGGCGCGGCCTTTGGCTGGCCTTAAGAATCGGCTCGGTATAATCGGGCGATGCACCTACTACTCATTGAAGATGACCTCGATTTCGGGCGCGCCTTGCAAGGCGCCCTCAAGGCCGAAGGCATCAGCAGCGAATGGCTGCGCCGCGCCGGCGATGCGCCGCAGGGTTTTCACGACATGCCGTTCGACTGCGTGCTGCTCGACCTGTCCCTGCCCGATGGCTGCGGTCTGGACTTGCTGGCGCGCTGGCGGCGCGGTGTCAACCCGGTGCCGGTGATCGTGATGACGGCGCGCTCCGGACTCCAGGACCGGCTCGCTGGCCTGGATAGCGGCGCCGACGATTTTCTCGTGAAGCCGTTCGCGACCGAGGAACTGATGTCGCGCATCCGCGCGGTACTGCGGCGCTATGCGCGCCAGGCCAGCGAGCAATGGGTGATCGGCGCCTTGACCATCGAGCCGCGCCGCTATCTGGCGCGGCTCGGCGATGAAACGCTCAAGCTGTCGCCGCGCGAATTCCAGCTCTTGCTGGAACTGGCGCGCGAACCCGGTGCCGTGGTCGCCAAGGGCGCCCTCGCGCAACGGCTCGATCCGCTCGGTGAACCAGTCGATTTCGCCACGATCGAAGTGCATATTTCCAACTTGCGCCGCAAGATCGGGGCCGGGCGCATTCACACCGCGCGCGGCATCGGCTACGTGCTGGTGCCATGAGGCCATGGCGCCGTCCGACGCTGGTGCGGCGTGTCATGGCCGCGCTCGGCATGGCCTTCCTTCTGGTGTGGGGCATGCTGCTCGGGTATGAATACCTCCGGTTCAAACAAGAATCGGAGCAGAATTCAGGCGTGCAAAAAGTCGGCACGGCCTTGTATGCGGCACTGGTCCGGCTCGAGCGCCCGGACCAGGTACAAGCCGCCGTCGCCACCACGGCGATCTGGCTCAATCAACTGCGTCACGACGCGAACAACTTGCCTGACGATCTAGTGTTCGAGCTACGCGACCGCGCGGGCCGCCTGGTGTATACGTCGAGCGCAGCGGCCAGGCGTCCCCCGGCAGCGGTGGCGGGCCAGGCCGGCGGCGCCGCTTACTGGATCTACCAGCGCGACGCGCCCGATTGGTCGCTGCGCATCGCCGAACCCAAACCGGAACGCTCGGCCACCCTGGGCGGGCTGGGACGCGGACTCATTCCCTATCTGCTCATTTCCCTGCCCTGCGTGGTGCTGCCCTTGTGGCTCGCCGTGCACCAGGGCTTGCGGCCATTGCGGCTGCTGGCCGAACGCATCGCGGCGCGCCAGCGTGACGACCTGTCGCCGATCGGGATGGATCCGAAATATAGCGAATTGCGGCCGCTGGTGGCGGCCTTCGAGGAACTGCTCGCCAAGTTGCGCGGCAAGGCGCAGCGCGAACGCGCCTTCATTCAGGATGCGGCGCACGAACTGCGTACCCCGATGGCGGTGATATCGACGCAAGCGCATGTCATTGCGCGGGCCGCCGATCCGGCCGAACGCCAGCAGGCGCAAGAGCATCTCAACCTGGCCATTGCGCGCGCCTCGCACCTGACCCGCCAGCTGCTTGAGCTTGCAACGCTCGATGAGATGGAGCCCGCCACATTCGAGACCGTCGACGTCGCCGATATCGTGCGCCAGTTGTTGGCGCAACAAGTGCCCGGCGTACTGGCGCGCCGCATGGACCTGTCGCTCGATGCGCCGGACACATTGAACTGGTCCGTGGAAGTGGCCGCTTTTCAATCGATCGTCACGAATTTGCTCGACAACAGCCTGCGCTATGTCCCGCTGGGCGGGTGCGTGCTGGTCTGCCTGCGTAGCGATGACACGGCGCTGATATTGTCGTTCGCCGACGACGGCCCCGGCATTCCGGAAGACCAGCGCGAGCACATCTTCGAGCGCTTTTACCGGGGACGCGGGCACGATACCCCCGGCTCTGGCCTGGGCCTGGCGATCGTCAGGCAAGCCGCCGCGCGCGCGGGCGGAAGCGTGCGGATCATCCCTGGCCTGCATGGGAAGGGATGCGGTGTCGAGGTGCGCTTGCGCTCATCCCGCCTGGCCGCACAGTGACATCCGGCACAGTTCTGTTGCTTTACATGGCATATTAACCAAATGCCACGTATTCTAGTCAACAGTCTGTCCATACGCGACAGTCAACTTCCCAAAGGCACACATGTACGCGCACCTGAACAAATTTTCTCTTTGCGCACTGGCGCTGGCCGCCGCGTGGGCGCCCGCCCAGGCGGCGAGCAGCACGGTGGCCGCCAGCATCGACCACTTCCAGTACCAACTCGTCGACCTCGACCTGGCCGACGGCATTTCCCCATCGATCATCTTCGGCGACGAGCGCTGGTCGAGCGAGACCTACGGGGCGGGCCAGCACCAGAGCCTCGCCGCGCCCGGAACCACCTCGATCGTGACCGCATTCGGCACGTCCGGCACCACGCTCTCGCGCGGCACCATGTCGTCCACGGCAAGCCTCAATTTTCCCGTCCCCGCCGATGGCGTCAAGCACAGGTACGGGAACCGTAACTCTTATGCCGCCTCGTTCACCCTCAGCCCCAATACCCAGCTGATTTTTACCGGCGTGGCCAGGCTGTCCGAACAACTCGCGCAGAATTTTGATTACTCTGGCAGTCGTATCGCAATGCAAGGCACGCTGGGGGACGAAGCTGATTGGACGAGTACGTTCAAGAAGTCCTACGATGCAAACAACGGCTCGGCTACCGTCAACCTGTACGGGATACTGATGTCGGACGCCCAGGCACGCCAGGGCCAATTCTCCCTGGAGACCGCCGTTTCTCTTTCCGCGCCGATCGCGCCGATCCCCTCCGTTCCCGAACCGTCGAGCTACGCCATGCTGTTGGCTGGAACATGTTTGGTGGGCGCGCTGGCGCGCCGCCGGCGCCGGCCAGTCGCCGGCCAAGCGGCATGAACGCCGCCGCCACTGCGCATTCCCGTCCGGTCGGCACGACCGCGAACCACCATCCTGATCGAAAGTCCACCATGCACCACCCATTGAAGATCGTCGCCGGCCTGTTTGCAGCCGGCATCCTGGCCTGCGCCCCGGCCCATGCGGGTCATGCCAAGGCCAGCGCTAGCCTGAGCAATATCGAGTTCGTCCTGACCGACCTGGACTTGACTGACAATATCAGCCCGAGCATTACTTTCTCCAGCCAGGACGGCGGCGGCTCCTACTTCTTTTCCGCTGCCGGCGAACCGAGTCCCGTGGACTTTGTGCAGGGCTACGGGGCGATCAGCCGTATTGTTCCCAATGGCGGCGTCAGCTTGAGCAACGCCGCCACCAGCATGTACGCCGAAGCGCACACGGACACGCTGCCCTCCTCCCTTGGAGCCAGTTCCTCCACATACCAGCTCTCGCGCTTTATCTTGTCGCCATCGACCCGGCTCACCTTCTCGGCCCAGGCCGATACATTCATGGACCAGGACGGGCTCACGAAGGCACTGTCGATTGCCGGCATCAGCGGCGATTTAACGACCTACATCAATGGCGTGTCGGGTCGCGACGCGTTTACCATGAAACTGACCAACACGCAGGGACAGCGCAGCCAGCTGCTGCAAGGCGCGTTCGAGACGGGAAAGGCGGTCGGCAGGGGCAGGCTCAATGCCATGGCCTCCGTCGAGTTGTCCTACTTTTCCGGCACCCCGACCTCGCCGGTACCTGAACCGGCAACGTACGGCATGCTGGCGGCCGGCCTGCTGGTGATCGGCGCGGCGCGCAGGAAAGCGCGCCAGGCCTGACGCAGGCAGGCGCCGGGGCAGGCGCCAGCGCCTGCCTTAGCGCGGGGCCGGCTCCACCACGCCCAGGATCGGGCCCAGGGGCGGGCCGAAGTCGGCGCGCCCCTGGTCGGTCGAGAACAGGCTCGATATCGAGCCGTCCAGATACAGTGCGTTCTTGCAATGGAGCGTATCGCGGAAGTAGGCGGCAAATTCGTGCAAGGTGACCGCCACGTTGCTGATCACAAAAATCGCTTTGCCATCGAGCACGCCGACGCCATTGCGTACGTGGCGCGAGCGCGAGTCGGCCTCGAAGCGCGGATGCAGCCTGCCATCGATGACCAGCATGGGGCCGGACTGGGTCGCCAGCCGCACCTCGGCCGCCTGCGCCGCGTAGGCCGCGGACGCGAGCACCTGCGGCCCGCTCTTGCTCACGAAGAAAACGCCATTCGGCTTGAGGAAGAAATTGCCCTGGCCATCATCCAGGTTCAGTGGCGCCAGTTGCTTGCCATTTTCCACATGCAAACCCACCGGTGCGAAACCCGGATGGTACATGCCGGCGTTGACGGCAAACACCAGCCGCTGCTTGCGCTCCAGCAGCCAATCCCGCAGGCGGCCGAAGCTCTTGAAAGGCTGGCCCGTCTCGTCATTGAGAAACAGGCGCAGCTCCTGGCGCGCAGGATCGACCGTCACCACCGTGAAACGGGTGTCGGCCGCCTGGCACAAGGGGGCACACAGGAAAACAAGCAGGGAGAACAGGAGTTTTTTCATCGCTCCAGTGTAAGGCAATTCCCCCTGCCGCAGCCCGCCGCTTAGAACAGCAGCGGCGTACCGTCGGCCAGCGCGCTGCCGGCCAGCAGCGTTTGCACGCCCTTGGCAAAGCTCGCGCTGCCGATGATGGCCAGCCCCGCGTTCGTGCCCACTGCCGACAGGTCGCCATCGACCGCGTAGTGGTAAGCGAGGTCGCCGCCGATAGCCGCGGTATTGCTGCCGCCGCGCGAAAACGCCGCCAGCGATGCCGCCATGCTCCAGCTGGTCAAGGATGGGTCGGCGACGCGCGCCTGGTCGAACTTGCCGACCAGGCCGGCAAAGTCGAACAGCTCGACCTTATTGTCGTTGATCACGCTGGCCGAACCGGGCACGTAATCGGTGCCGCCCGCAGTCACCACCTGCAAGCTCTTCACGCTGGCGCCGGAAGCATACCAGCTGCTGAAGGTGATCTGGTCGCTCGCGCCCATCGTCAGCACCAGCGCGGCGCCAACTTGTTTCAGCGCCAGGTCGGCATAGGCGATGCCGTGGCCGAGCGAGAGCGTATCGCCGTTGCCGCCGGACGCCAGCACCCGGTCCTGGCCATCGCCCTTGTTGAAGGCAAGCAGGTTCATCCCGGTCCCGACGTCGATATTGTCGTTGCCCGTAGCGCCGATAAACAGTTCGCTGGCGCCCCCGCCGGACAGGTTGTCGTTACCCGCTCCGGCATGCAACAGGTTCGATTCCTTCGACGTGTCGATGAGCCGGTCGTTGCCTGCGCCGCCCAGCAGGATGTCGTAGCCCAGGGTGCCGTTCAGGGTATTGTCCGCGCCATTGCCCTTGATCAGGTTATTACCCTGGTTGCCCGTGCCGTTGATGGCTTGCGTGCCGGTCAGGATCAGCACTTCGACGTTTTGCCCCAGCGTCTTGGTCACCGAACTGAACAGCTGATCGAAGCCGTTGCCGGCCCATTCGGTAATCATGTCGCCCGCATGGTCGGCGTAATACGTATCGTTGCCGCCGTTGCCGGCCAGGGTGTCGGCACCCGCGCCACCATCGAGCACGTTGGCGGACCCATTGCCCGCGATCGCGTTGTTCAACGCATTTCCCGTGCCATTGATCGCCGCGCCGCCGGCCAGGGTCAGGTTTTCCACGTTGGCCGGCAGCACGTAGCTGATGCCGGTCGTCACGCTGTCGGTGCCCGCACCCGCGTCTTCGGTCACCACGTCGCCCGCCTGGCCGACCATGTAGCTATCGTTGCCGTTGCCGCCGGCCATGGTGTCTTCGCCCAGGCCGCCGTCGAGGCGGTCGTTGCCGTCCAGGCCGAACAAGGTATCGTTGTTGGCCTTGCCGGTCAGGATATCGTCGCCGGCCGTACCGGTCAGGGTCACGCGCGGGATCTGGGTGATCGTCAGCGCCAGGGTCGCCGTCGCCGCCAGGCCGCCAGCGTCGGTGTAGCGCACGACCACGTTGCTGCTGCCGGCGTCGCTCGCCGCCGGGGTGCCGCTGAAGGTGCGCGTTGGCGCATTGAACGACAGCCACGCCGGCAGTGCGCCGGCGCTGTAGCTGCCGGTGTCGCCCGCGTCGGGATCGGCAAAGGTCCCCGCCGGCACGCTGTAGCTGAAGGCCACGCCGTCGGCCAGCGTCTTGGCCGGGAGTGGCGTCGCCAGCACCGGCGCGCGGTTGGTATTGGCGACATTGATGTTGAACAGGCTCGATGCCGACAGCCCGCCCTGGTCGGTCGCGACCGCCTTGAGCGCATAGCTGCCGCTATCGTTGTAGCCGGCCGTGCCGTTGATGGTGCGCGTGGCCGGGTTGTACGCCATCCATGCCGGCAGCGCGCTGCCGTCGGCGCGCATCAGCACCACGTTCAGTACATCGTTCGGATTGGCATCCACGAACAACGGTGCGTTGACCACGAATGGCTTGCCTTCGGCCACGCTGGTACCATTGGCGGGCGCCGCGACGACCGGCGCCACGTTGGCCACGGCCACCGTCAACTTGAACGTGTCGCTGGCCGACAGCGCCGTGCTGTCGGTGGCGGTGACGCGCACCTCGACGCTGCCGCTGTCGGCGTGGCCCGGGATGCCGCTGAAGGTGGCGCTGGCCACGTCGAAATGCAGCCAGGAAGGCAAGGCGCCGCCATCGGCGCGCGCGGCCTGGTAGGCGAGCACGTCGCCCGCGTCGGCATCGGTGAAAATGCCCGGCTTGACCTGCATCGTGAACGGTGTGCCGGGGCTGGCGTCGGCGTCGTTGAGCGGGGTTTGCAGTACCGGCGCGTGCGGGCTCAGCTCGCTGAGGCTGGCGACGCTGCCGTTGGCAAATTCGATGCGCTCGAAGCCCGCACCGTTGCCGAACAGCTTGATCTGGCCGGTCGCACCGTAATAGATGTGCTGCTCGCTGCCCGCCGCGACCACCCGCAAGTCCGCGGCCGCGATGCCGGCGCCGAAGCGCAGCACATTGCCCGGTCCGCCGTTGTAGGCAAGTTCGTCGACAATCGCCACGCCATCGCCCAAGGCGAACACATAGGTATCGTTGCCGGCGCCGCCGAACAGGTAATCGTTGCCCGAGCCGGCGCGCAGCAGATCGTTGCCGGCGCCGCCGAACAGCAGGTCGTCGCCCGCGCCGCCGTCGAGGCTATCGTTGCCGTCGCCGCCGTCGAGCTGATCGTTGCCATTGGCGCCGCTGAGCAGGTCGTCGCCGCTCCAGCCGTTGAGGATGTCGTTGCCGCCCTTGCCGTCCAGGCGGTCGTTGCGCTCGGGGTAGCCCTGCAGCACGTTATTGCCCTCGTCACCGTTCTGGGTCAGGCTCAGCGCGATCAACTTGTCGCTGTCCCAGCGGGTGCCGTCGCTGAACTGGATTTGCACCGGCAAGCGCAACTGGCCGGGTCCGGTCGGGAGGGGTTCCGGAAGCAGGTCCATTTGCAGGGTCGCGGCGCTGCCGGCGATGCGTACCTGTATCTGGTACGGGTTTTGCGCCGACAGGCTCACGTCGGCCGGACGCACATCGGCCGCCATCATGATCGTGTTGTGGGCATCGTTGATGGGGCCGGGCAGCAGGACCGTCATGCCATTGTCGCGCCCGAACAAGATCATGTTGTTGCCCGCGCCGGGTTCGAGATGGTCGAAACCGGCACCGGGAATCAGGGTGTCGTCGCCATTGCCGCCAGCCAGGAAGTCGTCGCCGTTGCCGCCGATCAAGACATCATTGCCCTCCATGCCCTGCAAGTGGTCGTTGCCGTCGCCGCCGGACAGCATGTCGCTTTCCGGGCTGCCGTACAGATTGTCCGATGCGCTCGTGCCGAGCATGTCGGGCATCACCGGGCGCATGCTTTCCTGCTCGATCTGCTGGGCGTTCCAGACGGTGCCGTCGGCAAAGCGGATGCTGGTGCCGGGACGGTTCGCGAAATAGTCGGCCACCGTCAGGCTGTCGCTGGCGCCGCGCAGGGTGATCAGCAAATCGTTGCCCATGCCTTGCGCGGAACGCGTCAGTGCGATGCCGCCGGGCAGCACGTCGCTCAGCACGATATCGTGGCGGCTTGGCTCCCAGCCCTGGGACGGCGCCAATTGCAGGCGGTCCTGGCCCCAGCCGCGGCTGAACAGATAGGTATTGTTGCCGGCGCCGCCATCGAGGCTATCGTTGCCGCTGCCGCCGTCGATGAGGTCGTCGCTGGGGCCGGCCTGGATGCGGTCGTTGCCGGCGCCGCCCAGCAGCGCGCCATTCTGGCCGCTCATACTGGTCAGGACATCGTCGCCGGCGCCGCCGGCCATGTAGGCGGCGTAGCCATCGACCGTGTCGTTGCCGGCGCCCGCGTCCACATTGGTGCTGGCAAAAAAGCGGTCGTCCTGCTCGCCCAGGGTGACCAGCGGCATTGTATCGAGCGCAAGCTTGGTCAGGATGGCTTCGCGGTTCCACTGCATGCCGTCGGCGAACACGATCTGCTCGATGGCGCCCTGCTGCACCAGCACGCCGTTCATATCCAGCGGGCGATCGAAGTAACGCTCGACCAGGATGCGGTCCATGCTGCCGCGCAGCTCGATGTACAGGTTGGTGCTCAGACGCTGCAGATAGATGTCGGCCGGCGCGATGCCGGCGCCGAACAGCAGCCGGTCGTGCATGCCGGGCATGCTGCCGAAGGCACGCAAGGTATCCTGGCCGTCGCCCCGGTTGAACACTGCGGTATCGCTGCCCACGCCGCCATCGATGGTGTCGTCGCCAGTGCCGCCAACCAGGGTATCGTTGCCCTCACTGCCGAACAGCACGTCAGCGCCGCCCTTGCCTTCCATGAAATCATCCCCCCAGGTACCAGGCAAGATGTTGTTACCGCTATCGCCGACGATCGAATTTGCCATGAAACTTTCCTATAAAATTTGTCAATACATTGTTTTATAGAAATAGTAATGAGGCGTCAAGTTCGATGCTTACATTTAGTTGTAAAAGCATCCATTTCGCATGGCGCCAGCGCGGCACCTGCCCTGGCGCGTCGCCCCGGGGCGCGCAAAGGGGCGGCAGAGCGCGCCGTTTTTCCCGTATGATTCCAGGCATTATTCCTCCGCCGACCCTTGATGAGCCCAGTTCCACCCACCATCGCCCACACCATGAAGCCGTTCGTCAGCAACACGCCGGCGCTGGTGTACCAGTTCGAGCTGCATGCGGACGGCCGGGTGGCCTTTCCCTACCTGAGCGAGGGCTGCGCCGCCCTGCTCGGCCTGTCCGCCGCCGAGCTGCAGGCCGAACCCGGGCGCTTCATCGAACTGATCCTGCCGGAAGACCGCAAGAGCTACCTCGACGCCATGCACGCCTCGGCCGCCAGCCTGTCCGGCTGGAACTGGGAAGGCCGGGTCTGGATCCACGAGTACAAGGACCAGAAATGGATCAACCTGCGTTCCACCCCGCGCGCCATGCCCGACCACCCGGGCAGCGTGCACTGGGAAGGCTTGATGACCAATATCACGGCCAGCAAGCTCGAACAACTGGAAGTGACCCGCTCGCGCGCCCGCCTGGCCGAGCTGGCGGCCCACCTGGAACACGTCAAGGAACAGGAACGCACCCGCATCGCGCGCGAAATCCACGATGACCTGGGCGGCAACCTGACCGCCATCAAGATGGCCCTGATGATGCTGACCCAGCGCCTGCCGCCCGACCAGCCCCAGCTGGCCGAGCGCGCCGCCTATGTCGATGCGCTGGTCGACCGCACCATCGACGCGGTGCACCGCATTTCGCTCGACCTGCGCCCCTCGATGCTCGACTTCGGCATCGTCGCCGCGCTCGAATGGCAGGTCAAGGAATTCGAGAAGCAGAATGGCATCGCCTGCAGCTTCGCCTGTCCGGACAAGGACATCGACCTGCACCTGGACCATGCGACGGCGCTGTTCCGCATCTTCCAGGAAGCGCTGACCAATATCGCCAAGCATGCGCACGCCAGCCGGGTCGGGGTGCGCCTGCAATTGCTGCGCCAGCACATCGTCTTGACGATTGCCGACAATGGCGCCGGCATCGCCCTGGCCGACCGCCAGAAGCCGCAATCGTTCGGCTTGCGCGGCATGAGCGAACGGGCCCAGGCGCTGGGCGGCACCATGGCCCTGGCCGACGCCCCCGGCGGCGGCACGGTCGTGACCATCAAAATTAAACTCAGTTCCGCCAGAGCGAGGATAATGGCGGATGAAACACACGACGACAGCGCGGGACCGCACACGCCGGCCCCGCTTGCCCCCCCGGCGCCCGGCGCCAACCGAAACGAGTAAGAAGCAGCAATGACCGACAAAGCCATCATCCGGGTCTTCATCGCCGACGATCATGCGATCGTGCGCGAAGGCTTGAAACAAATCCTGGCCGAGTCGCCCGACATCATCGTCGCCGGCGAAGCCGAAGACGGGATCGAGGCGATCAAGCAGGTGCGCAAGGCCAGGTGCCACGTCATGCTGCTCGACATTTCCCTGCCCGACCGCAGCGGCATCGAGGTGCTCAAGCTGGTCAAGAAGGAGCATCCCGAGCTGGCCGTGCTGATGCTGTCGATGCACCGCGAAGACCAGTACGCGATCCGCTCGCTCAAGGCCGGCGCGGCCGGCTACCTGACCAAGCAGAGCGCGCCGCGCGAACTGGTGACCGCCATCCGCCAGGTGGCCGCCGGGCAAAAATATGTGAGCGCGGCGCTGGCCCAGGAACTGGCCAGCGCGGTCGGCGAAAACCACGATACGCCGCTGCACGACACCCTGTCGGACCGCGAATACCAGACCCTGACCATGATCGCTTCCGGCAAGACGGTGGGGGCGATCGCCAAGGAATTGTCGCTGTCGGTGAAGACGATCAGCGAATACCGCTCGCGCCTGCTTGTCAAGATGAAACTGAAGAACAGTGCCGAATTGACGCACTATGCGATCAAAAACCAGTTGATCGAATAAGTTTTTCGCGCGCCGCGCGCCAGGTTAATGCTCTGGAGTAAGATGCTTTACCTGCCTCTTTTCTAGAGATGGCAGGAAACAAACTCGCTTATCATTGGTGCATCAACGCCAAACCTGACTGAGGCACTGTTTTACCATGTCCACAACGCCCAACCCCGCCGCCCAGAATCCCGCCGAGATCGCGCGCGAGGCGTTCCGGCGCCTGGCCACGCGCCGCATCGCGCCAACCCCGGAAGCGTACCGCGAGATCTATAACGAGATCGCCGGCATCGCCGCCACGCCGCCCGCGCCCGAGGCGGCGCCGGCCGCGCCCGACGCCATCGTGGACACAGGCGCCGAAAACGTGCTGGGCGACTTCGCGGCCAAGCTGAGCGAGACCCCGGGCGAGCTGGCCGACTTCGGCCGCCGTTTCGCGCGCGCGCTCAAGATGCGCGACTGGGATGGCTACGCGCGCAACCTGACCCAGCTGCTCGAAAAACACATCCGCAAGAGCGGCGGGATCGAGCTGTCGGCGCTGTCGGCCATGTCCGACGAGCCGGACGCCAAGATCCTGCGCGACCTGCTCAGCCGCACCCTGAGCGTCGCGGTCGCCTCCCTGCTGGCCGATGCGCCGGCCCTGATGGCCGAAGCCGAAGCGCTGGGCGCGGCCGTCAAGGTCGCCGCCAGCGAGGAAGCCCTGAACGAGGTCAGCGTGCGCCTCAAGCAGTTGTGTTACCAGATCGACATTAAAAGCGGCGACGTCGGCGAACAGCAGGAATTGCTGCTGCGCCTGTTCAAGCTGCTGCTGGAAAACGTCACCGAACTGCTCGACGACGATAGTTGGCTGCGCGGCCAGATCGATTCGGTGCAGGAACTGATCGCCGGCCCGATCAACCAGCGCGCGCTGGAAGACGCCACCCGCAGCCTGAAGGAAGTGATCTACAAGCAGGGCCAGCTCAAGCACAACCTGTCGGACGTCAAGCTGACGGTGAAGAACATGATGCTCACCTTCATCGACCGCCTCAGTTCCGTGGCGACCACGACCGGCGACTTCCACGAAAAGATCGGCACGTTTTCCGAAAAGATCAGCCACACCGACAATATCGCCGAACTGAACGTGATCCTCGACGACGTGCTGCGCGAAACCCGCCTGGTGCAGACCGAAGCGCTCAAGTCGCGCGACCGCATGGTGCTGGCGCGCCAGGAAGTGCAGGAAGCCGAGCAGCGCATCCACACCCTGGAGGCCAAGCTCCAGCACATGAGCGAACTGGTGCGCGAAGACCAGCTCACAGGAAGCCTGAACCGGCGCGGCCTGGACGATGTGTTCGAGCGCGAAACGGCCCGCTCCGACCGCCGCGGCACGCCCCTGTGCATCGCCATGCTCGACCTGGACGATTTCAAGCGCCTCAACGATACCTACGGCCACCAGGCGGGCGACAACGCCCTCAAGCACCTGGTCAAGATTGTCAAGGAAACCATCCGTTCGATGGATGTGATCGCCCGCTTCGGCGGCGAGGAATTCTTGATCTTGCTGCCGGAAACCAATGTCGAAGCGGCGTCGCAAACCATGACGCGCCTGCAGCGCGACCTGACCAAGCATTTTTTCCTGCATGATAACGAAAAGGTATTGATCACCTTCTCGGCCGGGGTGGCCCTGCGCGCGCCCAACGAAGACCAGGCCAGCCTGGTGCGGCGCGCCGACAAAGCCATGTACCAGGCCAAGCAAACCGGCAAGAACCGCGTCGTGGTGGCCGACTGAGCACCTTCCCTTACCCAGGATGACTGACCGCGCCCCATGAAAAAACCCGCTTCCTACGCCCCGCCCTCCCCCCTGGATATCGCCATGCAGCATCACCGGGCGGGACGGCTGGACCAGGCGGAAGCGCTGTACCGCAAACTCGATGGCAGGGCCGATGCCCTCCACCTGCTCGGCCTGCTCCACCAGCAGCGCGGACGCCACCAGGAAGCCATCGACGCCCTCGGGCGCGCGATCGACAAGGCCCCGGCCAACCCCGCCTATTATTTCGCGCTCGACGCCAGCTGCCGCGCCCTGCACCTGCTGCCCGAGCTGCAAGCGAGCTACGAGCGCCTGCTGAAACTGGCGCCGGAGAATGCCGAAGCCCACCTGCAACTCGGCCACGCCCTGCGCGACGGCGGCCAGTTGCCGAATGCCCTGGGCAGCTACCTGGCCGTGCTGGCCCTGCAACCGGACCACGCCGAGGCCTACAGCAACCTGGGCGACACCCTGAAACTGATGGGCAACCTGGACGAAGCCCAGGTCTGCTACGCCAGGGCGCTCGAATTGCAGCCCGGCTTTGCCGAAGTGCACAACAACCTGGGCGAGCTGTACCAGCAGCAAGAACAGTGGACCTTGTCGGCCGATCATTTCGAGGCCGCCGTCGGCCAGCGGCCTGAGCTGGCCGCGGCCCACTACAACCTCGGCGTCACGCGCCAGGCCCAGGGCGCGCTGGACGAGGCCGTGGCCTGCTACCGGCGCGCGCTGGCCATCGACCCGCGCTTTGTCCTGCCGTACAACAATATGGGTATCGCCCTCAAGGAACTCGGCCGCCTCGACGAGGCGCTTGCCGCCTACCAGGCCGCGCTGGCGCTGGCGCCCGATTTTGCCGAAGCGCTCAACAACCTCGGCGGCGCCCTGCTGGAACAGAAGCAGGTCGAGACGGCGATCCAGCACTTCCAGCACGCCGTCACGGTGCGCCCGGACTATGCCGAGGCCTACTGCAACCTCGGCATCGCCTACAAGGCCAGCTACCGGCTCGAGGAAGCCCTGATCTGCTTCGAGAACGCGGTGCACCTGAAACCCGGCTACGCCGACCCGTACGCCATGCTGGCGCTCACCAACGCCGACCTGCAACGGCACGTGCAAGCGCTGGCCTGGTGCGAAAAGACCCTGGCCATGTGGCCCGACAGCGCCGCCGCCCACTTCAACCTGGGCGTGGCGTTCGCCAACATGAACCGCCTGAACGAGGCGATCGCCTCGTTCGAGGAGGCGATTTCGCGCAAGCCCGAGTTTGCCGACGCCTGGAACAACCTCGGCGTGGCCTACAAGGAACAGGGCCGCTACGACGAAGCGGTCGCCTGCTTCGAGCAAGCCATCGCCCTGCGCCCCGGCTTTGCCGAAGCCTTCAACAACCTGGGCAGCGCGCTGAAAGACCAGGGCAAGCCGGACGCCTCGCGCCAGATGTACGAGCAAGCCATCGCGCTGGCGCCCGACTATGCGGCGGCCCACAACAACCTGCTGCTGTCGATGCAGTACGCGGCCGGCATCACCCAGGAACAATTATTCGCGCTGCACCTGCGCTTCGCCGCCCAGTTCGAGCCCGCCCTGGCGGCCCAGCGTTTCCGGCACGCGCCCGGCCTCGATCCGGGCCGGCGCCTGAAAATCGGCTATGTCTCGCCCGACTTCCGGCGCCACGCGGTCGCGTTTTTCATCGAACCGATCCTGGCGCAGCACGACAAGGCGCAGGTCGAGGTGTACTGCTACTACAGCCACGTGATCGAGGATGAATTCACGGCCCGCATCCGCGCAGATAGCGACCATTGGATTGCCTGCCGGGGCATGTCCGACCAGCAGCTGGCTGAACGTATCCACGCCGACGGCATCGACATCCTGGTCGACCTGGCCGGCCACACGGCCGGCAACCGCCTGTTGGCGTTCGCGCGCAAACCCGCGCCGGTGCAGCTGACCTACATCGGCTACCCGTCCACCACGGGCTTGAGCAGCATGGATTACCGCCTCACCGACGCCTTTGCCGAACCGCCGGGCTTGAGCGAACACTTCAACGTGGAAACCCTGTGGCGCTTGCCGGAAGTGTTTTGCTGCTACGCCGCGCATCCGAACAGCCCGGCCGTGATCGACCATCCGCCGCACGAGGATCATGGCTACATCACCTTCGGCTGCTTCAACAATTACGCCAAGGTGAGCGACCCGACCATCGTGCTGTGGGCCGCGATCTTGCGCGAGGTGCCCGCATCGCGCCTGATGCTGGAAATCCTCGGCCTGGACAACCCCGGCATGCGCGATGGCGTGCAAGCGCGCTTCGCGCGCCTTGGCATCGACCCGGCGCGCCTGATCCTGATCGCCAACGACCGCAAGAACCAGTTCGTGCTGTACAACCGCATCGACATCGCGCTCGACCCCTTCCCCTGCAACGGCGGCACCACCAGCTTCGACACCCTGTGGATGGGCGTGCCCTTCGTCACCCTGGCCGGCAGCAACTTCATTTCGCGCCTGGGCGTGACGATCCTGCACAACGGCGGCCTCGACGAGCTGATCGCCGACGACGGCGAAGCCTACATCCGCATCGCCGCCGGCCTGGCGCTCGACCCGGCCCGCCTGCGCCAGCTGCGCACCGGCTTGCGCGAGCGCACCCGCGCCAGTCCGCTGATGGACATGGCGCGCTTCACGCGCCACCTGGAACAGGCGTACCGGGGCATGTGGGAACAGTGGTGCAAAACCAGCAATCAAGGAGCGCTGCCATGAAAGCCGTCATCCTGGCCGGGGGCCTGGGCACCCGCATTCTCGAAGAAAGCCATCTGAAGCCGAAACCGATGATTGAAATCGGCGGCAAACCGATGCTCTGGCACATCATGAAAGTCTTTTCGCACCACGGCGTGAACGAATTCATCATCTGCGTCGGCTACAAGGGTTACCTGATCAAGGAATTCTTTTCCAACTACTTCCTGCACATGTCGGACGTCACCTTCGACATGCAGAACAACCGCATGGAAGTGCATGAACGCCACGCCGAACCGTGGCGCGTGACCCTGGTCGATACCGGCGCCGACACCCTCACCGGCGGGCGCCTGAAACGCGTGCGCGAATACCTGGAACCGGGCAAGCCGTTCTGCTTCACCTATGGCGATGGGGTGGCCGACATCGACATCGCGGCCGAAATCGCCTTCCACCGCGCCCACGGGCGCCTGGCCACGGTGGCCGCCGTGCAGCCGCCCGGGCGCTACGGCGCACTGGTGCGCCATGGCGATGCCGTGACCGCCTTCATGGAAAAGCCGCAAGGCGACGGCGGCTGGATCAACGGCGGCTTTTTCGTGCTGCAACCGGACGTGGTCGACCTGATCGACGGCGACGATTGCAGCTGGGAAGTGGAACCCATGCAAGCGCTGGCGGCACAGAATCAGTTGATGGCGTACGAACACGCCGGCTTCTGGCAACCGATGGATACCCTGCGCGAAAAGAACATGCTCGAAGAAATGTGGCAATCGGGCACGGCGCCGTGGAAGGTGTGGGCGTGAGCGGCATGGATGCGCTCGCGCACGCCTTCAAGGGGCGGCGCGTGTTCGTCACCGGTCACACCGGCTTCAAGGGCGCGTGGCTGTGCCTGTTCCTGGCGCGGCTGGGCGCGCGCGTGACCGGCTATTCCCTGGCCCCGTCCGGCACGCCCACCATGTTCGAGCTGGCGCGGGTGAGCGACACCCTGGAGCGCCACCACATCGCCGACGTGCGCGACCAGGCCGCGCTGACGCGCGCCATGGCCGATGCCGCGCCCGAGCTGGTACTGCACCTGGCGGCCCAGGCGCTGGTACGCCACGGCTACGCCGATCCGGTGACCACCTGGTCGACCAATGTGATGGGCACCGTGCACGTGCTCGAAGCGCTGCGCGCCTGCCCCGATGCACGGGCGGCGCTGGTGGTGACCACCGACAAATGCTACGAAAACCAGCACTGGCCGTGGGGCTACCGTGAAAACGACCGCCTCGGCGGACACGATCCGTACAGCGCCAGCAAAGCCGGCGCCGAACTGGTCGCACACAGCTACCGCAGCAGTTTTTTTGCCGCCGGCGGCCCGCTGCTTGCCACCGCCCGCGCGGGCAATGTCATCGGCGGCGGCGACTGGAGTCTGGATCGCCTGATTCCCGACGCCGTGCGCGCCATGCAACAGGGCAACGCGCTGCCGGTGAGGAGTCCACACGCCACCCGCCCCTGGCAGCACGTGCTGGAACCGCTGCACGGCTACCTGCTGCTGGCGGCGCGCCTGCTCGCTGGCGACACGGCCTGCGCCGGCGCCTACAATTTCGGCCCGGACGCCGCCGACAACCTGTCGGTCGCCACCTTGCTGGGCGGCTTGCAGGCGCACTGGCCGCAACTGGCCTGGCGCCTCGATGGCGAACAGCACGCCGCCAAGGAAGCCGCCCTGCTCTACCTCGATTCGAGCAAGGCGCGCCAGGAGCTCGACTGGCAAGTGCGCTGGCCGCTGGCGACCGGCATCGAACAGACGGCCACCTGGTACGCCGCCGCCGCGCGCGACCCGGGCGGCGCGCGCGCCTTTACCGAACAGCAACTGGAACATTTCTGCGCATGAACAGCCCCGCCCGCTCCTGCCGCGCCTGTGGCGCCGCTCTTCACCACAGCTTTGCCGACCTGGGCCTGTCGCCTGTATCGAACGCCTTTGTCGAGCCGGACCAGGCCGCCGAGGGCGAGATGTTCTATCCCCTGCACGCCATGGTGTGCGCCCAGTGCTGGCTGGTGCAACTGGCCGACGCCACCCGCGCCGAGCTGCACTTCCACGCCAACTACGTGTATTTTTCCTCGTTTTCCAGCAGCTGGCTGGCCCACGCGCGCGCCTACGTGGAACAGATGACGGCGCGCCTCGGCCTGAACCAATCGAGCCGCGTGATGGAAATCGCCAGCAACGATGGCTATCTCTTGCAGTATTTCCAGCAGGCCGGCATTGCCTGCCTGGGCATCGAACCGAGCGGCAACACGGCGGCGGCGGCGCGCGCACGCGGCATCGACACGCGCGAACTGTTCTTCAACCGCGCCACCGCCGCCACGCTCGCGGCCCAGGGCGAACAGGTCGACCTTTTACTGGGCAATAACGTGCTGGCCCACGTGCCCGACCTCAACGATTTTCTGGGCGCCATGCCGGCCGTGCTGAAACCGGAGGCGGTGGTGACCCTGGAATTTCCCCACCTGCTGCGCCTGATCGCCGACCAGCAGTTCGATACGATTTACCACGAACACTATTCCTACCTGTCCCTGCTGGCCCTGATGCCCGTGTTCGTGCGCGCCGGCCTGCGCGTGTTCGACATCGCGCATCTCCCGACCCACGGCGGCAGCCTGCGCGTGTACGCCTGCCTGCAAACGGCGGCGCACCGCACCACGGCGCAGGTCGAAGCTTGCATGGCCCTGGAACAGGAAGCCGGCCTGGCGCGCCTGGACACCTACGCCGGCTTCGGCCAACGCATGCGCGCCACCAAACGCGCGCTGCAGCGTTTCCTGATCGACGTCAAGGATCAAGGCAAGACGATTGCCGCCTACGGCGCCGCCGCCAAGGGCAACACCCTGCTCAACTACTGCGGCATCGGCGCCGACATCATCGATTACGTGGCCGACAGCAATCCCGCCAAGCAAGGCCGGCTGCTGCCCGGCAGCCGCATTCCCGTGCGTGCGCCCGCCGCCGTGTTCGAAACGCGTCCCGACTACCTCTTGATCCTGCCGTGGAACATCAAGGAAGAATTGATGACCCAGATGGCCGGCATCCGCGACTGGGGCGGGCAATTCCTGCTGGCCAACCCGCACATGCACGTGGTGGCCTGATGAAATTGACCCCCACCTCGCTGGCCGGCGCCTTCCTGATCGATATCGAGCCGGTGGAGGATGAGCGCGGCCTGTTCGCCCGCACTGTCTGCGAGGAAGAGTTCGCGCGGCACGGCCTGGTGGGCCGGTTTGTGCAGCAAAGCGTATCCTGGAATCCGCACCCGGGCACCCTGCGCGGGCTGCATTTCCAGAGCGCGCCAGACCAGGAAGTCAAGCTGGTGCGGGTAACGCGCGGCGCCATCTTCGACGCCATCGTCGACCTGCGGCCGGGCTCTGCGAGCTACGGCAAGGCATTCCATACCGAACTGTCGGCGGGGAACCGGCGCCAGTTGTATATTCCCGCCGGCATGGCGCATGGCTTCCAGAGCCTGGAAGCGGACACCGAAGTCCTGTACCAGATGAGTACGCCGTTCCGCCCCGCCTCCGCACGCGGCCTGCGCTGGGACGATCCGGCGCTGAACATTCCCTGGCCCGCGTGCGCAGCACGCAAGATCTCCGCCAATGACCGGGCATGGCCGACCCTGGCCGCGCGCACCCTCGCCCTGACCCTGAACCTTTAACCTGTCTTGTGAAGGACTGCCATGATCCCCGTATTTAAGCCGCTGATCGAAAAAGAAGAAATCGACGCCAGCCGCGAATCGCTCGAAATGGGCTGGCTCGGCATGGGCAGCTACGTGTCCGGTTTTGAAAACAAGGTCAAGGAAATCCTGGGCACGGAAGAGCGCTACGTGGCCGCCTTGAGTACCGGTACCGCCGGGCTGCACGTGGCCTTGCTCATCGCCGGGGTCGGTCCGGGCGATGAAGTCATCGTGTCTTCCTTTAACTGCTCGGCCGACTTCCAGGCCATTTCCTGGGTGGGCGCCGAGATTGTCTTCTGCGACTGCCTCGACGACACCCTGGCGATCGACATGAAGCAGGCGGCCAAGCTCGTCACGCCGAAGACAAAAGCCATCATCGTCATGGATTACGATTGCATCCTTTGCGATCATGATGAAATCGCCGAATTTGCCGCCACCCACCAGCTGCGCGTGATCCACGATGCCGCGCATTCCTTCGGGTCCAGATACAAGGGCAAGCCGGTCGGCAGCTTTTCCGACATCTGCGTGTTCAGCCACGATCCGGTGAAAACCATCACCTGCCTCGACGGCGGCACGATTGTGGTGAAAACCAGGGAAGAACTGGCCATGGTGCACGAACTGCGCCTGCTCGGCATGCAGCAGCCGGCCGCGGTCATGTACCAGAACCAGCGTGCCTGGACGTTTGACGTCGAACGCGTCGGCTACCGCTACCACATGCTCAATATGCACGCCGCCATCGGGCTGGCGCAGCTGTCCAAGCTGGCGCTGATCGCCAGCAGCCGGCGCGACGCCTGCATCAAATACAACGCGCTGCTGGCCGGCGTGCCGCAGGTGCGCACCCCGCTGACCGACTTCGCCGATGTGAATCCGTTCCTGTACTACATCCGCGTGCCGGCCGAGGACCGCGATGCGCTGCGCAAGTTCTTGAAGGAAAACGGCGTCGACACCGGCATCCACTGGCAGCCGGGGCACTGGTTTTCGCTCTGGAAAAACTGCCGCGCGGGCGACCTGAGCGTGACCGACCGGGTCGGCAATGAAATCCTGTCCCTGCCGCTGCACTCGCGCATGGACCTGGCCCTGGTCGATGAAGTGTGCCGCCAGATCGGCCTGTACTTCGCCGGGACGCCGGCCGCCGGGACGCCGGCCGCCGGGAAAGCCGTCGCGGGGATAGCGGCATGAGCCGGCAAGCCTTGTTCGCCGCCTACAAGCAGGCGGCCGGCGCCGGGTCGGACCTGGTGATCCCGGTGGGCCAGCCGGTCGAAGCCCTGCTGCGCCCGATCGCCACGGCCAGCGCCCACATCGACCTGAACGACGCGCGCCTGCTCAGCGAGTGGCGCAACCGCTTCGTCAAATCCTTCCTGACCGAATTCGACTCGCACGAAACGCGCACCGCCAACTGGCTGGCGACCGCGGTGGCGCGCGATCCCGGCAAGATCCTGTTCATGGTCGACACCCTCGACGGCCGCTCGGTCGGCCACGTGGGGCTGGGATTCATCGACTGGGACAAGGGCTACGTGGAGGCGGACGCCATTGTGCGGGGCGGCGACTGCCGCAAGGGCTTGATGACGCTTGCGCTGCAGGCCTTGCTGCACTGGGCGCGCGTGGGCCTGGGGCTGGACGACGCCTGGGTGCGGGTGCGTTCCGACAACCCGGCGCTGGCGTTTTATCAGAAGGCGGGCTTTAGCGAGGTCAAGCGCGTGCCACTGGCCAGCAGCAGCGCGGATGGTCAGGTCACCTGGGTGGAAGATCCGGCGGCCGGCAGCGATGCGCCGGCGCTGGTGTACATGCGTTATCAAGCAGCGGAGTAGGCGCGCATGGCCCACGAACACTTGGTCGCTTACACGTGCCAGCAGGTCACGACGTTTTTTCCGGGCATGGAAGCGGCCGTGCTGCAGCGCGTTATCGGGACGCATTGGGACACGACGATGGTACGGCTGCAAGCTTGCATCGACAAGGTGACGATGTGGCCGCGGGGGCAATTCAACTATCTCAATTCAAGCCAGTATTGCCAGTATTTGTATTTCTTGTCGAATACGATATGGCGCGAAGACCGCAGCGAGGAAGCGCTGGGCGTGGCGACGCGCCTGTTCCTGCTCAACAAGGCGCTCAACGGCATCGATGTGTTTTACGAGATCGCATTGCCGGAGGTGTTTTTCATCGGGCACTCGGTGGGCATCGTGCTGGCCAAGGCGACGTATGGGAACTACCTGGTGCTGTATCAGAATTCCACGGTCGGCAAGAACCACGGCGTGGCGCCGGTGCTGGGGGAAGGCGTGATCCTGTACCCCAACAGCGCCATCATCGGGCGTTGCCGGATTGGCGACAACACCACGGTCGCGCAGGGCACCGGTGTGATCAACCGCGACACGCCGGGCAACTGCATGGTGTTCGCAGGCACGGCGGGCGAACTGGCCATCAAGCCATCGAAACGGCGCCTGACCGAGGATTTCTTCCGCCTCTAAAAGACTGCTTAACCGGGGTCTGACCTCTGACTCGAAACATTTCTTAATCGAATTTCTTAACCGGGGTCTGACCTCTGACTCGTTAACCGGGGTCTGACCTCTGACTCGAAACATTTCTTAACCGGGGTCAGAGCTCTGACTCGAAACATGTCAGTCCCGCAAACTGCGGCCGTCGTCATTTTGCGAGCTTGACCACGGTGTCAGTGCAGCCCAGCCGATACGGTCGTGGTCGCCTCACTCCTGATACGTTGGCGGTGGGCGTTGTATTTTTCAATGACCGCCGCTTCCCGCGTTCCTGCATCGTCCAGTACTGCGGACAGCCGGCGGTAGGTGGCCAGATCGGCATCGCTGGAAAAGAGCAGCGTCTGTTGGTGAAGCTGCAGGTTGCCAAGCCGGGATTGGGCGAAATCGAGCACGCCGCCCATGGCGTCGATCAGCTCCTTCTGCACCCCAGACAACTCCGCGTTGAGTTCGAGCGTCTTCTCGCCAATCCGCACCACGTTGCTCATTTGCATATTGCTATAGCGTCCCGGGATGCGCGCCGTACGCAGATATTCCCGGCCATCCTCGATGGACGCCTTGGCCAACGCGTCGCGCTGCTCGATGAGTTGCCTGAATCGCGACATCTGCACCCGCGCAGCGTCAATACCCTTGCGCGACGTTAAGCTTTCCGGCGTCAGCGCGTTCAGGGAGAGCTTTCCGAACTCCTTCTCCAAGCGTTCGTTGTCGACCATCTGGCGCTTGAGCACTGTGCCAAGCCCATCCAGGAACGCAAGCAGCGCGCGCGCATCTTCGCTGGCAGGGATGGGCGCCGGCACGCTGCCTTGCTCCGCCGTCTGGTTCATAATCACAAGCAGTTGCCGCTGCGCATAGTGGATTGCCGCCTCGTCCTTGTGCATTCCCACGATATTGCCCACGCCAGCCAGCAACAACAGAAACGCCACCACGAACTTGGCCTTGACCATCTGGCGCGCAGGGCGCCTTCTCAGGAAGAACCGGAGTGCGCCCAGCACAATGGCGGCCGCCAGCACGAGGCCAAACAATTGCCCGGCCATTTGCGCGTGATTTTGCCCGCCGGGGCTGGCCAGGCGCGGCAGGAAAATCGCAGCTGCAAGCGTCAGGTTGGCAACGCTGTTGACGGTGCGCTCCGGCGTTTCAGGCGCCTTGTCATCGATATGCATATTGAATTGTTGAAATTGATAAGTGAAACGCCACGCATGGCGGCGATGAGCGCATCCAGCCTGCGCGCGGCAAGCACGCGGCACGAAAATGAACGCGCACAGGTAGTTTTCTGAACGTCATAAGACTTTTGCATGATGCCGGCGGGGCCGCTGCCCGGGGCGGTCCGAGATTTAA
>NZ_JAQOZV010000076.1:0-29314 GCF_030348125.1 Massilia sp. DJPM01
TCGGGATTATGATCCGCAGACGGGGCGGTACATCCAAAGCGATCCGATCGGATTGGCTGGCGGCATTAATACCTATGCTTACGTTAACGGCAAGCCGCTAAATAAGTATGATTTTTTTGGTTTGGCTGAAGAGCCCTCAACGATCATGTGCGACGGTAAAGGTAATTATGTCATCGTCAATAATGATCACGGGAGCACGCGGGAGTGTACTCAGCGCCACGAAGAAACTCACGTAAAAGATTATCAGAAGCGATACGGAGTTAACAGCTGCATGGGGGTTGACGCGCAAGGAAAGCCGGTTCCTCGCCCTAAGGGTACATTGCCGAGCCATGTCGTTGGGAACGTCGATAATATTCAGTTTATGCGCCAAACAGAATGCAACGCGTATCGTGCCGGCAAAACATGTCGGCAGCAGTGCCCCGCAGACAAAGACCAGAAAACAGGGATGGAACGTGATGAAAAATTTATTAAAATATATTGTGATTAAATTCGCGTTTTTTGGTGTTGTAATGCTCTCGGCGTGTGAATCCCGCTCTGCGCAGAAATCCGCACCGGGAAACGAATTAGTTGTGGCAACAGCGGCCGCACAGCACGTCACAAGCACACTAAAGGCTGCGACGGGGCCAGCGGATAAGTCGACGCTGCATCTTTTAAAAGAAGACGCTGAATCGTACTTGTTTATTGTGCGCACGGCGAATACCAATCAATTACCTGGGCAGGAATGGATTATTATTTACCGAAAGAGCGACGCGCATGTGGAGGTATTGCCAGGGCAATAACTGCCGAGGCACTACAACTACTACAGGGATTATGATCCGCAGACGGGGCGGTATGTGCAGAGCGATCCGATTGGTCTTGATGGCGGCATCAATACCTACGGCTATGTCGGCGGAAATCCACTGACATTCATTGATCCCTTTGGATTGGATTCGACCTGTATGGCCGCGTGCAAAGCGGTAGGCGGGGCAGTCGGTGGCGCAGCCGGATATTATGGAGGTGGAGCCGCCGGAGGCGCAGCTGGTGGAATTGTTGGCGGCGCCGCCGGTTCCATCGTACCGGTCGCGGGGACGGCAGCAGGCGCTAGTGCTGGTGCGACCGTCGGGGCAATCGGTGGCAGTAGGGCTGGCGCGGCAGGAGGCATATGGGCCGGGACTGCGATTGGCGGTGCTATCGGCAGCATGATGTGCGGTGACCCAAGCAAGGCGGATTGTGAAAAACAATGGGATAACGCCCGCGCGACATGCAGGGCACTTATCTTTGAGCAAATGCAACAACAGGCAGGGCGCCGTAAGAAACGTAACGTTAAGGGGGTTACTGGGGGTTATTACAATGTAGAAGAATGTGCGATCGGGTTGGTCAGCCAAGCGTGTGGTGGAAACCTCGTTGACTACGGAGATAAGAAATAGAACTGTGATCAATATGTCGCGCAAATCGATTGAGAGGCACGCAGAATTTATTCCCCAAAAAAAAGAGGCCATGAGATGAGCTTAATCCGACCGCAATCTGAAGATGACCTCGAATTGATATTGCATTCGTCGAACAAACTCGCTGCCGCAGGTGAACTCGAAGATGCGTTAGCGGTTTGCAACTGGCTAATTGAAGATCAGCGAACAGCAGTTGCTGGACTACGCCAACGGGCAGCCGTGAAACTTCAGTTTTCAGACGTGGATGGCGCCATAAGAGATTTGCAAAAGGTTGTTTCGATTTCCCCCTATGAACCCGCCGATTTCTACTTTCTTGGACTTCAGCTATTGAAGGTCGGCTCGACAGTAGATGCCATAAGTGCATTTACTAGTGCAATTGGCGCCGACGTTCAAGCTGGCAGTGTCTATTACACTGAGGGTGCATTTTTCTTCCGTGCGGTGTGTCGCTTAAAGATGTGTGATTACGACGAAGCGATTGCCGACCTCTCCAGTGTAGGTCCTGGCTTCAAGACCCACGTTGCTAACGAGGGGGTGCGCAGTAGAGAACAAATTTTGGCCGAAGTAGAAGGTGCGCTTGCACAGCGATCAAAATTTGTTTTTAAGTTAAAGAAGTAAGCGGGCCGGGGGCAGCTCTGAAAGCGCGGCACGGGTCGGGAACGGCATGGGGTCAGATCGGGTCAGGTCGGTCAGCGGGCGGGCACGGGGCAGTGTGAGAAACGTCCACGAACGGAGCAGTAAGGCGGGAGTTAGCCGCGTCAACGCCAGGTGACGTGGGCCGTATCCTGTTCGTACCCTGTCCGTATCTCGCCCGTATCCTGTTGTAGCTTATTCGTATCCTAGTCGTATCCCATTCGGGAGACGGAAAAATCAGTCCTGGTACTAAAAACCCGCCAAAACACTGTGGCGACGGGGTGCGCGGGGAGTCCCCGCAGCCCCCTCCGGTCCCTCACACATCACGCAACCCTCTGGGTGCCGGAAAGCCCGCCATTGCGGCCTTTTCGGTGTAATACACGCGCTACCGCCAACACTCTCTTCCATTAAAAAGCCGTACCCAACACACTGCTTCAGGAAGGAGTAATGCATATGGGCCAGCGCTTACAAGTCAAATGTAATAGAGACTATTTTCGCAAGTATACGGTCAGCCCGATATTCTTTCGGCGCAGAAATCGGCCCAGTCGCGCATGAGTAGCACGCGTTTGTCGAGCAACGTCCCGCGCCTGTAGGCAGCCTCGACCTTATCCGGCAGCTTATGCGCCAGCGCGTGCTCGCACACTTCACGCGGGTATGAATTTCCGACCGCTTCCGCGCACCAGTCGCGAAACGTCGACCGGAAGCCATGGACAGTGATGTCGTCGCGCTTCAGGCGCCGGAGCACCGCAGTGAGGCTCATGTCGGATAACGGACGATCTTCTCGCTGGCCAGGGAATAGGAAGCTCCCGGAGCGATCCAGCGCGCGGAGTAGGGCGACGGCATCTGGTGGAAGGGGTACCTGGTGCTCAACCTCCGCCTTCATCCGTGAAGCTGGAATCGTCCACAGCGCCGCTTCGAAATCAATTTCATCCCACGTTGCGCCGCGGACTTCGCCTGAGCGTGCCGCAGTCAAAATCGTGAACTCCAGGGCTCGTGCGCCTATGCCTGCGCTGCTGCGCAACGTCTGCATGAATTTCCCGATCTCGCGCCATGGCAAGGCTGCGTGATGATCGACTTTTGCAATTTTCGCTGGTGCTGCGAGCAAGTTATCCAAGTGCCCGCGCCAGCGCGCGGGATTCTCGCCTGTGCGGAAATTGCTCACGGTGGCCCAGTCAAGGATGCTTTCGATTCGGCCGCGCAGCCGTGTTGCCGTCTCCGTCTTCGAGTGCCAGATGGGGGTGAGGACTTTAACGACCAGGGCAGTGTCAATATCGGCGACGGGCAGCGCACCGATTATCGGGCCAGCGTAGGTATCAATCGTGCTTTCCCATTGCGCCGCATGCTTGGCATTTTTCCAGCCGGAACGGTGCGTGGTGATATAGGCTGTAGCGCACTGATCGAACGTCATCGTCTTCGCTCGTTCGAGGTCATCAGCGAGCTTGCCAGCGGCGCGTGCGGCGAGTGGATCTTGACCAGCGAGCAGGACGATGCGGCAATCCCTTGCTTTGACGCGAGCCTCGGCTAAAGTGACAGTGTGAGTCGCCCCCAGGCCCATCTCCCGCCGTTTCTCGCCGAACGTGAAGCGAAATATCCAGCTCTTTGTTAGCGATGCTGATATCTGCAAGTACAAACCGGCGCCATCGCTATAATAGCCCGGCACTTTCATTTTACTCACGCCCAAAGGGGTGAGCTTTTCTACCGTTCTCGCCATTTTCTACCCACCATTGTACCCACCGTCGATACGTGGATTGTACCGCATGCATGTGAACAATGACGAACAGATTTATGGTCTACGCCCGGAGAATCTCATAGGGTAGCGAACAAATGCGAACAATTTTGACTCAAAAATCGGCGGACCGTCTCTCCGCCAGGAATAAGCAAGTAACTGATGTGAAAAGAAAAAAGCCAACCGGCGAGGTTGGCTTTTTTCGTTTCCTGTCGCGTTTGCGCTGTGTGGACCAGCTTCGGGCTACATATCGTGAAGTAGGAACTCGTTCTTGTTGTCATGGATGAGATGACGGCAGGGCACGAAAGGCTGGAACACATGCGGAACTGCCGCTACAATCGACAGTAGCGGCCCCTTCGTCGATGAATAGTCTGCGAGCAGATTCGGCCGGTCTGCCACTCTAAAATCGGCCAATACCTGCCATTGATCGGCGATGAAAAACCATGGACAAGATGGATCCCTACAATACCTATCGCTCTCTCGACCAGGAATTTGCCCAGTCTCTGGGCTACTCGGGGAAACGCGAAATTCCGGACGCGTTAGTGCTCAAAGTCGCTGAATTTATCGATGCGCATCCGGCAGACATGATGACGGCCTACTATGCCAAGTCATTGCTCGACAAGTTCTATCGAAAGAGAAAAAAAAGACGGTCGGGAAATCTGTTCAATGCATTGGATTCCTATCTGCGCAATAAGAGATTCTTAATCCCGCTGTTTCTCGAATATCGAAACAATGAGAAAAATCCTTTCTCCGCCGAAAATCATGATATTGCCGCCATCTGGCTGGCGATCCACGATCTTCCTGACGGTTATGATAAGGCAAATTGCATCGGTAAATTTCACGTTTATTCACCGGCGAAATGGCCCGTCTGTCGTATCAATCCATTCTTGCGATGCCCGACATATACAAGACCAGAGCTCTTGGGGGAATTTATCCCAGAATGGACAAGCTTCACAAGGCAGAGATTTTTCCCTACATATGTCAACAATTTCGCTCTGGATCGCCAGAGGCCGCGTATCAGCTTAAGAGGATGTTTCCGCACTTGGACGAGGAATCCAGAACCGAGGTAATTTCTCTTCACCTTGACCTGCCGGACCTCCCGGAAGAATGGATCGCCTACCTCGTGATCCGCAATGCGCAATATCTGCAGCCCGCAGATGCGGACAGGATTGCAGCGAGGGTCAGGTTGTTCCCCACGGATTATTTCAGGAACCGCTGCCTGCTGAAGCTGGCCGCGTACTTGCCTGCCGGTGAAATCGAAGCATTGTTCAAGCGATTCATGGAAGACTTCAACACGTTGGAGCCGAGCTCGAAATTGATACACAACCTTTACCATTTTGGTGCCGCTTTAAAAACACTGGAAAAAAGCGACGTCATTAGCATGGCTTTGGAAAAAATCGCTTGCCTGGACGATTCCGAGAGTGAACTTTACAACCAAGAAAAATATAGTGAAATGTCGTTCATCGTGCCCCTCCTGGCCGAAGCTGACAAAGCAAGAGCAATAGGCATCGCAGAAACTGTGAAAGGCGGTTACAAGAGAAACCTCATTGCAAGACTGCAGGCCCATTTTTCCCGTAGCAAAGGGTTTTGTGGATTCAGGGGCGCGCTCATCTGCTATTGAGGGACCGCCGCGCTGCACGAATATGCGCCATTGACGAAATCTGACAACGGCATTAGTCTCCTCCGACGGACCGAGGTCTCCTCACGTGGCTTTGGTTTTCTCGCGGCAATGGATGCCCAATTTCAACTCTTCAGGAGGCTCGAAATGACCAGCAAGAACACGATCTGTCTTTGGTACGACGGCGACGCTGTCGACGCCGCAAACTTCTACGCAGAAACCTTTCCCGACAGCGCCGTCCACGCCATCCACCGCGCACCGGGCGACTATCGAGATGGTAAAGAGGGCAATGTACTCACCGTCGAGTTCACTGTCGCCGGCATTGCCTGCATCGGGCTCAATGGCGGCCGCATTTCAAGCACAGCGAGGCTTTCTCTTTCCAGATCGCGACCGACGATCAGGCTGAAACCGACCGCTTGTGGAACGCCATCGTCAGCAATGGTGGCCAGGAAAGCGAATGTGGCTGGTGCAAGGACCGCTGGGGATTGTCCTGGCAGATCAGCCCGCGCGCGCTCACCTCGGCAGTATTCGGCCCCGACCGCGCCGCAGCCAGGCGCGCGTTCGATGCGATGATGACGATGAAAAAAATCGATATCGCCACGATAGAACGGGCAATCCTAGCGCGGGATTGATCCGCTCGATTAAATGAAGGCGGTGCGCGACCCAGGTGCCTCGGTTAGCGATTGCAAGACGCGCCCCAAGGGAAGCTCCACGCACCGGTAAAACACAGCACCTGCCATCAGACTCGCACCCCAGGCCACCAGCATGCCAATGGCCTGATAGTGCGGTTCAGGTGGCACGAAATGGGCAAACGCCGCGTTCATCACCAGGCAGACCGGGAAGTGGATCAGGAATACCGAATAGGAGATCTGCGCGAGACGATTAATCGCCGACATGCCCCAATGTGAATAGGAACCGGTGCGCGCACGGCCGAACAAAAACAGCACGCACGCCACCGCCAGCGCCACCGCAATGCGCAGGCGAAAGTCCAGCGCCAGCGCGATCAGGGTCGGCAGCACGATCATCGCCACCAGCAGCGCCACCACGCGCGGCTGCCGTGTCGGATCGCTCGCCAGCCAGGCCATGATGCCGAGTCCATAACTGCCAAAGAAGTAGGGCGCCCAATCATCCCAGTTGGGATCGCGATTGAAGTACAACAGGGACGTGCTGATCCCGATGACAATCACGGCGGGCATCAGCCAAGGCCGCAACCCGCCACCGGAAAACCGTCCGCACAGCCAGACCAGCACCGCCACCACCGCATACAACTGGAAATCGATCGCGACATACCACGCCCCGGCCGACAAGGAGTCGTAACCCAGTACGCCTTGCAGCAACAGCGCATGCGCCGCCAGTTGCAGAAAATCGGGCGGCGCAGAAATGGAATCGTGTGTCATCCACCGGTTGGCCAGGGCGGAAGCGGCAACGGCGAACAGCATCGCCACCATGAACGGCGGCACCAGCTTGGCATACCGTCGCCACACGGTCCCTAGCGGATTGATCAAGCCTGGCTGGCCTTTCGGGAACAAGGATTTGGCGACCAGAAATCCACCAATGACGAGGAAGACCTGCACCGCGATGCGCGCGAATGAGCCCAGCCAATCGATCACGTCGGGCATCAGGGGCCGCGCGTAGTCCGCCATCGGGCCGTAGAAGGCCAGGTGATGCAACACAATCAACTGCGCTGCGATAACTTTCAATAAATTGATAAATCCAAACTGCGCCGGGACGCTTGCCTTGGCCCCGGCTATTTTTTCGACAACAACACCCATGCAAACCTCTTCCAAAAGCTCGACCGCGCAAGCTGCGCATCGGTCGCCACAAGCCAGTCAAACGTGATGACTGCTGATAACAATTTGTTATCATAGCGTATGCTGTCGGAAAGTGGCGCATGGATCAGTTACCGGATGTTACGCAACTGCGCCCGATACCCGGGCCGCGTTGCGCCTCACGCGGCGTCGTTACTGTGCATGCCGCCAGATCAATGCATCGTCAATAGGGACTCGCTGCAGGTTCTCCCGCAGCGTTTATCCAGATGTCGTCTGGCAGCGAGCGGTCGCGCTGGCATACCCGGTCGTGCTCGGGATAGGTGATCCTGTCGACCGGAGCGCGGGTGCCGACCACCAGGCAGCGCGTGGGCGATGCGCTGCGATTCCAGAGAAAATGACCGACCGCGACGCCGGCGCGGAACGTGGCCGCGTCGCCGGGCTTCAAGATGGTTTCGGTATCGCCTTCCACCATCGTCACGTGGCCCTCCAGGACGTAGACCATTTCATCCTCCGCGCTGTGCCAGTGCTTGATCGACGAGCGCGTGCCCGGTTGCAGCACTTCCACGAAGGCGCCAAACTGCGTCAACCCGCCGGCCTCCGAAATCCAGAGCGTCTGCTTGGGTTCGGCCAATCCTTCGGGGGAGCCTTCTTCCTTCATGAAACGATCAGGCGTGAGCGCCGGCATGCGTGTACTCCTTTTGTCGGTGATGCAGGTGAGAAAGCAGATCATCCTTGACTGCGAGCGACAGCGCTTGCACTGGACCCGATTTTACGCTGACGGGCGCAAGCTGCAGGCAGTCGCACTGGCCGCGTTGTTCCAGCGAGCACGGTTTTTGTTGCCTTGCGCTGACGAGGCTGCGACACTGGGCGGCCGTGGGCATCAACGTTTATCTGGAACCGTCATGCATTGGGTGATTCAACAAAGTATTTTCAAGCCGGGCAATTACCAGTTGCTGGTCAATGCGCTCGATACTGTCGGCATTTCCTATACGCCGGTCGCGATTCCCAACGGGACGTTCGACATGAATCCCGATGTGAGTCCGGAAGGGAAGGTCTATGTCTGCGGCGCCATCAAGCTCGCCAGGATCGCACGCGACAAGGGCTGGGTTCCCGGCAGCTTGTTGAACGAGAATTTCAAGTTCGATATCTGGCTCGCCCAACTCGGCGCCGGGCTGCTGAACCACGACATCGAGTCCGGCACGCTGGCGGAGGTACGCACCGGCCACCTGGCGAAGTTCTTCATCCGCCCGTCCGAAGATAACAAGGCCTTCGACGGCATGGTGATGGACAGCGAAATGATCGCTGACTGGCGGCGCGATCCCGCCAAAGCCCACCTGCAAAAGATCGACGTCATCGTCTCGCCGGTCAAGGCGATTTATCGTGAATATCGCCTGTTTGTCGTGAACCGCAAGGTGGTGACCGGCTCGGTGTACCGGATCGGCGGCCGCGCGGAGATATCGCCCGACGTGGAAGACGATGTCCTCGACTACGCCCGCGGCGTGATCGACACATGGACCCCGGCGCAGTCGTTCGTCATGGATGTCTGCCTGACGCAGGAGGGATTGAAGGTGATCGAATTCAATAACATCAACAGCTCGGGTTTTTACGCGATCAATGTTCCCAAGTATGTCGATGCGATTCAAACGTACTACGGCTAGGGCCGACGATGTCTGGCTGTAGCGCCGCGTGTATTCAGGCTACGCGCAGACCCTGGCCAGGAAATCGGCCACGCTGGCTTTTTTGAGAATCAGGCTTGAGGCGGCCGCATACGGATCGAACTGACGCTCCGTGCCACCGGGGAAGGGCACCCGCACGCTGATCCGCTCGCCGTCGACCTGCACCGACGCATCCGCCGTATCGAGCAAATACTGCGAAATGAACGCGCCTACCAACCCGACGAAGAACCCCAGATCCTCGCGCCCCACCGTCTGCGCTTGCAGCCATTGGCTGAACGGTGCGCGCAGCGCGTCGAGATCGAGCGGTTCGCCCGGCGCAACCAGTCCGGCCTGGGTCAGTACCGCATCGAGCATTGGCCGGGCTTCTTCGAGAATTTTGTACGGGTCCATATTGGTCATGTGAGTGTGGGAGCGGGCCGGCGGCCGCGCGTTCGGGGCGCCATCATACCATCGAGCGCCCGCAGCGCGGCCCCGGCCTGCGTTCGCCGCAATGTCACCCTGGCCGGTAAAACGGCGCGGCGATTACCGCTTGCGACGGATCAGCGCCCGTGTATGATTTGCTTGTTTTTATGGAATCGTTATACATGTTCCTGCATCGTCAGGCCGATCCCTTTTTTGTCCCACTGCCCGCCATGACCAAACAACGCAACGCCGCTCTTTGCCTGTCGATCTCGCTCGCCTTTGCCTTCGCCGGATGCAAGCCGAAAGCACCGGTCGAACCGGTGCCGGCGCCCGTCGCAATCGCCCCCGCCCCGGCGGCCGTACCGCCCGCCGTGGCGCCGGCGCCGGTGGCCGCCACGCCGCCGCCGGTGTCGGCCAGCGCCGATGGCGTCGACCTCGACCGGATCGCGGTCATCAGCAAGCCGATGCCGCCGTTTCCGTTTGTCGATTACCCGGAAAACATCGGTGAACCGAAGCAGCAAACCAAGGCCTCCGACTTCGACCAGTTGCACCTGATCGTCGGTAACAAGGTGCAGGCCGTCGAAGGGCGGTTCCGGCGGCTGGTGTTCGAACTGGCCGATGCCAAGGTCTCGCGCTTCCAGGCGCTGCGCGATTACGCCAAGGCGGCAACCGACATGGGCGGCGTCAAGGTCAATGCCAGCATGCCGAAAGATGAGGCGTTCCAGAAAGTGAATGGCGCTTTCACCGATGCCATGGCCAGGAAGCTCGATTATCCGAATGAAAACTACAGCTACGAAACCTATTTTTTTTCGACGCCGAGCGGCCGCAAATGGATGCTCATCATGGCCAACGATTACAGTGTGCGCGTCACCTCCATCGAAGAAAAACAGACGGCATCGATGGTCAAGATGGTGACTGCCGCCGTCATGAAATCGGAACTCGACAGCAAGGGCCACGTCGCGCTGTACATTAACTTCGACACCGACAAGGCGGCCATCCGCCCGGATGGCAAGCCGGCGGTCGATGAAATTGCCGCGCTGATGAAGAAAGAAACCGCACTGCACCTGTCCGTCGAAGGCCACACCGACAACGTCGGCGACAAGGCCCGCAATGCGACCCTGTCGCGCGAACGCGCGCAGGCGGTGGTGCAGGCCCTGGTGAGCGACGGCATCGACGGTGCCCGCCTGAGCGCCGCCGGCCATGGCTCGGACAAGCCGCTGGTGGACAATGGCAGCGAAGAGGGCCGCGCGAAAAACCGCCGCGTCGAGCTGGTCAAGGTCGTCAAAAGCTGAGCGTCAGCGGCACCCGGCGCTGTGCCTGATGCGCGCTTGCCGCCGCGGCCAAGGCGAAGCGGTAAAACGCCGCCCCTATTACCGATTGCGATTGATTAACACCGGTGTATGATCGCCTTGCTTTTATGTAATCGTTATTTCATCCCCTGCACCGTCAGGCCCATCCATTTTTCGCTCCGACTGCTCGCCATGACCAAACAATTCAACGCCGCTCTTTGCCTTTCGATCTCGCTGGCCTTCGCCGTGACCGGATGCAAGCCAAAACCGCCGGCCGCGCCAGCCGAGGCGCCCGTCGCCAGCGTTCCGGCCGTGGTGGCGCCCGCAGCGCCAGCGCCAGCCCCAGTGGCGGCGGCCACGCCGGCGCCGGTGGCCGCCAGCGCCGGCACCGGCGTCGACCTCGATAAAATCGCGGTCATCACCAAGCCGCTGCCGCCATTTCCGTTTATCGATTATCCGACCAACGTCAAGGAGGGCGACAGGCGAAACGAGGCATCCGATTTCGACCAGGTGCACCTGATCGTCGGTAACAAGGTGAAAGCCATCGAAGGGCGCTTCCGCTTGATGTCCTTCCATCTGTCGGATGCCAAGATTTCAAAATTCCAGGCGCAGCGCGATTACACCAAGGCAGCGCTGGACATGGGCGGCGTGAAGGTCAATACCGCCACGCCGGACGATAAGGAATTCGTGGCGGCGCATGGCGGCGACAGCTATGCCCTGGACAAGAAATTGAACTTCCACGGCAACTCCAGCAGCTATGACGTGTACTTCGTTCCGACCCCGACGGGCCGCAAATGGATGCTCATCATGATCAACGACAGCGGCGTGCGGATCTTGTCGGTCGAAGAAAAACAGACGGCTTCGTCGGTGAATATGGTGACCGCCGCCGAGATGAAGTCGGAACTCGACAGCAAGGGCCACATTGCGCTGTACATTAACTTCGATACCGACCAGGCGGCCCTGCGCCCCGACGGCAAACCGGCGGTCGACGAAATCGCCGCGCTGATGAAAAAGGAAACGGCGCTGCACCTGTCGGTCGAAGGCCACACCGATAACGTGGGCAACAAGGCCCGCAACGTGACCCTGTCGCGCGAACGCGCGCAAGCCGTGGTGCAGGCCCTGGTGAGCGACGGCATCGACGGCACCCGCCTGAGCGCCGCCGGCCATGGTGCGGAAAATCCGGTGATGGACAATGGCAGCGAAGAGGGCCGCGCGAAAAACCGCCGCGTGGAGCTGGTCAAGGTGGTCAAAGGCTGAGCCTCGGCCCGGGTGCGGTGGAATAGCCGCACCGTTTGATCGATTCTTTATGCAATGCTTGTATTTTTTCCTGCACCGCCAGGCCAATTCATCTTATTACGATTGCACGACATGACCAAACAATTCAACGCCGCGCTTTGCCTGTCAATCTCGCTCGCCTTTGCCATCAGCGGATGCAAGCCGAAAGCACCGGTCGACCCGGTGCAGGCACCTGTGGCGGGCGCAGCGGCGAGCGTGCCGGCAGCGGCCGCCGTCCCGGCAGCGGCCCCAGTGGCGGCGCCGGCCGCGGTCAACGTTGGCGCCGTTGTCGACCTCGACAAGATCGCTGTCATTAGCAAGCCGGTGCCGCCGTTCCCGTTCATCGATTACCCGCCAGCCGTCGATAAACAGTTTTACAGCACCAAGGAGTCCGATTTCGACCAGGTGCAGCTCATTCTCGGCGATAAACTGCATGCGGTCGAAGGGCGGGTGCGGGCCATCCACTTCACCTTGGACAAGGCCAAGATCTCGCAATTCCAGGCCCAGCGCGATTATTCCAAGGCGGTGCAGGACATGGGTGGCATCAAGGTCAATTCCGCCAAGCCGCACGACAGTGCGTTCCTGGCGGCCCATGGCGACAATCAAAGCGAGCTCGATAAAAAGCTGCGCTATGAGTTTCATACCTATTCCTATGAGGCGTATTTCTTGCCGACCGCGACTGGCCGGAAATGGATTGTGCTGATGGTGAGCGACGAAGCTGTGGATGTCATTTCCGTCGAGGAAAAACAGACCGCTTCTTCGGTGAAGATCGTGACCGCCGCCGCCATGAAGTCTGAACTCGACAGCAAGGGCCATGTCGCGCTGTACATCAACTTCGACACCGACCAGGCCGCCATCCGCCCGGACGGCAAGCCGGCGGTCGACGAAATCGCCGCGCTGATGAAGAAGGAAGCCGCGCTGCGTCTGTCGGTTGAAGGCCACACCGACAACCTGGGTGACAAGGCCCGCAACGTCACCTTGTCGCGCGAACGCGCGCAAGCGGTGGTGCAGGCCCTGGTCAGCGACGGCATCGACGGCACGCGTCTGAGCGCGGCCGGCCATGGTGCGGAAAAGCCGCTCACCGACAATGGCAGCGACGAAGCACGCGCAAAGAACCGCCGTGTGGAGCTGGTAAAAGTCGCCAAGGGCTGAGCGCCGCAAGGGATGTCGATGCGCTACTGGGCGCGGACGGCAATGCCGGTGAAGATAAGCCGGAGGCCTGCGCGCCATGCAAAACTTGACGCCGGCATCATCTGTGTCGCGCCCGTAACGCGTGGCGCAAAGCGCGCGGCTGCGCTACCGTATCAGTGAACAAACGGCGTGCGAACTTTCCACGCCGCCACACTTTTCGGGAGCGGCTTCATGACACGCACACATCTTTCCATGGCGATGGCTGCCCTGCTGCTATCGACGTCTCCAAGCTGGGCGCAAGAAAAAGTAGCGCCGCCACAAACGCCGCCCGGGGCCGACAAGGCGCCCAAGACCATCGCGCTCGAAGCCGGCGCCAAGCTTTTGCAAAGCAATAGTCCGGTCGCCGGTTTCGATCTCTATCTGGTCGGTTTCCATCCGATGAAGGACCATCCCGAACAGCAGATGGAAGCGCATCACTATTGCCACCAGATGAACGAGGATTTCGCCCAGTGCGTCCTGTTCGACAGCAACACCAATAAAGCCAATATGCACGGCGTCGAGTACATCATTTCCGAGACCTTGTTCGAGACCTTGCCCACCGAAGAAAAGACATTCTGGCATCCGCACAACGGCGAGATCCTCAGCGGCCAGCTGATGGCGCCCGGCATTCCCAAGGTCGCCGAAAAAGCCCTGATGAAGTCCAAGATGAACAGCTACGGCAAAACCTGGCACGTCTGGCATACCGGCCACATGGGCCAGCCCAACGACAAGCTGCCGCTGGGCGAACCGATGCTGGCCTGGTCCTTCAGCCGCGACGGCGAAGCGCAGCCCGGCCTGGTCGAAGCGCGCGACCGCCGCATGAAGCTCGATACCGCCCGCGCCCGCAAGGAGCGCGCCGACCTGGCCAGGCTGGCCCGGCCGCAATCGGGTACGGACGACCTCAAGGGCAAGTTCGCGCGCCCGACGCGCGATATCCCTGGCGTGACGAATAAATAGGCGAGCCGGGCGCTCGCCGCAAAGGACGGGCAGCTCCGGCCTGCATGGGGCACCTGGCGAGTGGATCGGATTGGATACCCACGACTTGCGGCGGCAAATAGGGCAGAATAGCGGCCTCATTTACCCAGATAAAAGAAAAGAAAACCATGTTCGATCGCTTCGTAAAACCCCTGGCCTGCGCCGGCCTGGTCGTGTTCCTGACGGCATGCGCCGCCACCGGCCCGAAATTTTCGACGGTGGAAAATACCCTCCCCGCCGTGGCGGACAAGACCGGACGCGTATTTTTCTACCGCGAATACTCGTCCTTCGGCGCCGGCATGCGCCCCGATATTTTCGCGTGCGGAAGCAAGGTCGGGGAATCCATTCCAGGCGGTATGTTCTATGCGGATCTGCCGGCTGGCGAATGCGAGATCACCATCCCTTCGGTCATGTATCCGGGCGAACGCAAAATCAGCGTGACTGTCGGTACGCCGAAAGTAATTTATTTCAAGACCTGGATGGGCGCATCGAGCTTTGGCGGACGCACCAATATCGAAGAGGTGAGCGCAGGCGAGGCCGTCGAGGCGATGCAAGACCTGGCCCTGACGAACGAGAAAAAGAACTAACGTCAACATGATTTGTCGACGAATATCGCCGAAGGCGGACAAGCCGCAGCGTGCCGGGTACGAAAAACAAAACGCGCATCGATCTTTCAGAAAGTACCCAGGCGCTTTGCGGTGTGCCCGCAGCGCGCGGGCCGCATATGCCCATACTGGCCGGTACACCATTGCGCCCGCATGACCCGATTATTCTCCGGCGCGAGCAGGCTTCTGGCGGGTCAGGACGTGCGCCTCCGCGAGCAATTGCAACCCTGTTCAACGTGCTAGCTAGCAATGGTTTGCTTGAGCGATGTCAAGCCTCCCGGAACGTCGAAACGTAACCTTGGCATATGTCAGGCGCCCCGGTGCCGCTAACGCCAGCTTGTTTATGTCGTCGCAAAGGAAGAGCCATGAAACCGACCTCCCATCCCGTCGTTCCCGCAGGAGCCAGCCGCCGTCCAGCCACGCGGAGCCTGGCGCAATGAGGCGCTACACCATCACCCTTGGGGCCACCACGACGGCCGGCGGGCGCGTCATGTCGGCCAGCGGCAGCGGCTGCATCAACGGCGTGCCCATCGCACTCGAGGGCGACCTGGTGGCCTGTCCCGCATGCAAGGCTACCGGACGCATCCTGTGCGTTGGCCCGCGCATCCCCGAAATGTCCGACGGCAAGCACGTCGCGCTCGAAAACGATTTGTGCACCTGCCGCTGTTCGCCCCCGCCCAAGCTGCTGCCGGTGCAGATCATGCGCAGCCAGGTGCTCAAGGATACCGGCCGCGCGCTGTCCAATACCAGCGACAGCGACCCGTCCCACCCCGCGCGCGGCGCGCCGCGCGGCCCCAGCTTCAACGAGCGCTTCGTGCTGCTCGACGAAGAAACCGGCGACCCGCTGGTGCACAAGGAATACGCGGTGGTGCGCGCCAGCGGGCAACTCGAATTCGGCACCTCGGACCGCAACGGCTACACGCACTTGCTGTCGACGACCGCGGTGCCCGAATCCGTCGAAATTTATGTCTAGGAAGCAGCATGAGCGCGACCCTCATTTCGCCGTCCGGTGCCGTCCTGCACCGCCGGGCACGCGTGAGCACCACGCCGGCCGCCGAAGCCGAAGCGAAGGCGGTGCGCATCCGGCTCGAGAAAGCCTGCCGGCTTGAAGAAAACCGCGTTTACCTCAAGCAGCCCAACATCCGCGCCTTCCTGCGCGCGATGTGCCACAGCCTTGGCGGCGGCGTCGATTTTCTCGATGGCGCCATTCGCGGCCGGCGCAGCGACCCGTGGCGCTTCACCGACTTCTCCACCCATCCCGGCCCCGGCCACGACGGCAAGGGCACTGCGGCCGGCCTGTACCGCATCACGCGCGAAATATGGGAAGAGTACGGCGCGCGCATGGACCTGAACGATTTCTGTGCCGAGACGCAGGAACTGATTGCCGTGGAAGTGCTGCGCGGATTGGGCGTGCTGGGCAAGATCCAGGCCGGCGATATCGACGCCACGCTAGTCATGGCCGGGGTCTGCTGGCCGGGCTTGCCCAAAACGCCAGCCAGCCAGGGGCGCTTTGCGGCGCCCGACGCGGCGTACGAGAGCTTCCTGCACAAATACGGTGAATGCGGCGGCAGCATCAACCCGCAGGCGGGCACGCGCGGCCAGTCCGACCCGTCCGACCTGCCGCCACCGCGACCTTGAGCCGCACGGCGCCTGCGCGCTCAGCCTGCGGGTAGCCCAAGGCGCAGCGCGCCGCCGTGATCGCGCTCCCGGCCCGGGTGCCGGCCCGAGTGCCGGCCCGCGCAGTGCCAGCGCCACGGCAGCGCGGTCACCAGCGCCGGTCCGCCTTGTGCTTACCGCGCCGCCTTGACCCCGCCGGCCTGGCGCTGCTGCCACTCCAGTCCCGGACGCGCCACCCGGAATTGCAGCAGCTGCCCATTCTCCACCTCGGTCACGTAAGCGGTGCGTCCATCCGGCCCGCCGAAACTGATATTGCTCGGCTTCTTGCCGGGCAGGGCGATCTCGGCCAGGATGCGGCCCTGCGGCGACAGCTTGACCACCGTGCCTTTGCCGATGCGCGTGACGTACAGGTTGCCGTCCACATCGACGCGCATGCCATCGAGCGCAAAATCGGCAAAGCTGGCGATGCGGCGCTTGCCGCCGAGCGTGCCATCGGGCTCGATCGTGAAGGCCCAGATATTGCGCTGCACGCTCTCGTTCACGTACAGGGTGCGCCCGTCCGGGCTGACGTCGATGCCATTGGCGGTGCCAAGCTGGTCGGCCGCAAGCGTGACGCTGCCGTCCGGATCGATGCGCCACACGCGCCCCGCATTCTTCTTCCAGTCCGGATCGCTCGCATAGATGACGCCGCCCGCCGTGATGGCCAGGTCGTTCGGCTGGCTCATGGCGGCCTCGCGCGCATGGACGGCGATGGCGCCGCTGGCCGGGTCGATGCGGTAAATCGTGTGTTCCACATAGTCGGCCACGAACATCGCGCCATCCGGCCCGAAGCGGATGCCGTTGGCCACGCTGGTGCCGGGCAGGGTCACGAACACCGCAGCCTCGCCATTCGGCTTGACCTTGCCGATGGTTTGCTGGCGCGCGAAATTGACTGCGTACACATTACCGGCGGCATCAACCGCCGGCCCTTCCACGCCGAAGGTGAACGATTGGGGCGGCGTGAGGGCGCTGGCCACATGCAGCCGCTCCAGGGTGGCCGGGGGCGCGCCGGCGGCCGCGGCGTGGGCCGCGTGGCAGGCGGCAAAAGCCAGCGCGCACGCCAGCCGGGTCGAGGTATCCATCTAACTCCGATCGGAAAAAAGCCGGTCATCCGGCCGGCACCCAGTGTACTTGATGATGAGGTAAGCTTCGTGTTTTGATCATGTTCAGCCAGGTGACAAGTTTGAATGGTAAATACAGGAAACCGCTGCTGATTGCGGCGGCTATCGGCGTCTTGGCGGCGGGCGCCATCTGGATCGCGCTGCAAGCCATCCACCAGCCGGCGATGCGCAAAGTGGCGGCCATGGCGGGCATCAAACCGCGGCCGACCGTGCTGGGCTGGCCGGTCAGCATCGGCACCGTGGCTGGCGCCAGCGGCAGCGCCGGAATGGCCGATGGCGCCGCAGCGCAGGCACGTTTTTCCGACCCCTTCGGCCTGGTGATCGACCGCGACGGCAACGCGTACGTGGCCGACGCGGGCGACAATAATCGCATCCGCAAGATCACGCCGGAGGGCGTGGTCTCCACCCTGGCCGGCGGCAGCGAAGGCTTTGCCGACGGCACCGGCGCCGCCGCCGCGTTTCACACGCCGTCCGGCATGGCCATCGATGGCGCCGGCAACCTGTTCGTGGCCGATACCGGCAACAATGCGATCCGCAAGATCACGCCGTATGGCGTGGTCAGCACCATCGGCGGCAGCGGCGTGGCCGGCTACCGCGACGGCAAGGCGGGCGAGGCCCAGTTCAACGGACCGGTCGGCGTGGCGGTCGACCAGGCCGGCGCGCTGTATGTGGCCGACACCTACAACGACCGCATCCGCAAGATCGCGCCCGACGGCACGGTTAGCACGCTCGCCGGCGGCGCGCCCGGCTATGTCGACGGAGCGGCCGATGCTGCCCGCTTCGACACGCCCACCTCGGTCGTGGCCGACGCCAGGGGCAACCTGTATGTGGCCGACACCAGCAACGGCGCGCTGCGCAAGCTGGCGCCGGACGGGCAGGTAAGCACCCTGGCGATTGCCCCGGAAGACGCCGACAAACCGCTGCTGCGCCGCCCTGTGGGCCTGGCGCTCACGCATGACGGCTTTCTGTATGTGGGCGATATCTGGCGCGGACGCATCCTGCAGGTCAGTCCCGACGGCAGCTTGCGCGGCCTGACCGGGATTGGCGTCGACATCGAGATTGGCGACCACAAGGCGCTGCGCTTTAGCCGGCCGAGTGCGATAGCGGTCGACCGCGAGGGCGCGCTGTATGTGGCCGATGCCGTGAAGCGCACCGTGCACCGGGTCGCGCCATTGCGCGATGGCGCGACCGCGGTGCTGGCGCCCAAGGCGCCGGCGCTGGTCGCCGCCGCGACAGCGCCGGTGCCGGCAACGGCGAGCGCGTCCCAGCCTGTTGCGGCGGCGGTATCGCCGGCGCCGGCCGCCGCGCCCGCGCGCTTTCCATGGCCGTTCAAGCCGCAGGACCAGCGGCGCGAAGTGGTCGGCACGATCGGCGAAGTGCGCGGCAGTTATGGCGGCGAGAGCCGGCATCATTTTCACAGCGGCCTCGATGTCCAGGCCGACATGGGCGTGCCGGTGCTGGCGGTGGCCGACGAAAAAGTCAGCAGCCCCGCGCCCAACTGGGCCTTCGGCGAGGTTGGCGAAGGCATGAGCGTCGACAGCATGGCCTACATCCACATGCGGGTCGGGCGCACGGTCAAGGATGCGCCGCTCGACCCAACGCGCTTCATCATGCTGGCCGACGACAAAGGCAAGGCGGCGCGCATGCGCGTCAAGCGCGGCACGCGCTTCCATGTGGGCGACGCGCTCGGTACCGTCAACCGCATGTTCCATGTGCACCTCGTGTACCAGCCGGGCGGGGCGGAAGCCAATCCGCTGATCCTGCCGTTCACGGGCTTCAGCGACCAGGTGGCGCCGCGCATCGACAAGATCGGGCTGGTCGACGCGGCCGGGACGGCGCTGGCGCGCAAGCCGGGCAAGCGGGTGCTGGTGGCGCGTGGCGCGGGGCCGCTGGGGATCGTGGTCGACGCCTACGACCAGGCCGACGGCAATGCCGCGCGGCGCAAGCTGGGTTTGTACAAGGTCGGCTACCAGGTGCTGCGGGCGGATGGCACGCCGCTGGCCGGATTCGAGCAGCCGCTGATCAACATCGAATTCAACAAGTTGCCGCCGGACCCGGAAAGCGTCAAGCTGGCCTACGCCGACAATAGCGGCATCACCGTGTACGGCAGCGCGACCACGCGGTTTTTATATGTGGTGACCAACACCGTGCGCGACGGCGTGGCCAAGACCGGGGGATGGGATCCGGCCGCGCTGGCGCCGGGCGACTACCTGATCCGCATCTTTGCGGCCGATTATGTCGGCAACGAAGCGCTCAACGGACGCGACCTGCCGATTACGGTGGAGTGACAAGGCTGGGTCGGGAGACCGCTACCGGCCTCCCGGCCGCTGGTCAGGCGCTGATGTTTGCCGGACGATTGCGGCGGCGGGTCATGAAGCCCAGCATCGTCATGCCAGCCAGGAACATGGCATAGGTTTCCGGTTCCGGGACCGCGCTGATGAGATTATCCGACGTGCTGAAGCTGGTGAAGGTGCCGCTTGGCGCCATGAACTGCGCTTGCTGGCCGCCATCGCAGCATCCCTCGAAGCCATAGATGGTCAGCGTGTGATTTCCCGCTCCCAAGTTCACCGTGGAGCCCAAATACTGCGACGGGTTGGTGTACTGGCTGTCCCACCAGATATCGTGGCTCTTCGCATCGAGCGCCACGCCGTTCAGGAACAGCGCGCCGCCGTAGCCGAAATCGACCCCTGCGCGGAACTGCCACAAGCCGGCATTGGCGTCGCTGACGCCGAAGCTGATGGTCGACTTGAGCGCGAAATTGCTGCTGCCGCCGAACAGGCTGGCGTGGGTAATATGGTCGTACGAAGCGACGCTGACTGACGCATGGGTGGGGCCGAGCAGGGCGGCATCGACGGCGCTGCGATAATCCGTTGCGCTGGACAAGGGGCCGGACGGGGTGGCGGAAGCCGATTCGATGACGATCGCGCTAGCGCCGGCATTGGCGGCAAGCGCCAGGGTAGTCACTGCCAACATCCATGAGAGATTTTTCTTCATATTTATCCTGGACAAAGCACCGCGCGCGCAATGCTGCGCGGTAAGTATAAAAAGGGTTTCGCCCCGCACAGGTGTCCGAAAAATGCGATGGACACCGAGTCTGGGTGCTGGCGCTGAATCATGGTGTAGCGGATGGTCATCCGATACACGAACAGTGATCAAACAGTAACATAGATGCGCGGCGGAAAATATATCGGCGGCAGCTGTGTTTACGTTTTACAACGAGCGAACTCCTACGGCTGAGTCCAAAACGCCTACAACCGGGGTCAGAGCTCCAACTAGCAACAAAAATATTGCTAATCAGAGGTCAGACCCCGGTTGTAGGTGGTTTTACTGCGCTTGTCGGCGTCGGCGTCGTTGGCGTCAGGCGTTGGCGAGGTCGAGACGGGCGTCGCTGCCGCGACCCTGGTAGCGGCCGGCGGAGAGGTCGTCGAAGCGCATCGCCGGGCGCTTGGCCGACATCAGGTTGGCCAGCATCTGCGCCGAGCCGCATTGCTAATCAGAGGTCAGACCCCGGTTGTAGGTGGTTTTACTGCTGTAGTAGGAGTTTTTGGCGTCAGGCGTTGGCGAGGTCGAGACGGGCGTCGCTGCCGCGACCCTGGTAGCGGCCGGCGGAGAGGTCGTCGAAGCGGATCGCCGGGCGCTTGGCCGACATCAGGTCGGCCAGCATCTGCGCCGAGCCGCATGACATGGTCCAGCCCAGGGTGCCGTGCCCGGTGTTGAGGAATAGATTGCCCAGCGCGGTGCGCCCGACAATCGGGGTGCCGTCCGGCGTCATCGGCCGCAGCCCGGTCCAGAACGTGGCGCGCGCGCTGTCGCCCGCGCCCGGAAACAGGTCGTTGACCACCATTTCGAGCGTGGCACGGCGGCGCGGATTGAGGCGCTGGTCGAAACCGGCAATCTCGGCCATGCCGCCGACGCGGATGCGGTCGTCGAAACGGGTCACGGCAATCTTGTAGCTCTCGTCCAGAATGGTTGATACCGGCGCCTTGCTGGCATCGGTGATCGGCACGGTGATCGAGTAACCTTTCATCGGGTACACGGGAATGTCGACGATCGATGTGAGCAGCGCCGTCGAGTGCGCTCCCAGCGCGACCACATAGGCGTCGCCCTGCACCAGCTCGTCGCCGCAATGCACGCCGCTGATCGCGTTGCCCGTCACCGCCAGGCGGTCGATGGCGACGTTGTAGCGAAAGCGTACGCCCAGCGCTTCGGCCATCGCGGCCAGGCGGGTGGTGAACAGCTGGCAGTCGCCGGTCTCGTCATTGGGCAGGCGTAGCGCGCCGACCAGCTTGTCCTTGACCAGCGCCAGCGCCGGCTCGGCGTCGCCGAGCTGGTCGCGCGTGAGCAGTTCGTACGGCACGCCGGAATCCTGCAGCACCTTGATGTCTTTTTCGGCGCTGGCAAACTGCTGTTCGGTGCGGAACAGCTGCATGGTGCCGCGCTGCCGGCTTTCGTAGCTGATGCCGGCTTCTTCGCGCAAGGTCTTGAAACAATCGCGGCTGTACTCGGCCAGGCGCACCATGCGTTCCTTGTTGACCGCGTAACGGTCAGCCGTGCAGTTGCGCAGCATGTCCCACATCCATTTGAGCTGGAAGGTGGTGCCGTCGGGCGTGATGGAGAGCGGCGCATGGCGCTGCAGCATCCATTTCATGGCCTTGAGGGGAATCCCGGGCGCGGCCCAGGGCGAGGCGTAGCCGGGCGAAATCTGGCCGGCATTGGCGAAGCTCGTTTCCAGCGCCGGACCGGGCTGGCGGTCGAGCACGGTGACGTCGTGGCCGGCCTTGGCCAGGTAGTAAGCAGTGGTCACGCCGATAACGCCGCTACCCAAAATGACGACACGCATGGTCTCTCCGGAGAAAAATATAGGATTCAAGAATTTCCGCTATATTATTGCGATTCAACTAGTCTTTGTTCACGTATAACTGCACGTATTTAGTGGAATTTCATGCGAATCGTTAAAGAATCGACCCGCAGCCTCGATAAGCTCGACCGCCACATCCTGCGCATCCTGCAAAACGAAGGCCGCATCTCGATGAAGGACCTGGGCGAGCGGGTCGGTCTGTCGGTCACGCCCTGCATCGAGCGCGTCAAGCGCATGGAGCGCGACGGTGTCATCAGCGGCTATTACGCGCGCGTCGATCCGGCCGCGCTGGGCGCCAAGCTGCTGGTGTTTGTGGAAATTACGCTCAACCAGAAGTCGGCCTCGGCCTTCGAGCAGTTCCGGCGCGAGGTGCTGCGCATTCCCGAGGTGCAGGAATGCCATCTGGTGTCGGGTGACTTCGATTACCTGATCAAGGCGCGCATCCACGAGATGGCGGAGTACCGCAAGCTGCTCGGCGACATGCTGCTGCAATTGCCCGGCGCGGCGCAGTCGAAGAGTTATGTGGTGATGGAGGAGATCAAGGAGACGCTGGTGCTGTCGACCGAGGCGCTGCTCCAGTCTTAACGCAGGCCCTGGAAACGGCCGGCCTCGAAGTCGGCAATGGCGCTCTGGATTTCCTCGCGCGTATTCATCACGAACGGTCCGTGCGATACCACCGGCTCGCCAATCGGCGTGGCGTGGCCGACGATCAGCAGGGCATCGGTCTCGGCGCTGATGCTGAGGGCGTCGCCTTCGTCGTTCAGTTCGGCCAGGTGGAAGGCGTCGGCACGGTCGCCGTTGATGTCCACGGTGCCGCGCACGACATACAAAAACACATTGCGCGCGCGCAGATCCGGTACGTGCAACTGGCCGCCGGCGCGCATCGCCACCGTGCTCATGAAGACACCGGTCAGCGATTGCACCGGGCCTTTGATGCCGTTCCACTGGCCGGCGACCAGGTGCAGGTCGACCTTGCCGCCGTCCAGGCCGATGGTCGGCATATCGTCCCGCTGCAATCCCGTGTACGCCGGCGCGCTCATCTTCAGGCGTCCCGGCAGGTTGATCCACAACTGCAGGATTTCGAGCTGCCCGCCTTGCGCGCGAAACGCCGGCGGCGACACTTCCGCATGCACGATGCCGCTTCCAGCGGTCATCCATTGCACGCCGCCGGCGCCGACGACGCTCTCGTGCCCGGCGCTATCCTTGTGCATCAGGCTGCCGTCGACGATGAAGGTGACGGTCTCGAAGCCGCGGTGCGGATGCGGACCGAAGGGCAGGCCGCGGTTGCCCGGCGGGTAGTGCTGCGGTCCGTGATGATTGAGAAACAGGAAGGGATCGATCTGGTCGGCGTACGGTCCCGGCAGCGGGCGCTGGGTCAGCAGGTCGCCGATGTCGTCGCGCTGGGCCGGATGCAGGCGCTTGATGCTCTTTTCGCTCATGGGCTCACTCCCGGGATGGTGGTTTTGTCCCCCACCATACCGGAAGCGCGGCGCGCGCGGCGTCGGCCTGCGCGATGGCGAAAACTTTATGCCCCGGTTTGCTGTCCTACCGTGACGCCACCATTCTGGTGGAGATCACAAGGAGGCAATAATGGCAACAATGAACGCACCCGCAAACGAACGCCGCCATATCCCGGAACGCCGCAATGCCGGCGGCGCGCTGCACGCGACCCAATTTTCCGCCCTCGACTGGGCGGCGATGGTCTTGATGATCGTCGGCGGCATCAACTGGGGCCTGGTCGGGGCCTTCGAGTTCGACCTGGTGGCGACGCTGTTCGGCGATCGCACAAGCTGGTCGCGCCTGGTGTATGCGCTGGTCGGCATCGCCTCGCTGTACGCTATTTACCTGTTGAGCAAGATGGCCGCGCGCCAGCATTAGCGGCGTCCGCTTGCGGCGCCCGCTTGCGGCGCCCGCTTGCGGCGCCCGCTTGCGGCGTCCGCTTGCGGCGCCCGCTTGCGGCGTCCGCTTGCGGCGCCCGCTTGCGCCCGTGCTCTTGGGCACTGCGCTTGCCGCCGCGCGCCCGGGGCCTGCGCAGCATGGCCGGCGGTGATAGACTTTGACGTTCCGCAAACCCAACGTCCAGGATGTCACCATGCGCCACTCGTTCGTCCTCGCCAGCCTGCTGTGCTGCCTGAGCACCGCTGCCGGTGCCGCTCCCCCGCCTGCACCGGGGGAAGCGGCCTTGCGCGCGGCAGCCCATGCGGCCGCGAACTACCGTACCGCGCTGATCGACAGCCTGGCGAAGATGGTCAGCTTCAATACGGTCGCCGACCCGGCGCTGCCGTTCGAGCGCAATCCGCAGCACCTCGGTTTCAAGAGCTACCTCAAGAGCGAGGCGGAGCGGCTCGGCCTCGATTACACCGACCATGGCTATGTGATGGTCATCGGCCTGGGCAGCGGCAGCGAGCGGGTCGGTATCATCACGCACGGCGATATCCAGCCGGTCGACCCCTCCAAGTGGAAAAAGTCGCCCTTCGAGCTGGACAAGACGAGCGAGGCCGGGCGCCTGATCGGACGCGGCACCGAGGATGACAAGGGACCGATCGCGACCGCCCTGTATGCGATGAAGGCGATCAAGGACAGCAAGCTGGCGCTGGCGAAACGGCTGGAACTGTATGTGTACATGGCCGAGGAATCGGACTGGGGGCCGCTGACCGAGTTTCTCAAGACGCACCAGCCGCCCCAGGTGAACATCACGCTCGACGCCGAGTATCCGGTGGTGACGGCCGAGAAGGGCTACGGCACGATCAGCGTGACGGTGCCGCCGCAGGCGCCAGCGCCGGCGGGCAAGGCTGCGCTGGTTGCCTTCGGCGGCGGCTTTTTCGGCAGCCAGATTCCGGAAGACGCCAGCGCCGCCATCGACGATGCCACGCCGGAACTGGAAGCGAACATCCGCCAGCGCGCCAGCGCCCAAGGCGGCATGCGCTATACCTTCAGCCGCCAGGGCAAGCAGCTGCTGGTCAAGGCGCAAGGCTTGTCGGCACACTCGTCCAAGCCGGAAGACGGCGTCAACGCGGTCAGCATGCTGGCCGATGCGCTCAATGGTCAGCCGTGGCCGAACACCACGGCCGGCGCCATGGTCAATCTGCTCAATGATTTGATCGGGACCGGCATCTACGGGGAAAAGTTCGGCACGATCGCTTACCGCGATAAATTCATGGGGCCGATGACCGTGGCGCCGACCGTCATCAAGCAGGGCGAGGCCGGGATCTCGCTGCATGTGAACCTGCGCCGTCCGCAAGGCAAGAGCACCGAACAGCTGACCCGCGAAGTGAACGAGGCGCTGACCCAGTGGCAGGCGCGGCGCATCGCGCTGGCCGATGTGAAGGTCGAGATCACGGAACCGTGGCTGCAGAAAAGCGCGCCCCAGGTGCCGACCTTGCTGTCCGTGTTTTCCTACTACACCGGCATCAAGAATCCGCGCCCGATTTCCATCGGCGGCGGCACCAACTCGCGCCTGTTCCCGAACGCGGTCAGCTTCGGCCCCAGCATGCCGGGGACGGTGTATTCGGGTCACTCCGAACACGAATTCATCACCGTCAAGCAGCTCATGCTGAACTTGCAGATGTACACGGCCGTCATGGCCGAACTGGCCAAATAGCGGTTCGCTGGTAACCCGGCGCGCAGCGGGCCGCGCGCGCCGGGTCCTCCCGTTCGTTTGGTTCGTAACCGTAAAAACGCCGATTTTTGATGTAGGCAGCAGCCTACTTTATGTAACCAGTTTCGACCTCAAAAACTCAGCGAACATCGCCTCTCCCTCTCAGAAAAACCGTTGCGTTCCATATGATTGAACGCCACTGGTCACAAGCCATTTTCACCTGGAAATCTTGCCTTTGCGGGGTGTGAAAATGCGCAAAATTGGCGTGCTAGCATCCGTTCCCAGTGCGCGATAACAGCGCTTGTTCGCGGCGTGGCGCGCGCCTGTTGTTCCACATGCGGCGTCACGCAGCCTTGCGCCGCGCCGGCGGCCAGTGCCGTCGCATGCCCACGACGAGGAGCACCAATGAATCAATTCGAGTATCCGCGACCGCAGCTCGTGCGTGAGCACTGGATCAGCCTGAACGGGCCGTGGAAATTCATGTTCGACGATGAACGGCGCTGCCGCATGCCCGATGGCGCGACCGAGTGGACGCACCAGATCGAGGTGCCGTTCGCGCCGGAGTCGCGCGCCAGCGGTATCGGCGACATGGGCTTCCACACGGTGTGCTGGTACGAACGCGCCTTCCATCTGGCGCCGCACGCGGGCCACACCCTGCTGCATTTCGGCGCGGTCGACTACCGCGCCCGGGTCTGGGTCAACCAGCACCTGGTGGCCGAACACGAGGGCGGACACACGCCGTTTTCGGCCGATATCAGCGGTGTGCTCAGGGAGGAGGGCACGCAGGTCGTGACGGTGTACGTCGAGGATGACCCGCACGACCTGGCCAAGCCGCGCGGCAAGCAGGACTGGCTGCTCGACGCGCACTCGATCTGGTATCCGCGCACCACCGGCATCTGGCAGACGGTGTGGATCGAGCAGGTGGCGTCGACCTACATTCAGAGCTTGCGCTGGACGCCGATTTTCGAGACCTACGAAATCGGCTGCGAAATCTTTGCCACCGGCGACATCACGGAACACCTGTTTGTCGAGGTCAAGATCTGGCATGGCGCCAATTTGCTGGCCGACGATCACTACAAGCTGCTCGGCAACGAGGCCAACCGCAAGATCGCCTTGTCCGATCCGGGCATCGACGACTCGCGCAACGAGCTGCTGTGGAGTCCCGAGCGGCCCACCCTGCTCACTGCCGAGGTGAGCCTGCACCATCGGGGCAAGGTGCTTGACATGGTGCGTTCCTACACGGCGCTGCGCTCGGTGGCGATCAACCGCGACCGCTTCATGTTGAATGGCCGCGCCTACGCGCTGCGGCTGGTGCTCGACCAGGGCTACTGGCCCGAATCGCTGCTCACGGCGCCGTCGGACGCGGCCCTCAAGCGCGACGTGGAGCTGGCCAGGGCCATGGGGTTTAACGGCGTGCGCAAGCACCAGAAGATCGAAGACCCGCGCTATCTGTACTGGGCCGACCGGCTCGGCCTGCTTGTGTGGGAAGAAATGCCATCGGCCTACCGCTTCAGCCCCAAGGCCATCACGCGCATGGTGCGCGAGTGGACCGAGGCCATCGAACGCGACTACAGCCACCCGTGCATCATCGTCTGGGTGGCCTTCAACGAATCCTGGGGCGTGCCGAACCTGACCCTCACCCAGGCCCACCGCAATGCGGTCGAAGCCCTGTACCACCTGACGCGGACGCTCGACGCGACCCGGCCGGTGATCGGCAACGATGGCTGGGAAGCGTCGGCCACCGACATCCTCGGCATCCACGACTACGACTGCAATCCCGACAAGCTGGCGGCGCGCTACACCACCAGCGAACCGACGCGCACCCTGTTCGACCAGCGCCGTCCGGGCGGGCGCATCCTGACGCTGGACGGCTTTCCACACCGGGGCCAACCCATCGTGCTGACCGAATTCGGCGGCGTCGCCTTCGACAAGCACAACGGCAGCGCGCACACCTGGGGCTACTCGCGCGCCCACACCGAAGACAGTTTTCTCGACCTGTACCGGCGCCTGCTGGCGGTGGTCAACAGCACGACCATGTTCAGCGGCTTTTGCTACACCCAATTCAGCGACACCTTCCAGGAAGCGAACGGCCTGCTGTGCGCCGACCGCACGCCCAAGATCCCGCTCGAACTGATCAGCGCCGCCACGCGCAACGATGATGCGAAGGAGGAATGCTACCCCGAAATTGCCTGACGAGCCGCTGGCACCACCCGCGCGGGACGGCGCCGCGGGTCAGTAGGACACATCACTTTGCCAACATACGCCCGGGATGGGCGAAAGGAGATAGCATGTCGACGATCATCGTTTTTTGCCACCTGCGCTGGGATTTTGTTTACCAGCGGCCGCAGCAGTTGCTGTCGCGGCTGGCGCAATATTTCCGCATCCTCTTTGTGGAGGAGCCCGTGCACGATGATGGCGACAGCTACATGGAACAATCGACACCGGTTCCCAACGTGACCGTGTACCGGCCGCACACGCCGGTGCACGCGCATGGCTTCCACGATGACCAGATCCGCCTGCTGCAACCGATGTTGGCCGGTCTGGTCGAGCCCGGCGAGCACCCCATCGCCTGGTTCTATACACCGATGGCCCTGCCGTTGCTACAGGAACTGCATGCGGGGCTGGTGGTGTACGACTGCATGGACGAGCTGGCGGCATTCAAGAATCCTCCGCGCCAGCTGCTGCAACGCGAAACGGCCCTGCTGAACCTGGCCGACCTGGTGTTTGCCGGCGGGCCCAGCCTGTATCAGGCCAAGCGCGAGCGCCACACCAATGCGCACTGCTTTCCCAGTAGCGTCGACGTGCGCCACTTCGAGCGCGCGCTCGGGCGTCATAACGGCCATCCGCTCCAGGCCGGCATCGGCGCACCGCGCCTGGGCTTTTACGGGGTGATCGACGAGCGCTTCGACGCGCCCCTGGTCGCTACGCTGGCCGACGCCCATCCCGACTGGCAACTGGTGATGGTGGGGCCGGTCATGAAAATCGACCCCGCCAGCCTGCCGCAGCGCCCCAATATCCACTACCTGGGGCAGCAGCCTTACGAAGCGCTGCCTGGCCTGCTGGCCGGCTGGGATGTATGCCTGCTGCCGTTCGCGCTGAACGATGCTACCCGCTTCATCAGCCCGACCAAGGTGCTCGAATACATGGCCGCCGAACTGCCCATCGTCAGCACCGATATCGCCGACGTCGCCCGTCCGTACGGCCACGTGGTCGCGATCGCGCGCGATGCGGACGGCTTCCTGGCGGCGTGCGAGGCAGCCCTGGCGATGACGCCCGAACGCCGCGCCGCCATGGGCGCCACCATGCGCACCATCGTGGCCGGCACCTCGTGGGATGTCACGGTCAACGCCATGCGCCGCTTGCTGGCGGAGACCCGACCCGGACGCGGCACGGGCCGCTTCAGCGGCGCAGGCAATGCGGGCAACGCAGGCTTGGCCAGCGGCGCTACAGGCATAGGCACAAGCACAAGCACAGGCACAGGCACAGGCACAGGCACAGGCACAGGCACAGGCACAGGCACAG
>NZ_JAQOZV010000077.1:0-28347 GCF_030348125.1 Massilia sp. DJPM01
CTGCTAGCTGCCAGGCCCTGCCCGAACGACCATCCGGAGTACGAAATTGATGTCCGGGAAATCTCACTGTCGCCTTGGCGAGTCGACATCAAGACGCGAGAAATTCGGGAACGTAATCGGGCTCCCCGTTGTGTCCATACCTTGAGTCGACTTGGCGGGCCTGCATAAAGCAGGGGCATACTCGGCTGCCTTCAACGCGGTGATGGATGGGCACTTGCGGAACAAGCTGGGGCCGGGCTAGCGCAAGCTGATCGACGACCAGATCGCGGCCGGACTCGCGAAAGCGCAACAGGCCATCAGTCAAGAGTGGCGTCATTGCCATTCGGCCGGTGCAGCGCGATGGCATCGTGCGATATCCCGGCCGAACAGCGCGTGGGCCGTGGATCGGCCGGGGACGGCATGAGCGCATCTTAGGGGATTCTCTTGCAGGGCGCTCGTGCCGGGCCAGCTGCCCGCGCCATGCAGCGGGGCCAAGCTTGGGGCGGAGGAGGTGGGTGAGCACCAGCAGCTGCGCAGCGGCAGGAGCTGCTTGTTGATGCATGCCGACGGGCATGCGGAGCAATCTGGTGCGTGGTCCAGGAATCGAACCTGGTTATCAGTCATTCGGTCTGAGACACTCCTGACTGGGCTTTACCAAATAAGCGAACCGCGCAACTTCATGATACCGTGAAAATTCTAAATTGCAATAAGAATTTTCCTTGACCAACGACTAGAGCTAGTCATACACATACGGCTTGAGCGGCAGCTCGCTCTCGCGCTGCTTGTCGAGCTCATCCAGATCGACGCGGTGATCCCACCAGATATCCCAGCCGCGCCGGCGATCCTCCTGAACCTCGGGATGCCGCGCCAGGAATCCGTGCATGAATTCCTCGAATTCGGACCGGTAGCCATCGCCCGGCCGGTGGTATTTCTCCGTGTGCTTCCTCACCCCCCCCGTTAACGCTACTATGACCTCCCGCGCGCGCACTGGTTCCATGTACGCGCGCCTGGAAATGCCGTACGATACGCGCCGTTAAACGCTTACTCTCAGGACGCAATGAACTCAGAAACACCCGCGCCCGCGCCGCGCTTTCGCCCGCGCCCCTGGACCGCACTCGAAACCCCGCAAGACGTCGAACTGTGGATCGACGAGCACAACCAAAGCCTGACCGAACACATCGCCCCGCACGAAACCGGCTACGGCGTCTGCTTCACCCTGGCCGAGGGCGGCAATATCACTATGCAGACCAGCGCCGACGCCGTCATCCTCGATGTCGACGACGATGCCGCCTGGATCGCGCCCCTGATCATGGCCGCCACCGGCGTCGAGGCGCCGCAGGGCCAATTGTGGGTGCTGCCGGACGATAAACTGGTGCAGCTCATCATCGGACTGTCGACCCTGGTCGCCAGCACGACCCTGGTGGTCGGCCATAATTTTGGCGGACGCCACCGTAAGGCCAGCTATTCGCGCTAAACTGCTTTTCTATTCCATCACATTCCAGACTCCATGCCTATCCAGTTCCGTCGCCGCCTGACCCTGACCCTTGCCCTGATCGGCGCCGCCCTGGCCATGCCCGCCGCCAGCGCCGACCTGCTCACCAGCGCCAAGGCGCGCGGCACGCTGAAAATCGCCATGGAAGGCACGTATCCGCCATTCAATTTCAAGGACTTGAAGACCAACCAGCTGGCCGGCTACGACGTCGACGTCGCCACCTTGCTGGCCGCGCGGCTGGGCTTGAAACCCGAATTCATCACCACCGAGTGGAGCGCCATCCTGGCCGGGCTGGCCGCCGGCAAGTTCGATGTGGTCGTCAGCCAGGTGGGCATCAATCCCAAGCGCGAGCAAACCTTCGATTTTTCCGAGCCTTACACTTACTCGAGCCCGCAACTGATCGTGCGCAAGAACGAGAAGGCGACGTACGCCACCCTGGCTGACCTCAAGGGCAAGAAACTGGGCGTGGGGCAGGGCAGCGTGTACGAACAGCAGGCCAAGGCCGTGCCCGGCGTCGACGTGCGCAGCTATCCGGCCGCGCCGGAAACGCTGCAAGACCTGGCCTTCGGCCGCATCGATGCCGCCCTCAACGACAGCCTGATGGTGGCTTACCTGCTCAATCACTCCAAGCTGCCGATCCAGGCCGGCGCGCGCGTCGGCAATGTCGAGCGCATGGGCATTCCTGTGCGCAAGGGCAACCCCCAGCTCAAGGCTGCCTTGAACCGCGCGTTGGCCGAGGCCCAGGCCGACGGCAGCCTCAAGAAAATCTCGCTCAAATGGTTCGGTAGCGACGTCAGCCGCCCGGCCGCGCAGCCCTGATCCGGGCCGGTGCCGATGGATTGGAGCGCGCTGGCCGAACTCTTGCGCGACGCCGCACCCTCGATGCTCAAGGGCACCGGCTATACGGTGATCTTTGCGCTGGCCTCGATGGTCGGCGGGCTGGCGCTGGGCTTTCCGACGGCACTGATGCGCCTGTCGCGCTGGAAACTGGTGCGCGCGCCGGCCGAACTGTACGTCAGCGCGATGCGCGGCACGCCCCTGCTGGTGCAGCTGTACGTCATCTATTACTGGCTGCCCAGCATCGGCATCGACTTCCCGCCGGTGGTGGCCGGCGTGCTGGCGCTGTCGCTCAATGCCGGCGCCTTCCTCTCGGAGAGCTTGCGCGGCGCCGTGCTGGGCGTAAGCCAGGGCCAGTGGCGCGCCAGCTTCAGCCTGGGCCTGGGTTACTGGGCCACCCTGTACCACGTGGTGCTGCCGCAAGCGCTGCGCGTGGCCGTGCCATCGATGAGCAATACCTTGATCAGCCTGATCAAGGATACCTCGCTGGTCTCGGTCGTCACCATTAGCGAGCTGATGCTTGCGACCAAGGAAGCGGTCGCCGGCAGCGCCAATCCCTTGCCGCTGTATATGACCGCGGCCCTGATCTACTGGTGCCTGAGCCTGCTGTTCGAGGCGCTGCAGCGCTATCTTGAACGGCGCCTGAACCGCGCGCACCACTAGCCGTGTTCGCCGCCTTCGCGCAATCTGCGGCACCATCGGTGGTGGCGCTCGACATGGCGCCCGCGCCCATGCTAGTCTTGTGAACAGTGCTTCCATCTCCGTTGTGCGCCAGCGCGTGCCGGTGTGGCAGGTGTCCGCTGGCGTGTGCAATGTGTGCGAGGTGAGATGGACAACGATCACGATCCGGCAGCACAGGGTGGTTCAGCGCAGGCACATGCCCGCCGCGCCGATCACGCCTTGCCCGGCGGCGCCTTTGCCTTCGACCCGGGCCAGCCAGCCCCCTTGCCCGCGCTGGCCCGCAGCGACTTGCCGGCCCCTCCACCGACAGCAGCGGCGTCACCCTCGCACGCCTGCACCACGAGCAAGACCTGGCGCGCGCCGGCGAGCTGTATCTGCTGGCCCCCGTCGGCTACTTCCTGCTGGCCTTCGACAGCACCGTTCTTCAAGTAAATCTAGTCGGCGCCACCATGCTGGGCGTGGCGCGCGCCCATCCCGGGCTGCACCATTTCCGCACTTTCGTGGTGCCCGCCTTCCTGCCCGACTTCGACGGCTTTTTCGCCCGCGCCCTCAACAGCGACAGCGCTGAAACCTGCCGCGTGCGCTTGCGAACGCCGGACGCGGGCGGGGGCGACGTCACCCTGCGTGGCAGCGCCGACGGCAGCGGCCAGGCTTGCCGCCTGCTGGTCGAGCGCGCCGAAGGCAGGCTGGCCGCGCTCGAACGCAGCGAAGAGCGCTTCCGCCGCATCGTCCACAGCGCCGGCGAGGGCATCTGGGAGATCGATGCCGCTGCCAACACCACGTTCGTCAACCCGCGCATGGCCCAGATCCTCGGCTACAGCATCGAAGAGATGCTGGCCCGCCCGCTGCTCTCGTTCATGGACAACGACGGCATCGCCATGCTCGCCCGATGCGGAGCCGGGCACGCCCACGGCCAACCCATCGCCCAGGAATACCGCTTCATCGGCAAGGATGGCAGGGTGGTCTGGACCTCCATCTCGAGCAGTCCCATCCTCGACGCCGACGGCGCCTGCCTGGGCGTGCTGGCGCTGGTCACCGATATCACCGAGCACAAGCAGTCAACCGAGCTGATCTGGCATCAGGCCAACTACGACACGCTCACCGGGCGGCCCAACCGCCACATGTTCATGGACCGGCTGCGCCACGAGACGCGCAAGGCCGACCGCGGCGCCGCGTTCCTGGCGCTGCTGTTCATCGACCTCGACCACTTCAAGGCGATCAACGACCGCCTGGGCCATGCGCGCGGCGACCTGGTGCTGATGGAAGCGAGCCGCCGCATCGCCAGCTGCGTGCGTTCCAGCGATACCCTGGCACGGCTGGGCGGCGACGAATTCACCGTCATCCTGGCAGGGCTCGACCATATCGGCAGCGTCGAGCGCATTGCCCACGCCATCATTGCCGCGCTGGCCCTGCCGTTCGACCTGGACGGCGAACTTGCCTTTGTGTCGGCCAGCATCGGCATCGCCCTCTACCCGCCCGACGCGCGCGACATCGACCAGCTGGTCGACCGCGCCGACCGCGCCATGGTCGCCGCCAAAAACGCGGGCGGCCACCAGTTCAGCTATGTCACGCCCGACCTGCAACACGCCGCCCAGGCGCGCCAGAGCATTGCCGCCGACCTGCGCGCGGCCATCGCGCTGCGCCAGTTCGAGATCGTGTACCAGCCCATCGTCTCGCTGCAAACGGGCGCCGTGCACAAGGCCGAGGCGCTGCTGCGCTGGCGTCATCCGACCCGTGGTTTGCTGGGGCCGGCCGAATTCATCCCGTTTGCCGAGTCGAACGGGCTCATCGTCGAGATCGGCGACTGGGTGTTTCGCGAAGTGGCGCACCAGGTCCAGCGCTGGCAGCGCAGCATCGACCCATCGTTCCAGGTCAGCGTCAACAAGTCGCCGGTGCAGTTCCGGCGCGACGCCGACCTGTACCTGAGCTGGCTCGACTACCTCAACGAGCTGGGCTTGCCGGCACACAGCATCGTCATCGAAATTACCGAGGGGGTGCTGTTCGAAGGGGCGGACCAGGTCATCGAGCGCCTGCGCCAGTTCCGCGCCATGGGACTGCAAGTGGCGCTGGACGACTTCGGCACGGGCTATTCCTCGCTGTCGCACCTGAAGCGCTTCGACATCGATTACGTGAAGATCGACCAATCCTTCGTGGCCACGCTGGAAAACGATGTGGGCGACCTGGCGCTGTGCGAAGCCATTATCGTCATGGCGCACAAGCTGGGGCTGAAAGTGGTGGCGGAAGGGGTGGAGACCAAGGTGCAGCGCGCGCTGCTGGTCGATGCCGGCTGCGACTTCGCGCAGGGGTATGTGTTCGCCAGGCCGATGCCGGCGCAGGAATTTGAAGCGATGGCCGCTGCGGGCATGCCGCGCTTGCCGCATTGAAGATCAGCGCCGGTCCCGCCATGGGCGGAACCGGCGCATGGGGCTTACATCCCCGGGTAATTCGGCCCGCCGCCGCCTTCCGGCGTCACCCACACGATATTCTGGGTCGGATCCTTGATATCGCAGGTCTTGCAATGCACGCAGTTCTGCGCATTGATCTGCAGGCGGTCCTTGCCCTCGTCGGTCTTGACGAACTCATACACGCCGGCCGGGCAGTAGCGCGACTCCGGCCCGGCATACTGCGCCAGGTTGACCGACACCGGAATGCTGTCATTCTTGAGCGTCAGGTGAATCGGCTGGTCTTCCGCATGGTTGGTGTTTGAAATAAACACCGACGACAAGCGGTCGAAGGTCAGCTTGCCGTCCGGCTTCGGATACGCGATCGGCGCATAGTTTGCCGCCGGTTTCAGGCATTCATGGTCGCCGTAATCGCGGTGCAGGGTCCATGGCGCCTTGCCACGCAAAATCAGCTGGTCGATGCCGGTCATGATCGAGCCCAGGTACAGGCCTTTCGACAGCCACGGCTTGACATTGCGCGCCACGTGCAATTCCTCGTGCAGCCAGGATTGCTCGAACGCGGCCGGGAAGCTAGCCAGTTCGTCGTGCTGGCGCTGCTCGCCCAGTGCCGCGAAAGCCGATTCGGCCGCCAGCATGCCGGTCTTGATCGCCGCATGGCTGCCCTTGATGCGGCTCATGTTCAGGAAGCCCGCCTCGCAGCCGATCAGCGCGCCGCCCGGGAACACCAGCTTTGGCAAGGCTTGCAAGCCGCCGGCCGTGATCGCGCGCGCGCCGTAGGAAATACGCTTGCCGCCTTCGAAAAAGGTGCGGATTTCCGGGTGCGTCTTGTAGCGCTGGAATTCTTCATACGGCGACAGATACGGATTCTCGTACGACAGGCCGATCACATAGCCCACCATGACCTGGTTGTTTTCCATGTGGTACAGGAACGAACCGCCATAGGTATCCGAGGTGAGCGGCCAGCCGGTGGTGTGGATGACCAGGCCCGGCTTGTGCTTGGCCGGATCGATTTCCCACAATTCCTTGATGCCGATGCTGTACGACTGCGGGTCCTTGCCCTTGTTCAGGTCGTACATGACCATCAGTTGCTTGCCGAGGTGGCCGCGCGAACCTTCGGCGAACAAGGTGTACTTGGCATGGAGTTCCATGCCGAGCTGAAAGGCTGGCGTCGGCTTGCCATGGCGGTCCACGCCCATATTGCCGGTCGCCACGCCCTTGACCGAGCCATCCTCGTTGTACAGGATTTCCGCAGCAGCGAAGCCGGGGAAGATTTCCACGCCGAGCGCTTCGGCCTGCTGGCCCATCCAGCGCACCACATTGCCCAGCGAAATCACGTAATTGCCGTGGTTTTCGAAGCAGGCCGGGGTCACGAAGCCGGGTGCCTGGTAAGCCTTGTTTTCGGTCAGGAACAGGATGCGGTCTTCGGTCACGGCGGTATTCAGCGGTGCGCCGAGTTCCTTCCAGTTCGGAATCAGTTCAGTCAGGGCGCGCGGGTCCATCACGGCGCCGGACAGGATGTGTGCGCCAATTTCGCCGCCTTTTTCCAGCACGCAAACGGACACTTCCTGGCCTTTGTCGGCCGCCATTTGTTTCAGGCGGATGGCGGCGGACAAGCCGGCAGGGCCTCCGCCGACGACGACAACGTCGTACTCCATCGCTTCGCGCGGACCGTATTGTTCGAGGATATTGATAGGCTCTGTCATGGTCTCTTCATGGGATAGAAAAATTTAAGCACGAGTGTGCGGCTTTTTGTCGAGGATTGCAACTTTGGCGCCATTTTACGGACAATATTAGACGCTGCCATCTAATACTGGCAATTTGTGACATCATTATGCTTTCGCAAGACCACCGCACAGGAGCCGATCGTGGGTATTGAAGTAAATTTCGAAGGAAAAATCGCACTGATCACCGGCGCATCGAGCGGTCTCGGCGCGCGTTTCGCCAAGGCCCTGGCCGGTGCCGGTGCCCAGGTCGTGCTGGCTTCACGCCGTACCGACCGCCTGAAAGAGTTGCGCGCCGAAATCGAAGCCGACGGCGGCGCCGCCCATGTGGTGTCCCTCGACGTGACCGACCTGGCCAGCATCAAGTCGGCCATCGCGCACGCCGAAACCGAAGCCGGCCCGATCGATATTTTGGTGAACAACTCGGGCGTCTCGACCACCCAGCGCCTGATCGACGTGACGCCGGAAGATTACTCCTACGTCATGGATACCAATTTGCGCGGCGCCTTTTTCGTGGCCCAGCAAGCGGCCAAGCGCATGATCCAGCGCGCCAAGGGCGATCCGAAAAAACAGCATCGTATTATCAACATTGCCTCCGTTGCCGGCCTGCGCGTACTGCCGCAAATCGGGGTGTATTGCATGAGCAAGGCCGGTGTGGTGCAAATGACCAAGGCGATGGCGGTGGAGTGGGGCAAATATGGCATCAATGTCAATGCGATTTGTCCTGGTTATATATCCACTGAAATCAATGAAGAGTACTTCGCCACCGAACAAGGCCAGAAACTGATCGACATGCTGCCGCGCAAGCGCCCGGGCAAACCGGAAGACCTGGATGGCTTGCTGCTGTTGCTCGCGGCCGAAGAAAGCCACTTCATCAACGGCGCCATCATCACCGCCGATGATGGTATGACAGCGCAGTAATGTAAAAGTTCGTCTCCGACGCTGATTGCTCGCTCGCCCGGCATCGGGCCTGCAACACCAGCAATTGCAAAACCGGCACAGGTCCGGTTTTGCATTGAACGCCAACATCCCGCTGCGATTCCCGCTCCCTCCTGTTTCTCCCCGGAGGCGCTGTCTTGCCCTCATCGGCTATTGGCGCTGAGCCGAATGTCGCATTTATTGCTCGCCACTCCCCTTGAATACCCATCTTGTGTTGTTTATCAGATATTTATTTGCATAAAATCGCGTAACAGTGGGACAATTCGCAGTTTTGTTGCTTGCCGCTACTATAGTTTCTCGAATGGAAGTATTCCTCTAGGAGCCAGCAATACCGGCAGTTTATAATTCAGGCTGTATGTACCTTAGAGAAATTAGCACCAAATGCGAGTAGACGGCCTGAAGTTTTCTATTGCTGCCCATACAGCGTGGGCGCCCGGGCTGGCAACAGCCGAGGCCTGGGCCGGATGGGCGCAGGCACCGGCACCGGCAAGAATAGGTGAAGGCCCCGACCCGGCCGTGGCCGCGATGCCGGCCATGCTGCGCCGCCGCGCAGGCTTCCTCGGCAAGATGGCGCTGGAAGTGGCTTACCGCTGCCTGGATGGCCGCACCGATGTTGCAGCGGTGTTTTGTTCGCGCCATGGTGAAGTGTCGCGCGCGGTCGGCCTGCTGGGCGAGTTGTCCCAGGGCGAACCGATGTCGCCGACCGGCTTCGGCCTGGCCGTGCATAACGCCAGCGCCGGCCTGTTCTCGATCGCACGCACCGACCGCGCCAATCACATGGCCCTGTCGGCCGGCGCGGCGACCGTCGAACATGGCGTGGTCGAAGCCTGCGGCCTGCTGGCCGACGGCGCGCCCATGGTCTTGCTGGTGGTGTACGACTGCGCACTGCCGCAAGCCCTCGCGCATTTCGAGGATTGCGACGAACAGCCGCACGCGTGGGCGTGGCTGATGACCGCGCCCGGTGCGGACGCCATCAGCCTGGCCTGCGCCGCCGCCGATGACACGGCGCCGGTGTCGGCCCAGCCCGGTGGCCTGGACGTGCTGCGGTTCCAGTTGAGTGGCGCCGCGCGCCTGGTGCGCCAGGCGGGCATGCAGCGCTGGACCTGGACGCGTGATGTTTGACCGGATCGGCCGCTACTGGCGCGTCCTGGCCACCGGCATCAGTTTTCTCGCCTTCGGTATCGGCGGCCTGCTGCTGCGCATCGCGGTGTTCCCGCTGCTGCAGGTGGTGGTGTGGGAGCGCGCCGCGCGCGTCACGGTGGCACGCGCCATCCTGCGCCTGACCTTTCGCGGGTTTGTGGGCCTGATGCGCGGCCTGGGTGTGCTGCGCTATGAATTCATCGGGCTCGAAAAGCTCGAACGGGGTGGCCTGCTGATTCTCGCGAACCACCCGTCACTGATCGATACCGTGTTCCTGATGGCGTTCGTCAAGCGCGCCGACTGCATCGTCAAGAGCCACCTGTGGAATAACCCGTTCACCCGTGGTCCGGTGCGGGCCGCCGGCTACATCAGCAACGACAGCGGCGAGCAGCTGGTCGAGGCGTGCATCGCTTCCCTGCGCGCCGGGAACAACCTGATTATCTTCCCGGAAGGGACGCGCACCCCGGCGGGCGGCGCGATCAGCCTGAAACGCGGCGCCGCCAACATCGCCGTGCGCGGCGCGCGCGCCGTGACCCCGGTGCTGATCGACTGCCAGCCGCCCACGCTGGGCAAGGGCGACAAGTGGTGGCGCGTGCCGGAGCGCTTCGTGCAGTTCCGGCTTGAAGTGAAAGACGACATTGAGGTCGGCGCCTTCCTGGGCGGCGACATGAGCGAAGTAATGGCGGTACGTCATTTGACGGACCACCTGCAACAATTTTTTACTGGAGAGTACCAAGGCCATGCTTGAAACAGAAGTGAAACAACTGATCATCGACGTCCTGCAACTGGAAGATATTAGCGTGGACGATATCGATAGCGCCGCGCCGCTGTTCGTCGAAGGCCTTGGCCTGGACTCGATCGATGCGCTCGAACTGGGCGTCGCGCTGCAAAAGCGCTACGGCATCTCGCTGTCGGCCGATTCGGAAGACACCCGCAGCCATTTCGCGTCGGTGCGCGCGCTGGCGGCCCTGATTGAAACCCACCGCAAAAAGTAAGGAGTTTGTATGGTAGACGTAAACAATATGAGCCGTGACGAGCTGCATGCGTGGGTCGTCGATCTGCTGGCCGACATGTTCGAGCTCGATAAATCCTCGCTGACGGCGGACTCGAACCTGTACGCCGATCTCGATATCGACAGCATCGACGCGGTTGACCTGGCGGTCAAGCTCAAGCAGCTGACCGGCAAGCGCCTGCAGCCGGAAGTGTTCAAGACCATCCGCACCATCGGTGACGTGGTCAATGCGCTCGACGATCTGGTCGAGGAGCAGGCGTTATAAGCATGCGCCGCTTGGCCGCGCCGTTGGCCGTGATCTCGGTCTTGCTCACGCTGTCGTATCCGCTGGCCGTCTGGTACGGACAGGGCAGGGTGGAGCCGCGTTCGCTGGCGCTGCTGCTGCTGCTCGCCGCCCTGGCGCGCCTGCCGGCCCTGAAGGCCAGCGTGGCCGCGCGCTGGTCGGTTGCCGGCGCCCTGGTGCTGGCTGCCGTGGCGGTGATGGGAAACGCCATGCTGCCCTTGAAGCTGTACCCGGTTTTGGTCAGTGCCGGCTTGCTGACGGCCTTTGGGTATACGCTCACCACGCCGGTGTCGATGGTCGAACGCTTTGCGCGCATGCGCGAGCCGGACCTGCCGCCCGCGGCGGTGGCGTACACGCGCACGGTCACCAAGGTGTGGTGCGGTTTTTTCGTGGTGAACGGCGCGATTGCGCTGGGCACCGCGCTGTGGGCTTCGCAAGAGGTCTGGTCGCTGTACAACGGCGTGATCTCGTACGGCCTGATGGGCCTGCTGTTCGCCGCTGAATTTTTGGTACGTCTGCGCTTTAAGCGATTGCATCATGGTTGATCTGTTTTCCGTTCTGCGCGCGCGCGATGGCGCCGCCATCGCCGGCTGGCGCGAGGCCGCTTCCGTCCGCACGCCGGTCACCATCGGCGCGCTGCGCGCGCGCGTGGGAGCATGGCGCGCGCTGGCCGTGCGTACGCCCGGCGCCAATGCCGCCCTGTACATCGAGGACAGCCTCGAATTCGCCGCTGCGCTGCTGGGCGCCTGGCAGGCCGGCAAAACCGTCTGGCTCACCGCCGACACGCTCGACGCCAGTTGCAGCGCCTTGGCGCGCTCGGTCGACTGTTTCCTGGGCGAGTTCCCGGCGCGCTGGACCCCGCTGCAGCCATCGCCCGGCGACGCCTGCACGCTGCCATGGAGCGGGCCTGACGGCGCCTTCCCCGCGCTGGTGGTGCACACCTCCGGCAGCACCGGTGCGCCGCAGGCGATCCCGAAACAACTCTCGCAGCTCACCAGCGAAGTGGCCACGCTCGAGGCCCTGTTCGGCCCCGCCATCGGCCAGGCCGAGATCTTCTCGACCGTCTCGCACCAGCACATCTACGGCCTGCTGTTCAAGGTCTTGTGGCCGCTGGCCGCCGGCCGCGCGATTCACGCCGCCAGCCTGGCCTATCCCGAGCAGCTGGCGCGGATGCTCGGACAGCGCCCGTGCGTGCTGGTCGCCAGCCCGGCCCACCTGAAACGCTTGCCGGCCCACCTGGACTGGAGCGCGGCGGCGGCTTGCCTGCGCGCCGTGTTTTCGTCCGGCGGCCCGCTCGCGCCCGAGGCATCGGTGGCGGCCGCCCAACTGCTCGGCCAGGTCCCGACCGAAATCTACGGCAGCTCCGAAACCGGTGGCGTGGCCTGGCGCCGCCACCATCCCGGTTCGCCCGGTGCGTGGGAAGCGCTGCCCGGCGTCGCCTGGCGCATCGCGCCCGACAGCGGCCGCCTCGAAGTGCGCTCCAGCCACCTGGGCGACGACGGCTGGCTGGCCCTGGAAGACCGCGTCAATCCGGCGCCGGACGGGCGCTTCCTGCTGCTCGGGCGCGGCGACCGCCTGGTCAAGATCGAAGAAAAACGCATCTCGCTCGACGCCATCGAAGCGGCCCTGGTCGCGTCCGGCCTGGCCAGCGAAGCGCGCGTGATCGTCTGCCCCGAGCGGGCCGGCGAGCGCCAGGTGCTGGCCGGATTCGTGATTCCATCCGCCAGCGGGCGCGCGCTGCTCGACGCCGAGGGCAAGCAGGCGCTCAACGCGCTGCTGCGCGCCCACCTGGGGCGCGTGGTGGAAGCGGTCGCGCTGCCGCGCCGCTGGCGCTACCTCGATCAATTTCCGCTCAACGCCCAGGGCAAGACCACCCACGCGCAGCTGCTTGCCCTGCTCGGCGTGGGCGACGCCCGTCCGCGCGTGCCGCAGGTACGCCTGCTGGAGCAGGACGCGCAGCGCGCCTTGCTCGAAATGGTGGTGCCATCAACCCTGTTCTACTTCGACGGCCACTTCACGCAAGCGGCCGTGCTGCCGGGCGTGGTACAGGTCGACTGGGCGATTCGCTACGCTCGCCTGCACTTTGCGATGGCACCGGCGTTTCGCGCCATCCACGCGCTCAAGTTCCAGCAGGTGGTCAGGCCCGACACCCCGTTCCAGCTGGAGCTCAAGTACGACCGCGCCGACGACGGCGCCAGCGGCACCCTGCATTTCCGTTATTTCTCCGACGCCGGGCAGCACGCCGGCGGCCGCATCCTGTTTGGTCCTTAACCTAAAGCGTCGCATGTTAGATAAAAAATTCTCCCCTGATCGCCAGACTGCCTTTGAAGCCCGTTTTGAAGCGCAGAAAATCGCCTTCGGCCCGGTTGTATTCCAGTGCGTGCGCTACGCGTGGAAGCGCGGCATGCTGCAAACCCTGGCCGACGCCGGCGAAACGGGACTGTCCATCGCCGAACTGGCGGGCACCGGCCGCTGGACCGAGTACGCGCTCAAAGTCGTGCTGGAGACCTGCCTGTCGGCCGGCGTGGTGTTCGTGCACGATGGCCGCTATGCGCTCGACAAGGCTGGCTTTTGCGTCCTCACCGACAGCATCACCCAGATCAACATCGACTTCAACCACGACGTCTGCTACCAGGGCTTGTTCAAGCTGGACGAGTCGCTCGACGCCGAAAAGCCGATCGGCCTGAAAGCCCTGGGCGAGTGGCCTACCCTGTACCAGGGCCTGTCGGAACTGTCGGAGCCGGCCAAGACCAGCTGGTTCGCGTTCGACCACTATTATTCGGATACCTCGTTCCCCTCGATCATGCCGGACGTGTTCGCGACCGCACCGCGCAAGGTGATGGACGTGGGCGCCAACACCGGCAAATTCAGCTGCGTCGCGCTGGACTACAACGCCGACGTCGAGCTGCACCTGGTCGACCTGCCGCGCCAGCTGTCGGTCGCCGCGACCTCGCTGGAGACGGCCGGCGTGCGCGAACGCGCGCACCTGCACCCGACCGACCTGCTCGACCCGGCCGTGGCGCTGCCGTCGGGGATGGACGTGATCTGGATGAGCCAATTTTTGAGCTGCTTCTCGGAGCCGGCCATTGCCACCATCCTGCAACGCGCCGCCGCCGCACTGGCGCCGCAGGGCCAGCTGCTGGTGATGGACACCTTCTGGGACCGCCAGCGCTACGACATCGCTTCCTACTGCCTGATCAACACCTCGCCGTATTTCACGGCCATGGCCAGCGGCAACAGCAAGATCTACGAAAGCGGCGACTACGTGCGCCTGGCCGAAGCGGCCGGCCTCAAACTGCTCACCGCGCGCGACGGCATCGGCTACTGCCACTCGCTGCTGCGCTTTGGCCGGGCGGCGTAAATCATGTTCAAGCCTTGCGTGATGATCCCCGTGTACGACCACGAACACGCCATCGGCGCCGTGGTCGACGCGGTGCTCGCTCACGGCCTGCCGTGCATCCTGGTCGATGACGGCAGCAAGCCGTCGTGCGCGCGCGTGCTCGACCAGCTGGCTGCGGCGCATCCCGGCACGGTCGTGCTGGTGCGCCACGCCGTCAACCAGGGCAAGGGGGCGGCCGTGCTGACCGGCTTTCGCAGCGCCGCGCAGGCCGGCTACACGCACCTGCTGCAGGTCGACGCCGATGGCCAGCACAACACCGGCGACATTCCGCGCTTCGTGGCGCTCGCGCGCCTGCATCCGCACGCCGTCATCGCCGGCTGCCCGGTGTACGACCAGTCGGTACCGAAGCTGCGCCTGTACGCGCGCTACCTGACCCACGTCTGGATCTGGATTAACACCTTGTCGTTCGCGATCCGCGATTCGATGTGCGGCTTCCGCATCTATCCGGTGGCGCCGGTGGTGTCGCTGGCCTCGCGCTGCTCGCTGGGCAAGCGCATGAACTTCGATTCCGAAGTCCTGGTGCGCCTGTTCTGGGACGAAGTGCAGGTGGTGAACCTGCCCACGCGCGTGACCTACCCGAGCGACGGCGTGTCGCACTTCATGGCCTTTCGCGACAACCTGCTCATTTCGCGCATGCATACCGTGCTGTTCTTCGGCATGCTGATCCGCCTGCCCAAGCTGCTGGCGCGCAAATGGCGGGCCGCATGACAAAGCTGCACGCCGGCCACTGGGCCGCGATCTCCGAATCGAGCTTCGTGGGCGGCATGCGCCTGCTGTTCTGGGTGTGCCGCGTGTTCGGCCGCTGGCCGTTCCGGGTGGTGCTGTATCCCGTGCTGGCCTGGTACGTGCTGACCAAGCCGGCCGCGCGCCGCGCTTCGACGGATTATCTCGACCGCGTGCGCGCTTTCGCGCCGGCGCCCGGCGGCTGGTACGGCGTGCTGCGCCACTTCGGCAGCTTTGCCGAGGCCATTCTCGACAAGATGCTGCTGTGGGGCGGCCTGTTCGACAAGAACCTGGTCAGCCACCACGGCATGGAACCTTTGCGGCGCATGCTGGACGAAAAGCGCGGCGCGGTGCTGGTCTGCACGCACCTGGGCAACGCCGACTTGTGCCGCGTGCTGTCGAACGACGTGCCGGGCCTGACCCTGACGGTGCTGGTGCACACGCGCCACGCGCAGGCGTTCAATAATATGCTTGCCTCGCTCGACCCGCGCAGCCAGACCAATCTGCTGCAGGTGACGGAGATGAATCCGGCCACCGCGATGATGCTGTCGGAGCGGGTAGGGCGGGGCGAGTTCGTCGTCGTCGCCGGCGACCGCGTGCCGGTCTCGCCCGACCCGCGCGTGGCGCTGGCGCCGTTCCTGGGCGTCGATGCCCCGTTTCCGGTCGGGCCGTACGTGCTGGCCTCGATCCTGCAATGCCCGCTTTACATGATGTTCTCGACCCGCGTCGGACGCGGCTACGAAGTGCACTTCGAACTGCTGCGCGAATCGGTGCGCCTGCCGCGCAAGGGCCGCGACGAGGTACTGGCCCAGGTGGCCGGCGACTTCGCGGCGCGCCTGCAGCACCACTGCATCCGTTCCCCGCTCGAGTGGTTCAACTTTTACGATTTCTGGCATTTACCCCATTTGGACAAGAATGATGCACCCTGACCTCTCCACTACCCGCCGCGCCGTCCAATTCGACCGCGAACGGCTGACGATCGAAGATATCGTCGATATCGCGCGCGGCACCGCCAGCGCGGTGCTGTCGCCCGACCCGGTGTTTCGCGCGGCGATCGCGCGCGGCGCCGATTTCCTCGACCGCCTGCTGCGCGAGGACGGCACCATCTACGGCGTCACCACCGGTTACGGCGACTCGTGCACGGTGTCGATTCCGCCCGACCTGGTGGCCGAACTGCCGCACCACTTGTATACCTATCACGGCTGCGGCCTGGGCGAGTACCTCACGCCGGCGCAAACGCGCGCGGTGATGGCCACCCGCCTGGCCTCGCTGTCCAAGGGCTTTTCGGGCGTGAGCGTCGAACTGCTGGAACAGATCGCGCGCCTGCTCGACGCCGGCCTGTTGCCGCTGATCCCGAGCGAAGGCTCGGTCGGCGCCAGCGGCGACCTGACCCCGCTGTCCTACCTGGCGGCGGTGCTGTGCGGCGAGCGCGAAGTCTGGCGCGACGGCGTGCAGATGCCGGCCGCCCAGGCCTTGAAGGAAGCCGGCATCACGCCGCTGCGCCTGCGCCCGAAAGAAGGGCTGGCGATCATGAACGGCACCGCCGTCATGACCGCGCTGGCCTGCCTGGCCTACGACCGCGCCGAATACCTGACGCGCATGTGCACCCGCATCACCGCCATGGCCTCGTTCGCACTGGACGGCAACGCCCACCACTTCGACGAAACCCTGTTCTCGGTCAAGCCGCACGCCGGCATGCAGGGCGTGGCCGCGTGGCTGCGCGACGACCTGCATGTGGGCCTGGCCGAACGCAACGGCAAGCGCCTGCAGGACCGCTACTCGATCCGCTGCGCGCCGCACGTCATCGGCGTGCTGGCCGACGCGCTGCCGTTCTTCCGCCAGTCGATCGAAAATGAACTCAATAGCGCCAACGACAATCCGATCATCGACGCCGAAGGCGAGCGCGTGCTGCACGGCGGGCACTTCTATGGTGGGCATATCGCCTTTGCCATGGACGGCATGAAAAACGCGGTGGCCAACCTGGCCGACCTGCTGGACCGCCAGATGGCGCTCCTGGTCGACAGCCGCTACAACCACGGCCTGCCGGCCAACCTGTCCGGCGCCGAAGGCCCGCGTGCGGCCATCAACCATGGCCTGAAAGCCTTGCAGATCAGTTCCTCGGCGTGGACCGCCGAAGCGCTGAAACTGACCATGCCGGCTTCGGTGTTTTCGCGTTCGACCGAATGCCACAACCAGGACAAGGTCAGCATGGGCACCATCGCCGCGCGCGACTGCCTGCGCGTTCTCGAACTGACCGAGCAGGTCGTCGCCGCGCTCCTGATCACGGTGCGCCAGGGCGTGTGGCTGCGCCTGCGCGTCAATCCGGAAAACCCGGCGCCGCAAGCGCTGGCCGACATGATGGAAAAACTCGGCGAAGACGTGGCGCCGGTGGCCGAAGACCGCCGCCTGGAGCCCGAACTGCGCGTGCTGATTTCGCGCCTGCGCGAGCAGGCATGGACCCTGTATGCGTAGGGGAGCGCCAGCAAGCCGCTGGTTTTCCGAAACAGAGATGCTGGTCCAGTTCTTCGACCTGGACCCGATGCAGATCGTCTGGCACGGCAACTACGTCAAATACCTCGAAGTGGCGCGCTGCGCGCTGCTCGACAAGATCGACTACAACTACGTGCAGATGAAGGCGTCCGGCTTCGCCTGGCCGGTGATCGACATGAACCTGCGCTATATCGGACCGGCCGTGTTCGGCCAGCGCCTGATCCTGCGCGCCGAAATCGTCGAATATGAAAACCGCCTGAAGATCGATTACCTGATCAGCGACGCCGCCAGCGGCAAGCGCCTCAATCGCGCCAGCACCACGCAGGTGGCGGTCGATATCGCCAGCGGCGAGATGTGCTTCATGTCGCCGCCGGTGCTGTTTGAAAAATTAGGAGTGTCCCCCGCATGAAACGTTTGATCTTTGCCCTCGCCGTCAGCGCCACCTGCGCTGTCGCCAGCGCTGCCGCGCCGATCGCCAAAATCCAGGCGCTGCTGGCCAAGCCGACGGTCCTGTGCGGCCGCTTCGACCAGACCAAGCAGCTGGCCGGCATGAAAAAACCGCTCGCCTCGAACGGCCGCTTTTGCGTCGTCGCCGGCAAGGGCGTGCTGTGGCGCACCCTGAAACCGTTCCCGAACACCCTGCGCCTGACGCGCGACGAAATCGTCAGCTTCCAGGGCGAGCGCGTGGCGATGCGCCTCGAAGCGAAGCAGGAACCGACGGTACGCATGATTAACAGCGTGCTGTTTTCGCTGCTGTCGGGCGACCTGGGCCAGCTCGAAACCCTGTTCGAGGTCGATGGCAATGTCGACGGCGGCAGCTGGAACGTCGCGCTCAAGGCGCGCCAGCCGGCGCTGGCCAAGGCCATCGGCGCCATTTCGCTCGACGGCGGCGCCTACGTGAAAAATATCCAGATTGCCGAGGCGAGCGGTGATAAAACCTTTATCGTGTTCTCCGAGATCAAGACAGGCGAGGGCGCCATCAGCGCCGACGAGGCGGCGCTCCTGTGAATCCCGAAGTAAAGCGCCACAAGTGGCTGGCCTGGCTCTGGGCGCTGGTGGTATGCGCCCTGCTGGGGCATAACGCCTATTTGTGGATCGTCCAGCGCATCGTGCCCGACACCGACATCCTGGCTTTGCTGCCGGTGCAGGAGCGCGACCCGATCCTGCAGCAATCGTTCACCCACATGGTGGACGCGGCGCAGCAGCGCGTGATCGTGCTGGTCGGCGCCGCCGATTGGGCCGATGCCACGCGTGCAGCCGACGCCTACAACGCCGTGCTGGCCAGCCAGCCCGGCGTGCTCGAAGCGGTGAAACTGTCCGACGAAACCCAGGGCGACTGGCTGGCGCCATTCCAGAAGCACAGCGTGGCCTTGCTGACCGCGCAGCAGGAAGCGCAGTTGCGCAGCGAGAGTCCGCAATTCTGGACCGACGCCGCCCTGGCCAAGCTGTACTCCGCCTTCTCCGGCCCGAAGCTGGGTGCCTTCCGCGACGATCCATTCGGCCTGTTTTCCGGCTGGGTCCAGGATCGCGCGCAAGAAACGCCGGTGCGCCCGCGCGACGGCAAGCTGTTCGTGGCCGACGCCGAGCGCCAGTACGTGCTCATGCCGCTGACCATGCGCGCGCCGGCGTTTTCGATGACGGCCCAGCAAACCGTGGTGCCGCTGCTCGAACGCGCCAAACAGGCCGCGCTCAAGGCCGCCCCGCAGGCGAAGGTGATTACCGCCGGCGTGGTGCTGCATGCATCCAACGCCAGCAATCAGGCCGAAGGCGAAATGTCGACCATCGGCGTGGGTTCCCTGGCCGGCATCGTGCTGCTGACCTGGTTCACCTTCCGTTCGCTGCGCCCGATCGCGCTGGTGCTGCTGTCGATCGGGATCGGTTTTCTCGGTTCGCTGTCGGTATGCTGGCTGCTGTTCGGCCGCATCCACCTGCTCACGCTCGTCTTCGGGGCTAGCCTGATCGGCGTGGCCCAGGATTACGGCATTTACTTCCTGTGCAACCGCCTGAGCGCCGACCCGGCCGAGGGTTCGGTGCGCCTGCTCAAACGTTTGCTGCCGGGACTGGGCCTGACCCTGCTGGCGGCGGTGATCGGCTACACGGGACTGGGTTTCACCCCGTTCCCCGGCCTGCGCCACATGGCCGTATTCTCCGCTGTGGGACTGGTGTTCGCCTGGCTGACGGTAGCTTGCTGGTTCCCGCTGCTCGTTTCCGGCGGCACTTTGACAACCGGTGCACTGGCGCGCGGCTACGGCGCCGCGCTGGCGCACTGGCCGCAGGCGCGCATGAATGCGCCGACGCTCGTCGTGGCGGCAGTATTCGTGGCCGTGGCCGGTTTCGGCTGGTCGCGCCTGGGCGTCAACGACGACATCCGCTCGCTGCAAAACCCGCCCAAGCATTTGATCGACGACCAGATCAAATTGGGCAAGCTGCTGGATGCGCCGACGCCCGTCCAGTACTTCCTGGTGCGCGGCGCCAGCGCCGAAATCGTGCTGCAGCGTGAAGAAGCACTCAAGCGCCGCCTCGACCCGCTGATCGCGGTCAAGCGTATTGGCGGTTATCAGGCGATGTCGAACTGGGTGCCATCCGCGCGCACGCAGTTGGAACGGCGTGCCCTGATCGACAGCAAACTGCTGGCGCCGGGCGGCCCGCTCGACGCCGTGGCCAAGGCGATTGACGAAGACAGCGCCTGGAGCGCCGCCACGCGCGCGCACCTGATGGCGCCGCGCGCACCGCTCACGCCTGCGGAATTCCTGAAAACTCCGCCGAGCGAGCCTTGGCGCCACCTGTGGCTGGGCGACATCGACGGCGTCCACGCCAGCATCGTCGCGCTGCGCGGCATGAGCATGGCCGCGCTGCCGGAGTTGCGCCGTGCCGGCGAGGGCATGGAAGGTGTGCAGTGGGTCGACAAGGTGGCCGAGATTTCATCGGTGCTGGGCCGCTATCGCCAGTACATGGGCTGGGTGGTCCTGGCGGCGTACGCGGTGGTGTTCGCGCTGCTGTACCCGCGCTACCGCGGCAACGCCTGGCGCGTGCTGGCGCCGAGCGCGGTGGCCAGCATCGCTACTCTGGCGGTGCTCGGTCTCACCGGCCAGGCGCTGCAGCTGTTCCACGTACTGGCATTGATGCTGCTGCTCGGCGTCGTAGTCGACTACGGCATCTTCATGCAGGAGCATCCGGGCCGGCGCGATACCACGCCGTGGCTGGCCGTGGGCCTGTCGGCGGCCAATACGCTGCTCGCTTTCGGCTTGCTTGGCCTGAGCCGGACCCCTGCGCTGCAGGCCTTCGGGCTGACGATGCTGATCGGGACCACGCTGGCGTGGCTGCTGGTGCCTTATTTTGCGAATACCAAGGAAAATGAACATGCTTGAAAACCGCCTCCACCTGGCTGCGCCGCTGCTGGCCGCCGTGCTGCTGGCTGCCTGCACCACGCCGCCCGCGCCCCTCGCGCGGCTCGGTATCAAACTCGCCCCGAGCGCGCTGGAATCGACCATCAGCGTGCAGCAGCACTTGAAAGTGGAGCGCAAGGGCCGCATCGACGAACTCGATGCCGCGGTCGAAGTCGACCCGCAGCAGGTGCAGATGGTCGGCCTGGCCTTCGGCCAGCGCGTCCTGAGCCTGAGCTATGATGGCAAGGAACTGAGCTCGTGGCGCCACCTGATGCTGCCCAAGCAAGTGCGCGCCGAAGACGTGCTCGAAGACTTGCAGCTCACCTTGTGGCCGGCCGAGGCGATCGCGCGCAGCCTGCCGCAGGGCTGGCGCATCGACGACGCCGGCCTGCGCCGCACCCTGACCCTCGACGGCGCGGTAGTGGCCACGATTACCTACACGCAGATGCCGCGCTGGACCGGCACTGTGACCCTCGACAACCTGCGTTACGATTACCGCCTGACCATCGAGTCGGCGCCTTAAGAGAATATGAAGCTGTATCTAAATGAATGCGGGATCGTCTGCGCGCTGGGCGACTCGCATGAACAAGTCAAACGCGCCCTGTTCGCCGGCCAGAGCGGCATCGCCCCGACCGACGCCTGGTCGCCCGGCCGCGTACTGCCGCTGGGACGCGTACTGTCCGCGCTGCCCGACGATGCGGCGCTGCCGCTCGGCCAGCGCAGCCGCAACAACCGGCTGGCGCTGGCCGCGCTGGCGCAGATCCGCGCCGCGGTCGATGCGGCAGTGCTGCGCTACGGGTCCGGCCGGATCGGTATCGTGATCGGCACCAGCACCTCCGGCATCGCCGAAACCGAAGCGGCGCTGCACGCGCACTTCAAGGGCGCGCCGTTGCCGGCCGGGTTTCATTACGCGCAGCAGGAAATGGGGTCGCCCGCCGCCATGCTGGCCCGTGAACTGAAGGTCAGCGGCCCGGCCTACGCCCATTCGAGCGCCTGCGCATCCGGCGCCAAGGCCCTGGCCAGCGCCGCGCGCCTGATTCGCATGGGCCTGTGCGACGCCGTCATCACCGGCGGCGTGGACACCCTGTGCGGGTTCACGGTGGCGGGGTTTTCGGCGCTCGAATCGGTCAGCGCGGCGCGCTGCAACCCATTGAGCGCCAACCGCGAGGGCATCAACATCGGCGAGGGCGCCGCGCTGTTCCTGATGACACGCGAGCCGGCCGCAGTCGCCCTGTGCGGCTGGGGCGAGGCGTCCGACGGCCACCACATGTCGGCGCCCGATCCGGCCGGCAGCGGCGCGCGCCTGGCGATCACCGAAGCGCTGACGCGCGCCGGTATCGACGCGACGCGGATAGACTACATCAACCTGCACGGCACGGCGACCATCCAGAACGATGCGATGGAGTCGCGCGTGGTGCACGATCTGTTCGGCGCCCAGGTGCCGGTCAGCTCGACCAAGGGCTTTACCGGCCACGCGCTGGGCGCGGCGGCGGCGCTGGAAGCGGCCTTGATCTGGCTGGCCATGCAGGACGATAATCCCGAAGGGCTGCTGCCGCCGCACCTGTGGGATGGCGTGCCCGATCCGGCGCTGCCGGCGCTGAACGTGGCCGCGCCGGGTGCGCGCCTCGGGCGTCCGCTCGACTGGGCCTTGAGTAACTCGTTTGCGTTCGGCGGCTCGAACGCCACCCTGATCCTGGGACGGACCCGATGAACAGCGACAGTTACCCCGACATCCGCGCGCTGGTCCCGCACGAAGGCGAGATGGTGTTTCTCGACCGCGTGCTCACGGCCGGCACCAGCACCCTGTGCGCGGAAGTGACGATCGGCCTGCACAGCGTGTTTTTCGACGCAACAGGAGTAGAGGCGGGCGTCGGCTCCTGGGTCGGTATCGAATACATGGCGCAGGCGATTGCCGCCCACGCCGGATTTTTGGCGCGCCTGCGTGGCGACGCCGTGCGCGTGGGCTTTCTGCTCGGCGCGCGGCGCTACCAGACCAGCGTGCCCCTGTTCGCGCTGGGCAGCGTGCTGCATGTGCACGTGCAGCACGTGCTGCAGGGCGAGAACGGCCTGGGCGCGTTCGACTGCCGCATCGACGATGGCGCCAGCGGGGCCAATCTGGCCAACGCCACCATCACGGTGTTCCAGCCCGATAATGTTAACGAATTTTTGCAGCGGAGTTTTTAAATGAGTAGCCAGAGCAGTATCAACCAGACAGTATTGGTGACGGGTTCGTCGCGTGGCATCGGCAAGGCGATTGCGCTGCGCCTGGCGCGCGACGGCTACGACATCGTCGTCCATTGCCGTAGCCAGCGCGCCGAGGCCGATGCGGTCGCGCGCGAGATCGAAGCGATGGGACGCGGCGCGCGCGTGCTGCAGTTCGACATCGGCGCGCGTGACGTCGCGGCCGCGGCCCTGCTGGCCGACATCGAGCAGCACGGCTGCTACTACGGCGTGGTGTGCAATGCCGGCGTGGCGCGCGACAATGCGTTTCCGGCCATGAGCGGCGAGGACTGGGACATTGTCCTCAAGACCAACCTCGATGGCTTTTATAACGTGCTCAATCCCCTCGTGATGCCGATGGTCCAGCGCCGCAAGGCCGGCCGCATCGTCACCATGGCATCGGTTTCCGGCCTGGCCGGCAACCGCGGGCAGGTCAATTACAGCGCCGCCAAGGCCGGCATCATCGGCGCCACCAAGGCGCTGGCGATCGAACTGGCCAAGCGCGCCATCACCGTCAATTGCGTCGCGCCGGGACTGATCGAAACCGACATGATCAGCGACGTGCCGATGGAAGAAGCGCTCAAGATGATTCCGGCCAAGCGGATCGGCAAACCGGAGGAAGTGGCCGCCGCGGTCAGCTTCCTGATCGGCGCCGACGCGTCCTATATCACGCGCCAGGTTATTTCCGTCAACGGAGGCATGGTATGAAGCACCGCGTCGTCGTCACCGGCATGGCCGGCATCAGCCCCCTGGGCAACGACTGGGCCACCATCCGCACGCGCCTGGGCGAGTACCGCAACGCCATCGCACCGATGCAGGAGTGGGCCGATTACGAAGGCCTCAATACCAAACTGGGCGCGCCGGCCGCGCCCTTCGAGCTGGGTGAGCGCTTTCACCGCAAGGCGATGCGCAGCATGGGACGGGTGGCGCTGATGGCCACGCGCGCCAGCGAAATGGCGTTGGCGCATGCCGGCCTGCTGGAGCATCCGCTGCTCAAGAGCGGGCGCATGGGCGTGTCCTTCGGTTCCTCGGCCGGCACGCCGAGCGCGATCGGCGACTTTGGCCGCATGATGGAAGAGCGCAGCACGCGCGGCATCAACGCCACCACGTACATCAAGATGATGGCGCACACGGCGCCGGTGAACATCGGCGTGTTCTTCGGCCTGACCGGCCGCGTGATCACCACCTCGTCGGCCTGCACCTCGGGCAGCCAGGGCATCGGCTACGCGTACGAAGCGATCCGCAACGGCCAGCAGACCGCCATGGTGGCCGGCGGCGCCGAGGAACTGTGCGCGACCGAGGCGGCGGTGTTCGACACCCTGTTCGCCACCAGCACGCGCAACGACACGCCCGCCATCACGCCGCGGCCGTTCGACAGCGAGCGCGATGGCCTGGTGATCGGGGAGGGCGCCGGTTGCCTGATCCTGGAAGAGCTGGAGCATGCGCTCGCGCGCGGCGCCACCATCCATGCGGAGCTGGTCGGCTTCGGCACCAACAGCGACGGCTGCCACGTGACGCAGCCGAATGCGGCGACCATGAAGATTGCGATGGAACTGTCCCTGGCCGACGCCGGCCTGGCGCCGGACGACATCGGTTACGTGAACGCGCACGGCACCGCCACCGAACAGGGCGACATCGCCGAAACCCAGGCCACCAACGCCATGTTCGGCGCGCGCGTGCCGATCAGTTCATTGAAAAGCTACATGGGCCACACCCTGGGCGCCTGCGGCGCGCTGGAAGCGTGGATCAGCATCGAGATGATGCGCGAGGGCTGGTTCGCGCCGACCATCAACCTGGAGCAGGTCGACCCGCGCTGCGCGCCGCTCGACTACATCCACACCGAGGGCCGCCGCATCGATACCGACTACATCATGACCAACAATTTTGCGTTCGGCGGCATTAACACGTCGCTGATTTTTAAGAAGTATGGCTAACCTGGAGAACTACACGAATGAAAAAAATCCTCTCGACGATGGCAGTCCTGGCAGTAATCGGTAGTGCCCTGCCGGCCCACGCGGCCGACAAGAAACTCATGTTGCCGTTCGCCGGCGCGCTGGAAGACAACGGCGCCAAAGAACGCCTGGGCGATACGATCAAGTATTATTTCGGTACGCAGAAAACGCCGAAGGTGCTGGAAAAGCGCGGCTCCGACCAGACCAGCCAGAAGACCAATGCCTTCGGCAAGACCGACCAGGCAGTCTGCCACTGGGCGTTCCTGTCGTCCATGCTGGCCTTGCAGAAGCGCGCGCAGGAAGTCGGCGCGAACGCGGTGATCAATATCACCAGCAACTACAAGAACGCCACGTATTCGAGCGAGACCGACTTTGAATGCCACGTCGGTAACATCGTCGGCGGCGTTGCCCTGAAAGGCGACTTCGTGCGCCTGGCAGACGGCAAGAAGTAATTCCGCAGTCCTGAGCGCGGCCTGGAAACCAGGCCGCGCTGTATGTCATTGCCCGGCTTTGCCCGGAAACAGCTGTTCGGCCATCTCAGCGATTTTTTTGTCCCCGTTGACCATCTGGGACGCAAGGCTGGGATCGTCGTCCACCTTGTAGCTGGCACTGCCGACCTGCGTGCCCTTCTTGTACACGATGATATCTGCCCGCTCCAGGTGGAAAGACTTGCGGTAGCGCCAAGTGCCGTCATACGTCGCGGTGACCGGGCAGTCGCCCAGCGAGGCGCCGTCGGGCAGCACCTTGACCTCGTATCCCTTGCTGACCAGGACACCCTGAACGATCTCGCGGATGGGCTGCGCGGCTTTCTTGTTGTCGATGATGCACACCGTCTTGCTGCCGAGACGTTCGACCGGCTTGACGGTTTGATGCATTCCGCAGCCCGCGAGGGCGGCCATGGTGAGGGAAATACAAGCGAATCTGGCGATCATGTGGTTTCTCTGGTGACGTTTGCAGTGAATAAACTATACCATTTCGCCACGCAAGAACCCCGTCCCCCCCGGCCTCTCGCGCGGCGTCGCGCTGTCGCTACGAGCCGGCCAGGTTCGGGAACAACTGGTCGACCAGTTCCGTGATTTTCTTCTCCGCAGCGATGAATTTTCCCATGTTGCCGCCGCCCCGGGTGGCGTCGTAGGTAGCCTTGCCGGCCGGCTTGGCATTCTTGTAGACGACGATCTCGGCGTACGCCATGTACATGGCCAGGTCCCAGCGCCAGGTCGCGGTGTAGGTCGAGGTGACCGGGCATTCGACCAGCGAGGAGCCCGAGGCCAGCTTCTTGACTGCATATCCCTTGTTGGTGAGCGCACGCTCGTAGGCGTCCATGAAGCTCGCCCTGACGGAGGAATTGTCGACGATGCACACCACTTTGCTGTCGAAACGCTCGACCGGCTTGACGTTTTGACGAATCGCGCAGCCGGACAGGGCGAGCAGGGCGACGGCAGTACAGGCAAGTTTGGAGAGCATGTAATTTCTTTGTGGAAATTTAAGTGGATCTGTACTATACCATCGTGTTGTCACGTAAACACATCAGTGGCCGCTGCGCGATGCATTGGCGCCACTTTTGCGGTGATGTCCAGCCACACCGGTGCCGCCGCGCCTGTCATGGCGCAGGATAAAAGCGATCAGCGGCTGACCCCGACCAGCTTGTGCACCAGCTCGGACGAGGTCGACGCCGAAAACTTGCGCATCAGCTTAGCCCGGTGCATTTCCACCGTGCGCGGACTGAGGTCGGTTTCGCGCGCGATGACCTTGCTGGTCTTGCCTTCGACCAGCAGGGCGGCGATTTCGCGCTCGCGCGGGGTCAGTTCGGCCGTGACCGGCCGCTTTTCGCTGACATCCTCGAACGTCCACACGCCCGCGCCGAGCGGCTCGCGCGCATCGAGCGCGCGCCCGCTCACGTGGCACCAGAACAGTTCGCCCCCGGCGCGGCGCATGATGCGCTCGTCCGAATACACGCCGCGCGCGTTCATCACCGGAATGATGCGGTCGCCCGTGCGCAGGAATTCATCCATGGTCGGGTACAGCACCTGGAACGACTTGCCATCGAGGTCGCCGTGGCCGTAGCCGAACATCGATGTGAGCGCATCGTTGCAGGATTGGATCACGCGGTCGACCGAAATGCACATGCCGACCGGCGCGTGGCGAAAAATCGTTTCGTAATCGATGGCGTATGATGCGGTCATTGGAGGCTGTGAGTGATTCGGTGGCATGGGGAAAAAGCCGGTAGTTCTACGGTATTGTGCTTTTAGCCCGCGTATTTTATGCTGAGAATCCACTGTGCAGTGCAGTATGGACGAATTTAGCTCAACTATAAAAAAGGGACAGGGAATGAACAAAGTTTATCCTGACGCGGCATCGGCGCTGGCCGGTATCGTGAGCGATGGCCAGACCATCGCAGTCGGCGGTTTTGGCCTGTGCGGCATACCGGAAGCGCTGATCCTGGCCTTGCGCAATACCGCCGTGAAGCAGCTGACCGTGATCTCCAACAATGCCGGCGTGGACGACTTCGGCCTCGGCCAGCTGCTCACCACGCGCCAGATCAAGAAGATGATCTCATCCTACGTGGGTGAAAACAAGGAATTCGCGCGCCAGTACCTGGCCGGCGAACTCGAACTCGAATTCACGCCGCAGGGTACGCTGGCCGAAAAGCTGCGCGCCGGCGGCGCGGGCATCCCGGCCTTCTTCACCAAGACCGGCGTCGGCACCATCGTGGCCGATGGCAAGGAAGTGCGCGAGTTTGATGGAGAACAATACGTGATGGAGCGCAGTCTGGTAGCGGATGTGTCGCTGGTCAAAGCCTACATGGCCGACCGCGCCGGCAACCTGGTATACCGCAAGACCGCGCGCAACTTCAACCCGAATGTGGCGATGGCCGGCAAGATCACCATCGTCGAAGTCGAGAAGCTGGTGGAAGTGGGTGAGATCGATCCCGACCAGGTGCACACGCCGAGCATTTTCGTGCACCGCATCGTCGTCAACGCCACGCCGGAAAAGCGCATCGAACAGCGCACCGTGCGCACCAACTAAGAGCACAGGAGAAGAAGATGGCATGGACTCGTGATGAAATGGCCGCGCGCGCGGCAAAAGAATTGCAGGATGGTTTTTACGTGAACCTGGGCATCGGCTTGCCGACCCTGGTGGCGAACTACGTTCCTGCCGGCATGGAAGTGTTCTTGCAGTCGGAAAACGGCTTGCTCGGCATCGGCCCGTTTCCGACCGATGATGAAGTCGACGCCGACCTGATCAACGCCGGCAAGCAGACCGTGACGGCACTGCCCGGGGCAGCCTACTTCAGCTCGGCCGATTCCTTCGGCATGATCCGTGGCGGCAAGATCAACCTGGCGATCCTGGGCGCGATGCAAGTGTCGGCCCAGGGCGACCTGGCCAACTGGATGATTCCGGGCAAAATGGTCAAGGGCATGGGCGGTGCGATGGACCTGGTGGCAGGGGTCAAGCGCGTGGTGGTGGTGATGGAACACGTCGCCACCGCCAAGGATGGCTCGACCTCGCACAAGATCTTGCCCAAGTGCGATTTGCCGCTGACAGGCGTGGGCGTGGTCGACCTGATCGTCACCGACCTGGGCGTGATCGAGGTCACCCCGGCCGGCCTGAAACTGATGGAGCTGGCCCCTGGCGTGAGTACGGAACAGGTGGTCGCCGCCACCGGCGCCGAACTGGACGTCAGCGCGC
>NZ_JAQOZV010000078.1:0-27183 GCF_030348125.1 Massilia sp. DJPM01
GTTATTTTCCGCGTTGCAACATCGAAATCGCTTGTGCGTTATGTGCGGATTTGGTTATATGCGTATATCGGCATAGATAAGACGCATACCAGCATGGATCCGGAACTCGACAGTGAACAGATGAGCGAAGTGTTCGAAGAAGTGTCGAACTATTTTTCGCTGCTGTCCGAGCCGACCCGGCTCAAGATCCTGCATGCGCTGTGCCATGGCGAGCGCTCGGTGGGCGCCATCGTCGGCGAGATCGGCGCCACCCAGGCCAATGTGTCGCGCCAGTTGAACATGCTGTACCGGGCCCGCATCCTGGGACGGCGCAAGGAGGGGGCGCAAGTGTATTACCGCATCGAAGACCAGAATACGATCGCGCTGTGCCGCACGGTGTGCTCCCAGATGGCGGAAAAGGTCAAGAACAGCCGCCGCATGGGGCAGGGCGCGATCCAGGGCTTCATGGGAGCGGACGCCTGACCCGGTGGCGCACGCGCAGGTGGCGTGGAGCATATGCGCGCATGGTTATATGCGTATGTGCTCATATAAGTAAGCGATTGTACGGGCGGGTCGGAAGTTCCGATGCCGTTTTCAACAAGGCAAGCGAGAGGCAGCGGCAATGACGACTCCGATACGCAAAAGCGGCCGTGTGCAGGCCGCCCCCGAGCACTTCCTCGACGGCGGCCTGGTCGACGAGATCAACCGCGCCGGCATGGATAGCGCGCGGCGCGGCTTCCTGCGCCGCAGTTTCCTGGCGGCCGCCGGTGCCGCCGGCGCCGCCATGGCGGCGGGATCCGCGCTGGCCCAGGATGGCGCGGGCGATCCCAACATCCTGGTCCTGCCCGAGCATTCGCGCACCCTGGGCAAGCCGGTCGTGACCCATCCCTACGGCCAGCCCTCGCAGTACGAAGCCAATCTCCAGCGGCGCGAATCGCCCGGGCTGACCCGGGTGGCGGCGGCCTCGGTCTCGTTCACGCCGCTGCAAGGGCTGTTCGGCATCATCACCCCGTCCGGGCTGCATTTCGAGCGCCATCACCAGGGCTGGCACGATATCGACCCGACCAAACACCGGTTCATGATCAACGGCCTGGTGAAAACCCCCAAGGTCTACAGCATGGATGACTTGATGCGCATGCCGTCGGTGTCGCGCATGCATTTCATCGAGTGCGGCGCCAACACGGCGATGGAGTGGGGCAATGTGGCGGTGCCCTCGGTCCAGTATTCGCACGGCATGCTCAGCTGCAGCGAATTTACCGGCGTGCCGCTGTCGGTCCTGCTGGACGATTGCGGCTACGACAAGCGGCGCGCCAAAGTCGTGCTGGCGGAAGGGGCCGACGGCTCGTCGATGACCCGTACGATCGGGCTCGAGCGCGCGCTCGACGACGTCATCGTGGCCTGGGCCATGAATGGCGAAATGCTGCGCCCGGAACACGGTTATCCCTTGCGCCTGGTGGTGCCCGGCGTGCAGGGCGTGTCGTGGGTGAAATGGCTGCGCCGCATCGAGGTGGGCGACCAGCCGTATGCCACCAAGGACGAGGCGCTGCACTACATCGATGCGCTGCCGGACGGCACCTTCCGCCAGTACACTTCGATCCAGGAATGCAAATCGGTGATCACCACGCCGTCGGCCGGCCAGCGCCTGCAGGGTACCGGGTATTACAACATCACCGGGCTGGCCTGGTCCGGGCGGGGCAAGGTCAAGCGGGTCGATGTGTCGGTCGACGGCGGGCGCAACTGGCGCACGGCGCGCCTGGAAACGCCGCTGCTGTCGAAATGCCTGACCCGCTTCAATATCGATTGGAACTGGGATGGCGCGCCCGCCGTGCTGCAATCGCGCGCCATCGACGAAACCGGCTATGTGCAGCCGAAAATCAATGAATTGCGTGCCGTGCGCGGCACCCGGTCCATTTATCACAACAATGCAATCCAGTCCTGGCAGGTTGCGCAATCGGGCGAGGTGTCGAATGTCCAGGTCTATTAACGCCGCGCTCGCGCTGGCCATTGCCGTGCTGGCCTGCGGCGCCGGTGCCGCTCCCCCGGCCATGCCCGGCCGCCCGGCCACGGCGCAGGAAGTGGCGGCCTGGGATATCGATGTGCGCCCCGATTTCACAGGCTTGCCCAAGGGTTCCGGCAGCGTGCTGGCCGGCCAGGCCGTCTGGGAAGGCAAGTGCGCCTCCTGTCACGGCACCTTCGGCGAGTCGAACGAGGTATTCACGCCGCTGATCGGCGGCACCACCGCCGCCGACGCGGCCAGCGGCCGGGTAGCCTCGCTCGTGAGCGGCCGCCAGCCCCAGAAAACCACGCTGATGAAGCTCGCCACCGTGTCGACCCTGTGGGATTACATCAACCGCGCCATGCCCTGGACCGCGCCCAAGTCGCTCACCACCGACGAGGTGTACGCGGTCACCGCCTACATGCTGAACATGGGCGAGGTGGTACCGGACGACTTCGTGCTGTCGGACCGGACCATGGCGCAAGCCCAGCAGCGCATGCCGAACCGCAAGGGCATGGTCAGCAAGCACGGCTTATGGGACATCAAGGGCAAGCCCGACGTCAAGAGCGTCGCGTGCATGACACATTGCCCGGTCGAGGCCACGGTGCGCTCGTCGCTGCCGGACGGGGCGCGCAATGCGCACGGCAACCTGGCGCAGCAGACCCGTGGTTTTGGCGCCACCCGTGGCGTCGATACAACGCAGGCGGGACCAACGGCGCGCCTCGCGGCCGTCGCGCCAGCCGTCGCCACGGCGCCCGCAAGCGGACCCGGCAAAGCGACCCTGGGGCTGCTCCAGCAGCACGCCTGCATGGCCTGCCACGCGCTCGATACCAAGGTCGTCGGCCCCAGTTTCAAGGCGGTGCGCGAGAAGTACCAGGGCGACAGCGCGGCCGCCGCCCGGCTGGCGGACAAGATCAGGCAGGGCAGCGCCGGGACCTGGGGCCCGATCCCGATGCCGGCGCAGGGGCAGGGGCAGGTCACGGATGCCGATCTTGCCGCGATGCTAGCCTGGATCCTGGCAACACCCTGATCAACATGGCCAGCGGCGACCCGGATCGGGTAGTCTTGGTGTGAAGCAGTCATATACATTGGAGAAGATGATGAATCAAGATCGACGCAAGCTCATGCGCATTACCGCGGTGCTGGGCGCGGCATTCGCCGCCGGGCTGCTCAAGCCGTCCGACGTGTTCGCTGCCGAATGGAGCCAGAAGGTGTTCGATGCCAAAAGCCTGGAAGCGGCCCTGAAGGAACTCGGCGGCGACAAATTCACCGTCAGCGCCGACGTCACGATCACCGGCCCGGACATTGCCGAAAACGGCGCCGTGGTGCCGGTCTCGGTGGCCAGCAAGGCGCCCAATACGGATTTCATGGCCATCCTGGTCGAAAAGAACCCCAGCAGCATGTCGGCCAGCTTCAACATCCCGCCCGGCACGGAAGCGGCCGTCACCACGCGCGTGAAGATGGGCGGCACCTCCAATGTGCACGCCCTGGCGCGCGCCGACGGCAAATGGCTGCTCGCCTCCAAGGAAATCAAAGTGACGCTCGGCGGCTGCGGCGGCTGACTTGTTTCCCCCATCTTCTCCCCACATCAACAAAGGAAACGATCATGGCTGATCCAATGCGCATTCGCGCCAGCGCCACCGGCGAGCTGGTGGAAGTCAAAATCCTCATGCGGCACGATATGGAAACTGGCCAGCGCAAGGACGCGGCCGGCAAAGTCGTCCCCGCCCATTTCATCAAGACCCTGGTGGCCAAGGTCGGGGAGAAGGTGGTGTTCGACGCCAACTTCGGCCCCTCGGTGTCCAAGGACCCCTACCTGTCGTTCAAGTTCAAGGGCGCGGCCAAGGGCGACAAAGTGAGCGTGACCTGGGTCGACACGGCGGGCGATACGCGCACCGACGAAGGCACGATCACCTGACCGGACGCCTGACCGGACGCCTTACCGGACGCCTGAAGCAAATGCGGCGCAGACCGCCCATGACAACAACAAGGAGACGACCATGATCAACCAGCGCACATTGGTGCTCGCTGCGGGACTGCTGGCCACGACCGGCACGGCGCTCGCGCAGACCTCGGCCACCGACGAGATTGCGAAGTACCGCCAGATGCTGGCCGACGGCAATCCCGCCGAGCTGTGGGAAATGCGCGGCGAAGAGCTGTGGAAAACCAAGACCGGCCCGAACAAGGTATCGCTGGAGCAATGCGACTTCGGCAAGGGGCCGGGCGTGTTGAAAGGCGCCTACACCGAACTGCCGCGCTACTTCAAGGACGTCAACAAGGTCATGGACCTGGAACAGCGCCTGGTGCACTGCCGGGTCACCCTGCAAGGCTTGAGCCCGGCCGAGGCCGTCAAGACGCCATTCGGCGCTGCCGGCAAGAAATCCGACATCGAAGCCTTGGTATCCTACATCACCGCCGAGTCGCGCGGCATGAAGATGGCGGTCTCGACAGCGCACCCGATGGCGCTGCGCGCTTACGAAACCGGCCGGCAATTGTTTTTCTACCGGGGCGGCTCGCACGATTTTGCCTGCGCCACTTGCCATTCGGTCGACGGGCAGCGCATCCGCCTGCAGGAATTGCCGAACATCCTCAACACGCTCAATGCCCAGGCCGCCTACACCACCTGGCCGGCCTACCGCGTCTCGCAGGGGGAAGTGCGGACCATGCAGCACCGCCTGACCGACTGCTTCCGCCAGCAGCGCTTTCCGGAACCGCTATACGCGTCCGACGTGCTGACGGCGGTGACGATGTTCCTGGCAAAAAACGCGAACGGCGGCGTGTACGCCGGACCGGCCTTGAAACGATAGGGGAAACGAGATGACACCAATCGCACGCATGATTTGCGCCAGCCTGGGCGCCGCCAGCATTGCCGGCTGCGCCACGGTGGCCGCCGATACCGATTACCGCCAGGCTGCGCTCGACATGATCCGCCAGGATTTCCGTTCGGCCGGGCCGGCCACGGTGGAGCGGGTCGCCGTCAGGGACGAGGCCCAGCAGCTGTGCAGCCAGTATCCCAAGGAGCGCCCGCCCGAGGTGGCGGCGCGCATCGAGGCGGCCCAGCTGGCGGCGGTCAAGCCGCCGGCCGATGGCAAGTACATAGGCAACTGGCAGGAAGGCGAAAAGATCGCGCAAAACGGGCGCGGCATGCAGTCGTCGGACGCGCTGGGCGCGGTCAACGGCGGCAATTGCTATGCCTGCCACCAGATCAGCAAGAAGGAAATCTCGTTCGGCAATATCGGCCCATCCCTGTACCAGTACGGCAAACTGCGCGGCAACAGCGACGCCACCCTGACATACACCTGGAACAAGCTGTATAACGCGCAAGCCTACAGCGCCTGCTCGAACATGCCGCGCTTCGGCCACAACGGGGTGCTGACCGAAACCCAGCTCAAGGACGTGATGGCGCTGCTGCTCGACCCCAAGTCGCCTGTCAACGAGTAGCCGCCCCAACCGAGGAGCCAGCATGGGAATGAACCGGCGCGAATTTGCGCAACTGATGGGCATCGCCGCCGCCGGCGGCATGCTGCTGGGGGAGAAAGGGGCGCTGGGAGCGCCCGCGCCGGGCCACTTGTACGACCTGGCGCGCTTCGGCAACGTGCATTTCCTGCACTTTACCGATTGCCATGCGCAGCTCAATCCGGTGTACTTCCGCGAGCCGAGCGTCAATCTCGGCATCGGCCAGGCGGCCGGCAAGATGCCGCACCTGGTCGGCGAAGCGCTGCTGAAGCAGGTGAACATCAAGCCGAACACGGCGCAGGCGCACGCATTTACCGCACTCAACTTCGAGCAAGCCGCGCGCACCTACGGCAAGGTGGGCGGCTTCGCCCACTTGGCCACCCTGGTCAGGCAAATGCGCGCCGGCCGTCCCGGCGCGCTGCTGCTCGACGGCGGCGACACCTGGCAAGGCTCGGCCACGGCCTTGTGGACGCGCGGCCAGGACATGGTCGATTGCGGCCTGCTGCTGGGCGTGGACGTGATGACCGCGCACTGGGAAATGACCCTGGGCGAGAAGCGGGTGCGGGAAATCGTCGGCAAGGATTTCAAGGGCAAGGTCGATTTCGTGGCGCAGAACGTCAACACCACCGATTTCGGCGATCCGGTGTTCGCTCCATACGTGATCAAGGAAATGAACGGCGTGCCGGTGGCCATCATCGGCCAGGCGTTTCCCTACACGCCGATCGCCAATCCGCGCTACCTGACACCCGACTGGAGCTTCGGCATCCAGGAAGAAAACATGCAGAAGATGGTGGACGAGGCGCGTGCCAAGGGCGCCAAGGTGGTCGTGGTGCTGTCGCACAACGGCATGGATGTGGACCTGAAAATGGCTTCGCGCGTGCGCGGCATCGACGCCATCCTGGGCGGCCACACCCACGACGGCGTGCCCGAACCGGTGATCGTGGCCAACGGCGGCGGCAAGACCCTGGTGACCAACGCCGGCAGCAACGGCAAGTTCCTGGGCGTGCTCGATTTCGACGTGCGCGGCGGCCAGGTGCGCAATTTCCAGTACCGCCTGCTGCCCGTGTTCTCCAACTTCCTCCCGCCCGACAAGGACATGGCCGCGCTCATCGGGAAGATCCGCGCGCCCTACGAAGCGAAGCTGAACGAAAAACTGGCGCGCACCGAAGGCACCCTCTACCGGCGCGGCAACTTCAACGGCACCTTCGACCAGTTGATCATCGACGCGCTGATGGCGGTGAAGGGCGCCGACATCGCGTTTTCGCCGGGCTTTCGCTGGGGCACGTCGCTGTTGCCCGACAGCCCGATCCGGATGGAACACTTGATGGACCAGACCGCCACAACCTACTCGTACAGCACCCTGAACGAGATGAGCGGGAGCACCATCAAGACCATCCTCGAAGACGTGGCCGACAACCTGTTCAATCCCGACCCCTACTACCAGCAGGGCGGCGACATGGTGCGGGTGGGCGGCATGACGTATGCCATCGACCCCGGCGCCGCGATGGGCGCGCGCATCAGCGACATGCGCCTGCACGGCAAGCCGCTCGAGGCCGGCAAGGCGTACAAGGTGGCCGGCTGGGCGCCGGTGGCCGAGGGCGCCAGCGGCGAGCCGGTGTGGGACGTGGTGGCGCAGTGGCTGCGGCAGCAGAAAACCGTCAGCCCGCGCAAGCTCAACACGCCGCGCCTGATCGGCATGCAGGGCAATCCGGGCCTGATGGGATGAGCCAGCGCGGCGCGCTGACGTGCCTGCGGGCGGCGGCCGGCTGGCTGCGGCGCAGCGCTGCCGTGCTGGCGGCGCTGGCGCTGCTGGGGACCGATACCATGGCCGCCGGCGCCCAGGCCCTGGATGCGCCGCGTGCGCTGGCTGCCGAGGCGGCGCAGGCGGCGCAGCGCGGCCAGCCGCTGCTGCTGCTGTTTTCGCTGCCCGGCTGCGGCTACTGCGACGTGGTGCGCCGCAATTACCTGCTGCCGCTCACGCGCGACGGCGATGAACAGGCGCGCCCGGTGGTGCGCGAAGTCGGCCTGGCCGGCACGGCGCCGTTCACGGGATTTAATGCGCAAGCGAGCAGCGGCGCCGCGCTGGCCGCCCATTACCAGGTGCGCATCGCGCCGACCGTGCTGCTGCTCGACGCCCGCGGCGCACTGCTGGCGCCACCGCTGGTCGGCGGCGACGTTTCCGGCATGTACGGCGCTTACCTCGACGCGGCGCTGGCGCAGGCGCAGCGCAAGATCGCCAGCCAATAGCCATATCGTGAAAGGAACTGCCATGAACTTCGCTACATCGACCATCGCCTGCCTGTGCGCGGCCTTGCTGGCGCACGCCGCCCCGGCGGCGGCGGCCACCCCGGTGCTGGTGCCGGTCAAGGTCTCGCCGCACGTGTATTACTTCCACGGCGACTCGGGCATGGCCGACGCCGCCAACCAGGGCTTCATGTCGAATGCGGGCTTCGTGGTCACGCGCGATGGCGTGCTGGTGTTCGATGCGCTCGGTACGCCGGCGCTCGGCGAAGCCATGATCAAGGCGATCCGCAAGGTGACGCCGCAGCCGGTGCGGCGCGTGATCGTCAGCCACTATCACGCCGACCATTTCTATGGATTGCAGGCGTTCAAGGCGCGCGGCGCGCAGATCTGGGCCCACGAACAGGGCCGCAGCTATCTGTCCTCGGACATGGCGGCCACCCGGCTGGCCCAGCGCAAGCAGGCGCTGGCGCCGTGGGTGAACGACGCCACCCGGCTGACCGGCGCCGACCGCTGGCTCAGTTTTGCCGGCGGCAAGAGCATCGCCTTCGAGATGGGCGGCATGCGCTTCCGGATCATCGACATGAGCGGCGCCCACGCGCCGGACGATATCATGCTGGCGGCCGACGACGACAAGGTGCTGTTCGCGGGCGACCTGTTTTTCGGCGGCCGCATTCCTTTCGTGGGCGAGGCCGACAGCCGCGTCTGGCTCGACGCGCTCGAGCGCATGCTGGCGCTGGCGCCGCAGGCCGCCATCCCCGGCCACGGCGAACTGTCGCGCGCGCCCGCCACCGATATCGCGCTGACCCGCGATTACCTGACCTTCCTGCGCCGCGTGATGGGAGAGGCGGTGGCCGAGCTGACCCCGTTCGACGAGGCATACGGTAAGATTGACTGGAGCGCGTTCGACAAATACCCGGCATTTGCGCAAGCCAACCGGCTCAACGCCTACGGCACCTATCTGTTGATGGAAAGGGAAAGCCTGCAGCAACAGCCGCATCCCGGCGCGCCCCCACCTTGATCGTTTTTACAGGAGTTTCTATGCAAATGTTACGCACCATGGCAGCCGTGATGATGGTTGCCGCCGTCGCCAGCACACCGGCCAGCGCCTTCGCGCGCGAAGAAAAAGTGGTCTATCACGTGACCGACAGCAGCAATGCGATGGGCGTGCTCGGCAACGTGCGCAATCACCTCAATGCCAGCCCGAAAGCGAAGATCGTGATCGTCACGCACGGCCCCGGCATCGATTTCCTGCTGGAAGACGCCAAGGACAAGAACGGCAATCCCTACGACGCGGTGGTGCAGGAACTGTCGAACCGCAACGTCAAGTTCAGGGTCTGCAACAACACCCTGGAAGCGCGCAAGATCGACCGCAAGCGCGTGCTGCCCGAAGCGACCATCGTCCCCTCGGGCGTGGCCGAAGTAGCGCGCTTGCAAACGCAAGAAGAGTTCGCCTACATCAAGCCCTGAAGCGGAGCCGCAGGCGTGGCTCCGGCCGCGCTGCGCTAGATCCGGCCCAGCAAGCGGCGCAGCGCGCCGTGCGCCATTGCCACCTCGGGCGAGTCGTGCAGCAACACCAGGTATTTGGTCCGGAACGGCGCTCCTGCCGGCGTGCCGGGCCCCACCAGTTCCTCGATCGCCGCGCGCCATCCGGCGGCGGCTTGCCTGGTCAGCTTGCCGGGTTCGTCCAGCGCCTCGTCCAGCGCGGCCATCAAGGCCGACATCGGCTGCAGCCAGGCGAAGTGGGGGTGATGGGTAATCAGTTGCAGATGCTCCAGGGCACTGCCGAGCGCGCCGAAGTACACCGTTTCCAGGTCGATCAATGCCTTGTGCAAGGTGCGCAGGGCGCGCGGCAGCGCCTCCAGGCTGGCGCGCAGGGCGCCGTTGTCATGCTGTTCGTTCATCGTATTCCCGTGTTCCGCACTCATTGATTACACACTCAGGATGCCGCGCCGTAGTGCGATCGTGGTGGCATGGGTGCGGTCCTTCGCCCCCAGCTTGGACAGCACGGCGCTGACATGCGCCTTGACCGTTTCTTCCTTGATCGCCAGGCGCAGGCCCACTTCGCGGTTGGAATTGCCGTCGGCGACCAGGCGCAGCACTTCCAGTTCGCGTCCCGACAAGTTGTCGCTGCCAAAATATGCCGCCATCTCGGCCGCCACCTCGGCCGGAATATAGCGGTGGCCCGCATGCACCCGGTGGATAGCATCGGCCAGGTTGAGCCGGATCGCGCATTTGAGCAGGTAGCCGGCGGCGCCGGCGCCCAGCGCGCGGGCGATGCGGGCGTCACCCTTGTAGGTGGTCAGTATCAACACGCGCGCATGGCGCTCGAGCGCGCGCATGGCCAGCATGGCGTCGTACCCGCCCAGCACCGGCATCTGCAAGTCCATCAAGGTCACGTCCGGACGCAGGGAGATGAAGCGCTCGAGCGCTTGCTCGCCGTCGGCAGCCTGGCCGACGATCTCGATGCCGCTGTCGCCGGCCAGCAGCGCCGCGATGCCTTCGCGCAGCAGGCTGTGGTCGTCGGCGATCAATACGCGGATCGGAAGGGCGGCGGGAGTCAAGATTAAACTTTCTTTAAGAAAATACTTCCGATGATGCCATGCGGGCCCGCCCGCCGCTTGGATCAGCTTGCTGCGTCAGCTTGCTGCGTCAGCTTGCTGCGTCAGCTTGCTGCGAAGATATTGCCGCATCGCCACAATCCCGTATCATGCTGGCATTTTTCGCAACATGGAGCAGGTATGAAGGCATTTCAACGCTGGCAGCGGGCGCTGGCGCTGCTGCTGGCACTGGCCGCCGTGCTGCCGGCCACGGCCGCCGTTGCCGCCGCGCGGCCCAGCGAGCCCTTGCCGCAAGTCAAACCGGGGCCGGCCCCGGCCCCGGCGATCACCCTGCATCACAGCAGCTGGAGCGCGCGCGACGGCGCCCCGACCATCATTTTCGCCATGGCGCAGTCGCCCGACGGCTGGCTGTGGCTGGGCGCCAGCACCGGTCTGTTCCGTTTCGACGGGGTCAGGTTCGAGCGCTACGTGCCGCGCAGCGGCAGCCTGGCCTCGCCGGGCGTGTCGTCGCTGCTGGCCTTGCCATCGGGCGAGGTGTGGATCGGTTACCGCAGCGGCGGCGTCGGCCTGCTCAAGAATGGCGTGCTGCGCCATTACGGCAGCGCCGAGGGGATGCCGCCGGCGTCGCCGCACGCGATCCGGCGCGACGCCCAGGGCCGCATCTGGGTGGGCAGCAAAGCCGGCCTGTTCCGGCTGAACGGCGCGCGCTGGGACAAGATGCCCGGCTTCGAGCAACTGGCCAACCAGCCGCATGCGATGATGACGGACAGCCATGGCCGCTTCTGGGTCGGCAACGTCGACACCGCCTTCGTGCTCGAACCGGGTGCCTCCGCATTTCGGCGCCTGCCGAATCTCCTCGACCTGAGCGGCAACCTGATCGAATCGCCCGACGGCACCATCTGGAGCAATGGCGGGCGCAACGACAGCCTGGAAATCGTCGACCGGCAGCCGCTGGGGACGGCGCGCTTTCGCCGCGTCGGCGGGGAATATTCCTCGCACATGCTGTACGACGCCGAAGGCGAGCGCTGGCTGCTGCGGCGCGAAGGCGTGGAGCGCAGCTTCAGCGTCGACGGCCGCACGCTCACCGAGCGCCTCACGCCGCAGCAGGGCTTGAGCGGCTACATCGTGTTCACCGCGCTGGAAGACCGCGAAGGCAATATCTGGGTCGCCAGCAACAGCGGCCTGGACCGCTTCCGCCGCACCAAGCTCGACGCCGCCGCCTTGCCGCTGTACTACGGCGGCGAAGCGCGCGCGCTGGCCGCCGCCGACCAGGGCGCCGTCTGGACCGATGGCTTCTATGTGCCCGGCGCGCGCTCGGTGCCGGTTCCCGCGGCCGAGATGCCCTCGAACGGCATCGCCGAGCTGACCTGCCTGTACCGCGACAACGACGGCATTATTTGGGCGGGCGGCCACCGCGGCGTCTCTTACCTTGACGGCAGCACCTTCAGCAAGCTGGCCGGCCCACCCGACACCGAGGGCCGCCCGGTGCACGCGATCGCCAAGGAAGCCGACGGCACCATGTGGATCTCGTTCAACGGCGGCGGGGTCTACGAACGGCGCGACGGCGCATGGCGCAAGGTGGTGCCGTACGCCGACTATGCCTCGCGCGGCGCGATGAGCGTCACCGCCATGGCCGATGGCCAGTTGTGGCTGGGCTACATCGGCAACCGCATCGCGCTGCGCGAGCAAGGCAAATTCCGCCTGCTCGGCACCGCCGAGGGCTTGCAGGTGGGCGTGGTGTTCCAGGTGTACCGGCACGCGGGCCAGACCTGGATCGGCGGCGACAGCGGGGTGGCGTATTTCGATGGCAAGCGCTTCCATCCGCTGCTGGGCGTGAATGACGAAAAATTCATGGGCGTCTCCGGCATCGTGGCGTCCGCCAGCGGCCAGTTGTGGCTCAATGGCAGCGAAGGCATCAGCGTGATCGAGGCCGCCGAGCTCAGGCGCGCTGTGGCCGAGCCCGGCTACCGGGTGCGCTTCGTGCGCTACAACCAGCAAGATGGCTTGACCGGTACTGCGCCGCAGATGGTGCCGGTGCCGTCGGCGGTGGCCGCCAGCGATGGCCGCCTGTGGTTCAGCACCGCCAACAGCGTGGTCTCGGTCGACCCGGCCCGGCTGCGCCGCAACCTGCTGGCCCCGCACGTGGAAATGCGCAGCGTCACCGTCGAAGGCCATGACTATGCGGCGCGCGACGGCTTGCGCCTGCCGCCTGGCACGCAGCGCTTGCAGCTCGATTACACGGCCCTGAGCCTGTCGATGCCGGAACGGGTGGCATTCCGCTTCCGCCTGGAAGGGCAGGATGCCGGCTGGACCGATGCCGACACCCGCCGCAGCGCCTTCTTTACCGGCATGGGACCGGGCCAGTACCGCTTCCAGGTGCAGGCCTCGAACGAGGATGGGGTCTGGAGCGGGACCGGCGCCATCTTCCAGTTCAGCATCGCGCCGACCATGACCCAGACGGTCTGGTTCCGCGCCGCCTGCGTGCTGCTCGCGCTGGCGCTGCTGTGGGCGCTGTACCGCTGGCGCATGCGCCAGCTGGCGGCGCGCATCCAGGGCCGGCTGCAAGTGCAGGTGGACGAGCGCGAGCGCATCGCGCGCGAGCTGCACGATACCTTGCTGCAAGGCGTGCAGGCACTGATCCTGCGCTTCCACATGGCCGCGACCAGGGTTGAGGCGCAGGAACCGGTCCGGCAACTGATGGACAGCGCGCTCGACCAGGCCGAGCTGATGCTGCAGGAAGGGCGCGACCAGGTGCAGGACTTGCGCGCGCACGACCATTTCCAGGCGGGCATGGCCAGCATGCTGGAACGTGAAGGCCAGCGCATGGCCAAGGAGCGCGGGGTGCGCTTTGCGCTGCGCGAGGAGGGCCGCGTGCGCGCGCTGCCGCCGCTGGTGGCGCACGAGGTGTACCGGATCGCCAACGAGGCGATCCTCAATGCCTTCCAGCACGCCAAGGCCAGCAAGATCGAGGTGGAACTGCTGTACCAGCGCAAGGAATTGACGGTTGTGGTGCGCGACAATGGCTGCGGCTTGCCGGCCGACGTGCTGCGCGACGGCGGCTTGCCGGGCCACTGGGGCTTGCCCGGCATCAGCGAGCGCGCCGAGCGCCTGGGCGCGAAGGTGCGCTGGACGTCGGCGCCGGGGCAGGGCAGCGAGATGCGCCTGCGGCTGCCCGGCACGCTCCTGATGTAAGGCGCTTAGTCGCCCTGGCGCGCCTGCGCCGCCAGGTGTCCGCCGATGAACCAGCTGTGCAGTTCATTGCTGCGCACCACCCGGCTGACGATCAGGTCGTTGCTGCCGTCGTCGCCCGCGTCGGCGCTGGCGCCGTGGCAGGCGGCGCAGCGTTGCAGCAGGGCTGGCGATGGCGCGCCGGCTGCGGCGGCGCTGGCCAGCATCAGTCCCAGCGCGGCGGCAAGGGCGCGGGCAGCCGGCCGGCGAAGGGGAAGGGTGGTCTGCATGATGGTTCCTTTTCGCCCGCGCGAGGCGCCATGGGTAGCGCCCGAGTATATGGCCGGCGCTGGAAGCGGTTCTTATACTTTGGTATAGTGCATTTCATTCCACCCGCACGGAAACATTGAATGCATATCGAAAAATTTGGGATGGGTGTATTTTATATCCATGACTTTCTCAGCCCGCAAGACTGCGCGCGGCATATCGCCGAGAGCGAAGCGATCGGCTACACGGCGGCCGGCCTGACCACCAGCGAGGGTGACCGGATCAACCGCGATTACCGCACCAACGACCGCATCATCTATGACAATGCGGCGCTGGCCGACCAGCTGTACCAGCGCGCCGCACCGGAGTTGCCGCCGGCGCAGCGCGACTGGACACTGAGCGGTTTCAACGAGCGCTTCCGCTTCTACCGCTATCAGGGCGAGCAGTTTTTCAGCGCGCACAAGGATGGCAGTTTTGCCCGCAGCCCGTCGGAGGAAAGCTTTCTCACTTTTCTGATCTACCTGAATGACGATTTCACCGGAGGCCATACCGATTTTGCGTGGGAAAGCATCAAGCCCAAGGCCGGTTCCGCGCTGGTGTTTCCTCATCGCCAGATGCATCAGGGGTCGGCGGTGCAAGGCGGTACCAAGTATGTCTTGCGTACCGACGTCATGTATCACGCCCCGGCCGGCTACCTGCCGGAGCAGGATCAAGCCTGCTAAGCTGCGGCTCCCTTTCACGCCATATGAAATAACGATGTCCATCAAACTGAACCAGGAAACCGAGGAGCGCCTGCTATCCTCCCTGCAACGCTATTGCATGAAGAATTTGGATGAGGAGGTGGGCGTGCTCAAGGCGCGCCTGCTGCTCGATTTCTGCCTGCGCGAAATCGGCCCGTCGATCTACAACCAGGCGGTCCAGGATGCGCAGGCGGTGATGCAGGAGAAAATCGCCGAGGTCGATACCAACTGCTACGAGACCGAATTTGCCTACTGGCAGAAAAAATAGCGGCTCGCCGCAGCCCGCTCAGGCCCGGCGGTCGAAGATTGTTTGCATTGTTGCCGTCAAGGCTAGCATATCGTGGGCCTTGTTGAGCACCAGATCGCCCGGCGCCACGCCGGGATGGATCTGCCCGGTGGCGAACATCACCGCCAGGCCCGGCACGATGTCGCGCGCATTTCCGCTAATACATTCCGCGGCAAGCCTGGCAGGCCGCGGCCGGCGATCATGACGTCGAAGCGCGTGAGGTCGAAGCCCGTTCGCGCCATCGCTGCCGAGCACCTCGGGTTGGCCGATCAGGTCGAGATACGTCTTGATGGCCGACGGCCAGCCGTCGATCGGTCCCGCTGCGTGGCGGCCCAGCCGGGCGCGCCTGTAGCCGTTCCCGGAACCGAAAATATTACCTTTTGCAATGATTCTTGACCACGAACACGGGCGTGTTTGCGGTACGGAACATGGCGGCGGCGCGAGCGCGCCCCGGTACGGGGGAATGGCCTTGCGCGCCGCTGTCAGGGCATGCGGTCGATCAGGTCCTTGATCGTGCCCGGGTTGACCGGCTTGACGAAATAATGGTCGAAGCCGGCGCCCAGCGAACGCTGCTTGTCGTAGGCCTGGCCGTAACCGGTCAGGGCGATCAGCACCGCGCCCGAGGTATCCGGCAGGCGCCGCAGGTTTTCCGCCAGTACATTGCCGTTCATGCCGGGCAGGCCGATGTCGAGCACGCATACCTGGGGGCGCAGCTCGCGCGCCAGTTTCAGGGCCGCGTACGGATCGGTGGCGATGGTCACCGCGTAGCCGGACAGTTGAAGATAGGTGCCGAGCGTATCGGCGGCGTCGGCGTTGTCGTCGACGATCAGTATGCGCGGGCGTTCGGTTGCCGACGGGGTCGGACTTGTGGCAATGGTTTGTGGCTGCACTGTGTACACCTTTTGGTCTTCGGTTCGGTCACGAATCGGTCAGGCAGGGCGTGCTGGTCGCGGCGCCATGCGCAGTTCCGTTAGTTGATGTGTCATTGGCGAACTCGCGGCGCGGGGCTTGACGTGCACGCTCAGCCGGCGAGGAACCTTAACAATGTTCATATGTTACGCTTTTTTACAAAATTCTTGCGTTCGCTTGCGCACGGCCGCCGCGCACGCCGCCAGCCACCCGTGCGGGCGTAGCGCGGTAAAATGGCGGGCGCGGGGAACTCCCTTGCGCCACTGCTTCCACTGCCGGAAAACCACGCCGATGCGCCTGACCCTCAACCCAGCCACGCTGAAATTCCGACTGACGGTGGTGGTCATCGGTCTGGTGCTGCTGGCCACCAGCGTGCTGACCTTCGTTTCCCTGTATCTTGCCGAGCGCCAGATGCGCGACGTGATCGGTTCCCAGCAAGTAGCGCTGCTGTCGAGCGCGGCCGCGTACATCGACGCCGACCTCGAATCGCGCCAATCGCTGCTCAAGACCCTGCGCGAGGAGCTCGGGCGCAGCGGCGGGCGGCCGCCGGGCGGGCTGCAAGCCTTCCTGGAAGCGCACACGACCCTGCGCGACGAGTTTTTCAACGTGCTGGTACTCGACCATACCGGCACCATGCGGGCCACTATGAACGACCGGCGCACCAACGACACCATCAACTTCGGCAAGCGCGCCTACTTCACCGAGACCGTGGCGGCGCGCGAAGGCGTCATCTCCAAGCCCTTCAAGAGCGTCCTGTCGGGCAAGCCGGTGATCCTGATCACCGCCGCTGTATGACGACCAGGGCAAGCTGATCTTCATCCTGGGCGGCGGCATCGACCTCCAGCGGCCGCGCTTTTTCGGCCAGCTCGAAGCGCTCGGATCGGGCGCGAGCGGCTATCTGTTCATGCTCACCAGCGACGGCACCATCATTCACCATCCCAAGAAAGAACGCATCTTGCAGCGCGTGCAAGAAGAAGCCGGCGGCGCCGTCGCTTCGACCATGGCGGCGCTGGGCGGTTTCGAGGGCTGGGTCGAAGGGCCGACCAAGCGCGGCGTGCGCGCCCTGATCACCTACAAGCGCTTGCGCAAGACCGACTGGATCCTGGGCGCCGTGTACCCGGTCGAGGAAGCGTTCACGCCCCTGATCCGCATGCGCCCGACCGCGCTGCTGGCCTCGGTGGCAGTGGCGGCGCTGGCCGGACTGGCCGGCTGGCTGGCCATCTTGCGCCTGCTGCGTCCCTTGGGCGGGCTGCGCCGCCACGTGGCCGGCATTGTCGACGGTAGCGCCGATATCGAGGTGTTCAATGTACGCCGGCCCGACGAGTTCGGCGAACTCAGCCGAGCGTTCTACACGCTTTCGCAGCAACGCCGCCAGGCCGAGCTGAACCTGGAAGCCCAGGCCCGCACCGACATTCTCACCGGCATTGACAATCGCCGCATGTTCGAGGAAACCTTTGCCGCCGCCCTGGGACGGGCGGCGCGCAGCAACACCGCCATCGCGCTGGCCTACCTCGACATCGACCATTTCAAGGCGATCAACGATACCTACGGGCACAAGGCGGGGGATGAAGTCCTGGTCGAATTCGCCCGCCGCCTGCGCGCGGCGGTGCGCTCGACCGACAGCGTGGCGCGCCTGGCCGGCGACGAATTCGTGGCCATCTTCGAGGGCTTGGGCGACGATATCGAACCGACAATCCTGGCTGAAAAGATCCTCGACATGGCGCACACCCCCTTCCTGGCGGCCGGCGCCAGCTTGCAGGTGAGCGCCAGCGTCGGCATCGCCATCGGGCGCGGCGGTGCGGCTGGTGCCGACGAGTATCTCGCGCTGGCGGACGAGGCGCTGTACGCGGCCAAGCAGGCCGGCCGCAACCGCTACGTCATGTGCCGTCTCGGCGCGGCGCCGAAAGGCGCGCCGCAGGCGACATCGCCGCTGCCGGCCACGGATAATGCTTGATTGCAGGTAACTCCGGCGTTAAGCTCTGGCTATCGGACCACCTCTTCAAGGAATTTACATGAGCACAGAATGCGACGCTTGCCCGGCATGCGCGCCCTTGCGCGCCAGGCTGGCTGAAAAAGAACAGGCAATCCTGGACCTGACCGAGTCGCTCACGCGCCACGACATCCTGACCGGCGCGCTGAACCGGCGCGCGCTGACCGAGCTGGTGGCCGAAGAATTGCAGCGCTCCTCGCGCACCGGCCAGCCGTTTTGTTTCGCCATGATCGGCATCGATCACATGAAGGAAGTCAACCACAAGTTCGGGCACGACATCGGCGACGCCGTGTTGCAGGGCATCACCCGCTCGGCCACCGAGTTGCTGCGTACGCTGGACCGCTTCGGCCGCATCGAAAGCGACCAGTTCGGCGTGATCTTGCCGGCCACCTGGCTGCACCAGGGCGTGCTGGCGATGAACCGCCTCACCGCCAAGGTGGCCGCTTTCGGCTGGGATACGCTCACGCCCGGCACCACGGTCACCTTCTCGGCCGGCCTGACCACCAATGCGCCGGCCGAAACGGCCGAGATGATGATCCAGCGCGCCGAAAAAGCCATGGCCGAAGCCAAGCAGGAAGGGCGTAACCGGACCGTGCAAATCGAGCAGGAATTGCCCGCCGGGTTGTTTGCCGCGATGGACGATATGTAATTACTCCGGCTTGCGCAGGCGCGCCAGCTTGCTCTCCAGCGAGGCGGACGACACGGCGCCGAGATGGGAATCGGCAAGCCGGCCGCTGGCATCAAAAAACAGGGTGGTCGGCAGCGCGCTTGACCCCACCTCGCGTCCCATGCCCGAACTGGCATCGAGCACCACATTGACCAGCGTCGGTGCGCTGGCGTTGACGTACGCCCGCACGCTGTGCGCATCTTCGCCCTGGTTGACGAACACAAACACCACATTGCGCTCACGCTGCTGCGCGGCGGCCAGCAGTGGCATTTCGGCCCGGCAAGGCGGGCACCAGCTGGCCCACAGGTTGACCACCACCGGCCGCCCTTGCGCCAACGCCGCCAGCGTGACCGGCACGCCGGTGGGCGTGACCAGCGTCATCGCCGGCAAGCTCTTGCGTTCGCTCAGCTTGAGCAGCAGCGGCGCCCCCGACGTGAACCAGGCCAGCGCCCCCGCCAAGATGCCGGCCGCCAGCGGATTGCGCAGGCGCGGGTTGCGCAGCATGCGCCAGCCGCCGTAGGCCAGGCCGGCCAGCAGCACCGCCCACGGCGTGAAGCCGCCATCGCGGATATCGATGATCGACAGCGGCGCCGCGCGGTACTGCGTGAACCAGGTGGCCACGAACACGATCCGTCCCGCCACCAGCCCGGCCAGCAGCATGTCGAGCAGCACTTTTCCGGTCCTGACCTTCTGATGGCGCCCAACCCAGTTGCCAAGACCGCATGCTATAAGTAGCGATATCAGCAGCAGCAGGTGGGCGCTCTGGAAGCTGAATGGCCCCAGGCTGGCCGTCATGCTGGTGTATTTTTCATAGAGCGGGTCCGGATAGTTGAATGTCGCTATTATCGGGCACGGACAACAGTCCTGGAGGAAGCATGAAAACACGACCCATCCAGGCGCTGCGCGCGCTGGCGGCCCTGTTGCTGCTGGCGGCCACCCTGTCCGGCTGCGCCGGCCTGCCCGCGCTCGACAGCCGCGCGGCCAGCCAGTATATCGCCGCCACTGGCGACACGCGCCTGGGCGCGGCCATGGCGCCGCTGGGCGCCATGCATCCGGGCATGTCGGGCCTGCACTCGCTGGCCAACGGGCACGACGCCTTCGCCGCGCGCGCCATGCTGGCCGGCGCCGCCGAGCGCACCCTCGACGTCCAATACTATATCTGGCGCAACGATACCACTGGCATCCTGATGCTCAACGCGCTGCGCGCGGCGGCGGCGCGCGGCGTGCGCGTGCGCCTGCTGCTCGATGATAACAACACCAAGGGCCTCGACCCGATGCTGGCCGCGCTCGACGCCGATCCGCATATCGAGGTGCGCCTGTTCAATCCCTTCGCCATGCGCGAACACCGCGCGCTCGGCTTGCTGGGCGCGTTTTCGCGCCTGAACCGGCGCATGCACAACAAGTCCTTCACCGCCGACAACGCGGCGACCATCATCGGCGGGCGCAATATCGGCGATGAATACTTCGGGGTGGAGGGCGGCATGCTGTTCGTCGACCTGGACGTGCTGGCGGTCGGCCCGGTGGTCGACGCCGTCTCGCGCGACTTCGACCGTTACTGGAACAGCCGTTCGGCCTATCCGGTCAGCCTGCTGGTGGGGCCGGCGGCGGGTGGCGCGCAGCGGCTGGCGGCGCAAGGGGACGAGGCGCGCGATTACCTGGCGGCGGTGCGCGCATCGCCGTTCGCCGCGCAGCTGGCCGGGCGCAGCCTGCCGTTCGAGTGGGCCCGCACCACGCTGGTGAGCGACCATCCGGACAAGGTGCTGGGCACGGAAGCGCCGGAAACCCGGGTGGCTTACCAGTTGCGCCGCCTGCTGGGCGAACCGGCCAGCACGGTGGAACTGGTATCGGCGTATTTCGTGCCTGGCAAAACCTGGGCTGCCAATTTCGTGGCGATGGCCGCGCGCGGGGTGGAGGTGCGCATCTTGACCAATTCGCTCGAAGCGACCGACGTGGCGGCCGTCCACGCGGGCTACGCCAAATGGCGCAAGCCTTTGCTGGAAGCGGGCGTGACGCTGTATGAGCTGCACCGTGGCATCGACGGCGGGCCCGATGCGGCGAAAAAGGGCAAGCTTGGCAGCTCCCGATCGAGCCTGCACGCGAAGACGTTTTCGGTGGACGGCAAGCGCGTGTTTATCGGCTCGTTCAATTTCGATCCGCGCTCGGCCGACCTGAATACCGAAATGGGCTTCGTCATCGAAAGCCCGGCGATGGCTGCGCGCATGGCGCGCGTGCTGCGCGAACAGGTGCCGGCGCGCGCCTACCGGGTGCGCCTGGCGCCCGGCGGCGCGTTGTACTGGACCGAGCGCGTGGGGGATAAGGAAATCCGCCACGACACCGAGCCCGGTACCGGCTTGTGGCAGCGCGCGGCGGTCGGCATCCTGTCGCTGCTGCCGATCGACTGGCTGCTGTAATCAGCCGGCCGTGCCGTGCGCCGCCTGCAGGCGCTCGGCGAAGCGCTGGGCCGGCACGAAGCCGATGATGCGCCCTTGCGGCACTTCCTTGCCGTTGGCATCGAACAGGATGATGCCCGGTGGCCCGAACAGGCTGAATTTCTTCATCAGCGCGCGGTCGTCGGCATTGTTGGCCGTCTCATCCACCTGGATCAGGCGCATTTTCTTCATCGATGCGGCCACCGCGCCGTCCGGGAAGGTCATGCGTTCCATCTCCTTGCAGGCCACGCACCAGTCGGCGTAAAAGTCGAGCAGCACCGGCGTGCTGGTATCGGCCAGCGCGCGTTCCAGTTCGGCCACGGTGCGGATGCGGGTGAACTGCGGACCGCTGTCGGCATGCGCGAGCGCCGTGCCGCCGGCGCCGCCGCCGCGCAAGTGCGCCAGCGGTTGCAGCACATCGCGTCCCGAGCTGGCCGCGCCGGCCAGCTCGAACAGGCCGCCGACCAGCATCAGCACGCCCAGCGCCTTGCCGGCATATGCACCAGCCCCGCTGTGCGGCGGCAGGGCCTGGCCCACGTGCAGGAACAGCGCGCCCAGGATCGCAAAGCCGCCCCACAGCGCCATCATCACCGGCACCGGGAACACCGGCGACACCATCCAGATGGCGACCGCGATCAGCAGCATGCCGAACACCTTTTTCACGCCATTCATCCAGGCGCCGGCGCGCGGCAGCAGGCTGCCGGCCGACAGGCCGGTGAGCAGCAGCGGCACGCTCATCCCGAGCGCCATCGAAAACAGGGCCCAGCCGCCGATCCAGGCGTTGCCGGTCTGGCTGATGTAGAGCAGCGCGCCGGCCAGCGGACCGGCCACGCACGGACCGACGATCAGTGCCGACAGCGCGCCCATGATGAACACGCCCACGAAGCGTCCGCCGCGCACCGCGCCGCCGGTACTGGAGAGGCGCGTTTGCAGTGCGCTTGGCAGTTGCAGCTGGTAGACGTCGAACATCGACAGCGCCAGGCCGACCAGCAGCGCGCCGAAGGTCAGCAGCACCCACGGTTTTTGCAGCGCGCCGGCCAGGCCTTCGCCCGCCAGCCCGGCACCGACGCCCAGCGCCGTGTAGACCAGCGCCATGCCGAGACAATAGGCGCAAGCGAGCAGCAGGCCGCGCCCGCGCGAGACCGAGCCTTCGCCGACGATGATCGACGACAGGATCGGCACCATCGGCAGCACGCACGGCGTGAACGACAGCAGCAGGCCGAATAGAAGGAAAGCGCTGCCGATGCGCCACAGGCTGCCGCTTTGCAGGGTGCGCTGGGCGAGGGTGGTGTCGTCTTCGGGTGCGGCGGCGCTGGCCGCTGTATTGCCCGGTGCGCTGGCCGCCGGCGGCGTAGCTGCGGCCGGGGGCGGGGCCTCCGTCCGCGCTGCCAGCACGCCGGGTTTGGCCGGATCGACCAGATAGGTCTTGGTGACCGGCGCGTAGCACAGGCCCGCGTCGGCGCAACCCTGGTAGGCGACGTTCAGGGTGAACGGCTTGCCCGGCGCCGGCGGCAGTGCCACGTCGAGCTGGCCCTGGTAGGTTTCCATCTCCTTGTTGAAGTTCTCGTCGAACTTGCGGATGCCGGCCGGCAGTGCCGGTGCGGGGATGGCTGGGTCGCCGGCGGCGCCGGTGAAGGCCAGCCGGTCGCGGTACAGGTGGTAGCCGGACGCGATGGTCCAGCGCAGGGCTATCGCCCCGCCGTCACGCACCTCGGTGCGCAGCACGAAGGCTTGTTCGGGGTCGAGGAAGTCGTCGGCCGCGGCGGCCTTGCCCGCCCAGCCGGCAAAGGCGAGCATGGCCAGCAGCGATAGCAGCCATCTCAGGAAGGGTGCGGATGTCATGGTGGTTCTCCAGTAGTTAGTTCGGTAGTTGGCTCAGGCATCCTTGCGGAAGCACTGGCCTTGCTGGTCGATGGCGAGATAGGCCATGCCGGCGTTGTCGAGGAAGGCCAGTCCGTCCTCTTGCATCAGCATGGCGATGGTGGAACAGCTGCCGGCGGCAATGGCCAGGGGCCCGAGCACGCTGACCGAGCGCCAGTGCGACACCGGCATGCCGCTGCGCGGGTCGAGCACATGGCAGTAACGGCGTGCGCCGATGTCGATGAAACGTTCGTAGTCGCCACTGGTGGCCAGCGCACCGCTGGCAATCGGGATCGCGCCAGCCAGGCGTTCGGTGTCGCGCGGGTCTTGCACGCCGATCGACCAGGGGGCGCCGCTGGGCTGCGGCCCGATGATGCGCAGGTCTCCCCCCAGGTTGACGTAGCCGTAACGCACGCCGTGTGCCGCCAGCAGCGCCGCCGCGCGGTCGGCCGCGTACTCCTTGCCGAAGCCGCCGAAGTCGATTTCCATCCCCGCTTTGGCCAGGCGGATGGCGCCATGCTCGCGCTCGACGTGCTGCCAGCCGACCAGCGGCAGCAACGCGTCGAGCGCCGCCTGCGCCGGCAGCTCGGGGCGGCGGAAGTCCCAGGCACGCCGCAGCACGCCCGAGGTGATGTCGAACAGGCCGCCGCTGGTGGTGTGCAGCACGCAGGCGTAGTCCAGCAGGGCATTGGTCTCGTCGTCGCAGGCCACCGGATCGCGTCCGGCGGCATTGTTGATGCGGGCCACAATGCCGCTGGTGCGGTAGCGCGAATAGGTGTGCTCGATGCGCAGCACCTCGTCGATGGCCAGCTGCGCCAGGCGAGCGCCATCGACGCCCGGCGCGAGCGCCAGGCGCAGCTCGCAGCGGCTGGCCATGGCCTCGAAGGGGAATGCCTGCACGTCCATTACCACTGCCGCGTGAGGCCCAGCTGGATGCTGTGGGCGCGCAGCGGCTCCAGTCCCGGGCTGCCTTTGTCGAACAGGCGCCAACTGCCGCGCTGCTGATAGGCTTCCAGCTTGACGTCGGCGATCCAGTCGCGGCTGAGCTGCCTGGCGACCTTGATCCCCAAGGTCACGGCGCCGAAACCCGACAGGCGCTGGTCGGCCGACGAGTAGCCATCGGGGTTGCTGGCATAACCGGGCCGGAATGGCTCGCCCAGCACGCCGTCATACACCGGATCGAAGTAAAAGCGCGCCGCGCGCTGCGAATACAGGCGCGCCGACGGGGTGACGATCCAGCCCTGGCCGACCGGCTGTACGTACTCGCCGCCGAAGGTATGGGCGCGGATGCCGTAGTTATCGGTGTAATAGCGGTAGTTGACGCGGCTGGTGCCGCCGGTGGCGGCGTGGTGATGGTTCCAGCGCCCCATCAGCGTGCTCTGGTTACGCTGGCGCGGGCGGTTGTCGAATGCCTTGTACGGGTCCGAAAAATAGCCGTGGCCCCGGTTGTGGGTTACGGTCAGCTGCGCCAGGTCGTTCGGTCCCATGACCTGCGTGACGCCGGCGAGGAAGTTCACGGTCTGGCGCGATTCGTCGCGCACGATGAAGTTGACCGGATTGATCGAATCGTCCGAGCCGCCCATGCCGAGCGACCAGGTGGTGTTCTTGTCGTCGCTTGACATGGTGCCGGTCACCGACAGGGCGCGCGAGTCGTAGTCATGCTCGGTCGAGTAGGCCGCGCCGACGGTCAGGCTGCCGCGCGAAAAATAGCGCGTGACGGCGGCGTCGCCGGCCTTGCGGTCGTCGCTCATGCGCGAGGCGCCCGAGACGGCCGTGTGGTAGCGCGGCGACGCGCCGGAGACATCGTCGGCCGTCAGCGAACCGGCCACCGACCAGACGCCGGCCACCGGAGCGACCAGGGAAATCGATGGCGCGCGCACGCGGATGCGGTCCATGCCGGACTGGTTCTCTTGGTAACTGAGCAGCTTGACGCTGATGGAGCCGTGCTCCGGCGGCGTTTCGGCGTGCACCAGGCCAGGCAGCATCAGCGCCGCCGCCAGGAGGGCGTGGCCGAGGGCCGCGGGTTGTGCGGGGGGCAGTGGGGTGGTCATGTGCTTGTTCATTCCTCTTAGTTGCAACCGCAGCCGCCGCCGCCGACACCACTGCCGCCGGACGCCGCCTCGCGGCTCGTGTAAATGTGTTCGTTGAAACGCGTTTCGAGGCCGTCGCCTTCCATCAGCATTTCCGGCTTGGCCAGCGTGCCCTTTTCCCAGGCTTGCACCGGCGTGATGGCCGAGCAGCCGGTGGCGCCGGCGGCCAGCGCCGCCAGCGCGCCGAGGCGGCACAACATTACGCTCATCGTCTTCATTTTTTCGCTCCCAGTGCAGCCTTGATCCTGGTTTCCAGCTGGTCGCGGTCGGCGGCCTTGAAGCCGCTATGCTCGAACAGCACCTTGCCGTCCGCGCCAATGAGCACGCTGCTCGGCATGCCCTTGACGCCGTAGCTGCGCGGCGTGGCGCCGGCCGGATCGAAGCCGATCGCGAACCTGGCCGGGGTGGTGGCCAGGAAGCCGCGCGCGTCGTCCACCTTGGCGTCGACGTTGACGCCGACGATTTGCAGGCCTTGCGCGCCGTACTTGGCCTGCATCTCGTTCATCCACGGGAACGATTGGCGGCACGGGCCGCACCACGATGCCCAGAAGTCGAGGTAGACCACCTTGCCGGCGTATTTTTCGAGCTTGACCGCGCCATCCGGCCCCGCGAGGTCGAACGCCGGTGCGGGCTTGCCCGCATCCAGCGCACTTGCCGGCACCGCCAGCAGCGCCAGGACGAGGGAGGCGGCCAGCGCGCGTGTATTGCGTTTGAAGTTGTTCATGCCAATTCCTAAAGTGATCGGTCAGGACTGCGCCGGATTGCGCCGGCGCCAGAAGAGGACGGCTGCCGCCATCAGTGCCAGCAGGGCCAGCATCGGGTCGCTGCCGTCGCGTACGGACGAACAGCCACCGCCGCCCTGGTTTTGTGCCGGCGGCGCATTGGCCGCAGTAGCCGCAGCCTGGCCGGCCAGCGCGATGGTCCAGCTGCCGCCGCCATCTGCCTGGAGCACGACGCTGCCGTTGCTGGCGCCGGCGGCGGCCGGGGTGTAGCCGATCACCATGTCGCACGATGCACCCGGTTGCAGCGCAAACGGCAAGGCCGGGCAGCCGCTGGCATCAAGCACGCGCGCGAATGGCCCGCTGAAGTTCGCTGCCGACAGGTTGATAGCCGCGCTGCCCGCATTACTGAGCGTGAAGCGCTTGCTTGCCGCACTGGCGCCGAAGTCGAACGATTGCGGCGCCAGCGTGAGCGCCGGCGCGGCGGCGATAGCGGTGCCGGTACCGGTCAGCGGCAGCGAAAACTGCGTGCCGCCGTCGGTGAGCAGCAGCAGGGTGGCGCTGCGCGCGCCCGGTGCGCCCGGCTTGAAGCTGGTCTCGATGGTGCAGCTGGCGGCGGGGCTGACGCTGCCGTTGACGGCGCACGAGCCGCCCAGGACGAAATCGGCGCCGTTGCTGCCATCGGCCACCAGGGTGGCGATCTTGAGCGCGGCGGTGCCGGGATTGCTCAATACCGTCGTGTGCGGCGCGGCGCTTTTGCCGACCTGGATTTGGCCGAAACCGATCGGGCCCGCGTCCGACAGGGTTGGCTTGGCGACGGCGGCGCTGGTGCCGGCGCCGCTGACGCCCACCTGCACGCTGCCGCCGTTGAAGCTGGCCACCAGCGTGGCCGTGACCGCGCCTTCGGCCGTGGGCGTGAACAGCAGCGGCACGCCGCAGCTGGCGCCAGGTGCCAGCGCCGCGCCGCAGTGGTTGCCCGGCGCCAGGCTGATGGCGGCGGACCCGTTGACGGCGAGCGAGGCGAATGTCACGGCCACGTTGCCGGTATTGGTCAGCGCGATGGTTTGCGTGGCGCCGGCCGCGCCGATGGCCTGGCTGCCGAAAGCGAGCACGCTTGGCGTGGCGCTTGCCGCCGCTGCCGCGCTGGCGCCGCTGCCGGCCAGGCCGATGGTGACGTTGCCGTTGGCGGCGTTCGACGCCAGGTTCAGGCTGGCCGCGAAGGCGCCAGTAGCTGTGGGCTGGGCGCGCACCGTCAAGGCGCAGGTGGCGCCGCTGGCGAGCGGCTTGCTGATCGCGCAGTCGCCGCCCAGCGTGAAGATGGCGCTGTTGGCGCCCGTCAGCGTGATGGCGCTGAAGGTGAGGGCGGTCTGGCCGCTGTTACTGACGGTGACGCTCTGTGGCGCGGACGCCACGTTGGTCACCAGCGCGCCGAAATTGAGGCTGGCGGCCGACACGCCGATGGTGGCCTGGGGCGATGCATTTCCGGTGCCGCTCAGGGCCACGCTGCTGCTGCCGCCGGTGCCGTTGTGGGCCACTGCCAGGCTGGCGTTGCGCACGCCGGCCACGCTTGGCTTGAAGCTGACCAGCACCGTGCAATCGGCGCCGGCGGCGAGCGCGCCGCCAGGGGCGCAGGTGCCGCCGGCGATGCTGAAATCGGCGGCGGCCGCGCCGGTCACGCCGATGGTGTCGATGTTCAGGGTGCCTGAGCCGGTGTTGGCCAGGGTGGCGCTCAGGGCGCTGCTGGCCTGTCCGAGCGCGCTGCCGCTGAAGGCCAGGCTGGCGGGGTTCAGGCTGGCCGCCGGCGCCGCGACGACGCCCGGATTGG
>NZ_JAQOZV010000079.1:0-26826 GCF_030348125.1 Massilia sp. DJPM01
CAACGCTGATCTCGCCAGCGACGGATTCCTCGATTTTGAGCGCACCAGCCGACGTGGTGTGGGTTGCAGGGATCGGCCGTGATGGGGAAAATGTACGATCCCGGACCGGACGACCGTTGCTGCTCGGTGCAGTCGTCGCGTGCGGCAACGTGGAATCGTACTGAGCGTCGAAGTCGCCGCAAGCGTCGAGTACGCTGTCCGCAACTCGCGGTACGTTTTCGACGTGGATTGCGTGGCCGATCATTCGGCAACCTTGAGGTGAGTCAGTGCGGCACAGCCCGCGACAAATGCTTCTACCTCCGCCGCATGCCACACGGTCACCCCAGCACCGATCTTGAAGGGTTTCGGGAACTTTCCGTCCCGCACCCAGCGCCAGATGGTCGCCGGGCTGACGGGCAAGATGCCCGCTTTCTCTTTAGTGGTCGCGATCTCCGCGACCCGCATAACGCGTCCTGCCATGTCGTAATCTCCAGTAAGTGACAACAGGAGGCATTACAACAGGCCCACTTTTAGAAGTCACTGACAGAAGGTGTACCCGCTTTGACAGGAGGTGCCACTTTATCAGTAGCGATCATTCGGCTGAGTGTTCGGTCACTCACGCCCCACTTGGCGGCGACACACTTCACTGCTGCCTCGAACGACTCGCCGTTTTTGCGGAGGGCGTTGACGTCGGTTCGTGCCATCAGACGATCAATTTCACCGTCGCGATGGAAGTGACTGCCTTGTTGGGCAAACATTTCCAATGCGCGGACCGCGAGGTTTGCGACGTTATCCGCGTGTAAGTAAACCTGCGTCTCTTCGTCGTCACCAGGGTTGAAACATGTGTACCCTTTTGGGCTGTCCAGCGCAGCGCGGCAAAATGCAGCGAACTCACCGACTGGCTTACGCGTTTCCATGCTGGGCAAGCGACCAGCCTTCTTTTTACTTAACATTTCTATATCCTTAAAGGTTAATCTCGTGCCCGACCCTAATTTTGTCGAGGTAGTCAGCCCAACGCTGCATCATGAGGCGGCGGGCGGGCAAGTGTGCGGTACGATTGTATGCACGGCCATTTGGGTCTCTAACCGCATGCGCCAATTGGTGTTCGATCAAGTCCACACGCTCCTCAAGCACTTCGTCAAGGATCGTGCGTGCCATCGCCCGGAATCCATGCGCGGTCATGGCGTCTTTGGCATAGCCCATGCTACGCAAAGCAGCGTTCACCGTGTTTTCGCTCATGCTTCGGTCATCCGTGCGGATGCTGGGGAAAACATACTTGCGATGGCCCGTCATCGGGTGGACCGCGCGCAAGATCGCGACCGCCTGCTCGGACAGGGGGACGATGTGATCGCTTTTCATCTTCATCTTGTGGCCCGGAATGCGCCATTCAGCGCCGTCCAAGTCGAGTTCGGCCCATTCAGCCCCGCGCAGTTCACCCGGCCGGACGAAAACAAGCGGAGACAGTTTCAAGGCGGCGACCGCGTATGGGTGGCCGCTGTAACCGTAAATTGAGCGCATCAATTTCCCTACCTCCTTTGGTTCGGTGATCGAGGCGTAGTTGGTTTTGACTGGCGTTGCCAATGCCCCTTTCAGGTCGGCAGTCACATCACGCTCTGCCAAGCCGGTCGCGACCGCAAATCGAAAAACTTGGCCGCAGACCTGCTTGACCCGATGCGCAGATTCAACCGCGCCACGAGCCTCCATTTTCTGTACAGCAGACAGCACGTCACGCGGCTTGATGGTGGAAATCGGCATCGCCCCGATGTGTGGAAACACGTCCTTCGTCAGCCACCCTGTCACTCTGATCTGCGTGGTTTCTGCACGCTCAGCCGCCGTCTTCGTCAGCCAGCTACGTGCAACTGCTTCGAACGTATGTACTGCTGCAATGGTAAGCGCTTCTTTATGCTCACGTTTTGCCTGCGCCGGATCAATGCCGTCGGCAAGAAGTTCCCGCGCTTCCGCACGCCGCGCGCGCGCCTTGGCGAGACTGACAGCAGGGTACACACCCATCGCCAAGGTCTTGCGCTTCCCCAAATGCTGGTAGTCCATGCGCCAGTATTTGCCCGCGCCCTTCACGAACAAGTACATGTTGTGGCCATCGGCGTACTTGTCGCCCGAAGGCTTCATCGGCTTTACTTGCTTTACGAACGTGTCTGTCAGTGCCATTCTCACCCCTATTACGGTATCTAAAAAATTCATCCTCTGGGATACCGTAAAAAGTTACGGTATCTTGTTGCGATGGAATGATATCGGGTGCGACGGTATTCGACGAGAAAAATCGCGCTAGACCTATGAGACATGCGGGTTGTGATATGAGGTGATACAGGGTAAAACAAGGTTCTGAAGGCGGAAGCTGGAATCGAACCAGCACCTACTCAGTTAGAAGCCGAGTTCTCTGCCATTGAGTTATTCCGGAATTGTTTGCATGGACGCGGCGCCCAGCAGCATTGATGAAAATCAACGCTCAGGCGATCAGACTAGCAGCTTTGCCAACTTTACTCAATGCACTGGCGAAAAACGTTTTATTTTATGGTGCCGTTGAATCGGCCGGTGCATACAGTCCTGCCGCGCGCAGCGCGTCCCGCATGGCCATCACAGTCGCCATCTGATAACAGCTGATCTTGGAGTCGGTGCTGTTGTAGGCGCCGTCCACGATGCGGATGCGGCAGCCGCTGAGATAGTCGCCGTCGAATGCGTCTTCCGACAGCACATGCTTGATGCTGCTGATCACCGCGTCGAGGAACAGGAGAGGAATCTGTTCCTCAGACACTTCCCAGCTGAGCGTGCATCCATATGTCGGTTCTGGTTCCAACACCAGATCGATCACCCCAAAACGGCCGGGCGGCCCCATCTGGCGGACGAAGCGCCCGGCACCGGTGCAGCGTGTGCGTAGCGGCACGCCGCGAGCGCCCCTTATCACCAAAGCAATTTCCATCGGATCAGCCCCACAACTTCCACCAGGGCCGCTCGCTGTCCGGCGGCGGTGCATTGCGCGATGCGATCGCCTGGACCCCGTCGCACAAAGGGCAAAACGAGGTGAATGTCTCTAGCGCGGCGTCGGCCGGCAAGGCTGGGAAAATGACCTTGATTAAATCTGATGGCGCGTCGAACAGTTCCGCGAAGCCGCACTTGCTGCATCCGTGGATCAGCCACGAGCCGCGTTCCTTGAGGTACTTTTCGCTGACCATCACCGGATGGCCGGTGCCGGTGGCGATGAAGCGGATCGATTGATTGATGCGCACCGTTTCCAGCTGCGTCGGAGCGATGATCGCCCGTCCGCTGAAAATATCGCCTGCGACGCCGGTGATGCTCACCCATGCGAGTTCGGGATGCGCACTGGTCATGCGGCGGCCGCCGTCGTGGATGATGACCTGAATGTCGTCCGGATGGCTGGGGTGAAGCTTGCCCGCCAGGGCGGGATGTATGCGCCATTCCATGAGCTTGTCTTTATTAGTGAGATTGCAGCGCAGAGCGCGGAAAAAAGGGCCGGAAATCGCTTCCCGGCCCCGAACTTACTTTACAACATACTTACGCAGCAACTGCCTCGGCGCGCTGCTGCATGCGCGGCGCGTGCCGTGCATACACCGCACTGGCAAACGCCCGGCCTTGCGACAAGGAGCGCAAACTGGTCGTGTGCCCGAACAGGTTCGCCAGCGGCACATCGGCAACCACTTCGACGCGGCCGGTCTGCTCTTCGATGCCGAGCACCTTGCCGCCACGGCGTTGCAGGTCGCCGATGACATCGCCCGCATTCACGGCCGGCGCATCGACGTTCACCGTCATGACCGGTTCCAGCATCAGCGGATGGGCACGTTTGAGCCCAGCCAGCGTGCCTTCCTTGGCCGCCACCGCGAACGCCATGTCGTTACTGTCGACCGCGTGGTAGTCGCCATCGAGCAGGGTCACCTTGACCCCCGTGACCGGGTAGCCGAGAGGACCTTGCGCCAGCGCTTGCCGCACGCCTTTTTCGACGGCCGGAATGAAGTTCACAGGCACCACACCGCCCTTGATCGCATTCTCGAAAGCAAACACGCCATCGAACTGTTCAACCCGCAACACGACGCGTGCATACTGCCCGCTGCCGCCGTTTTGCTTCGACACTTTGCCTTCCAGTTCCACCGCGGGCCCGGCGATGGTTTCGCGATAGGCCACCTGAGGCGCACCCACCGTGACTTCCACGCCCGTTTCACGGCGCACACGTTCCAGCACCACGTCCAGATGCAGTTCGCCCATGCCCCACAGCACCGTTTCGCCGCTGAGCGGATCGCTTCCGAGGCGCAAAGACGGGTCTTCACGACGGAAGCGGTCGAGCGCGGCGAGCATCCTGGCGCGGTCGCCACCCTTGCCGGGTTCGATCGCCAGTGCCACCACCGGTTCACCTGCATGAATGGTTTCCAGCACCAGCGGCACGGCCCTGGTCGACAAGGTATGCCCGGTCAACGCATCCTTCAGGCCGGCGATGGCAATGATACTGCCGGCCTGCGCCTGGGCGACACCGGTGCGGCGGTCCGCATGGATCACATACAGGCGACCCACGCGCACCGTCGCGCCGAGCGAGGCATTCCACACCACATCGCCTTCGCGCAGGGTGCCGCCGTACAGCCGCACATACGACAGCGAACCGTGGTCGTCGTGCACCACCTTGAACACCAGCGCCGCCAGCGGATCGGCGTCGCCGGTGCCAACCGTCAGCGTTTCACCGTCCAGGCGCGCCACCGGGGCGGCGCGCTCGTCGGGCGAAGGCAGCCAGTCGATGACGGCGTCGAGCAGCGGCTCGATGCCGGCATTGCGGTACGCCGAGCCGGACAGCACCGGCACGGCGCGGCGCGCCAGCGTCATGGCGCGCAGGCCGGTACGCACATCGGCCGGCGAGAGCGTGTCGTCGGCCAGGAAGGCGAGCGTGAGCGCGTCGCTGGCATCGGCCGCCACGGCGGCGGCGTGCGCATAGGCTGCCTCGGCCGCCGCCTGCAGATGCGCGGGCAGGGCGCTTGAACGCATCGCGCCAGCCGCATCCCAGGCGAGGAAACGCTTGCCGAGCACGTCGATGGTGCCTTCGAAGGCATCGCCGGCGCCGACCGGAATGCTCAAAGGCACGGCCAGGGCGCCGAGGCGCGACGCGATCTGGCCCACCACGCGGCCGAAGTCGGCGCCGGTGCGGTCCATCTTGTTGATGAACACAATGGTCGGCACGCCGTGTTTCTGCGCCTGGCGCCAGACCGTTTCGGTCTGGGGCTGGATGCCGGCCACGCCACATAGCACGGTGACGGCGCCGTCGAGCACGCGCAGCGAACGTTCGACTTCGATGGCGAAGTCGATGTGGCCGGGCGTGTCGATCAGCGTGAAGGCGTGGCCGTTCCAGGCGCAGCGGGTGGCGGCCGCGCCGATGGTGATGCCGCGTTCTTTTTCGAGGTCCATGCTGTCCATCGTGGCGGTGCCCTCGTGGACTTCGCCGGTGCGATGGATTTCGCCGGTTTTCAGGAGGATGCGTTCGGACAGGGTGGTCTTGCCAGCGTCGATGTGGGCAATGATACCGAAGTTGCGCGCGTTGGCGCGAAGGATAGTCGCAGTCATGATGGTGCTTTCTTGCATAGCGGGCGGTCGTGGTTTGTCTTGGGGACAAGCGCCGCGGGAGCCATGCGACCACCCTTGTTCAGTGATCCCGCGCGCGTTCTACATCGGCTGACTTCATGATATATGTGCTCCTAGGCAACTACTGTGTGTGGGTATGGAAAAGCGGAACTGCGAAAACAAAAAAGGCCCGAAGTGGGCCTTTTTTGATGGGTGCTCGTCAAGAGCGAATCAAGGGGCGCACTGTCGCGGCCCGGGACGTTGTGAGCAACGTGCCGGGAGGGCGAAGGTAAAAAAGAGGATGTCCATTGAGTTCATGGCCGGAAGCTTATTACCCTGTTTGAGAAATGTCAAGGACTGATTTTGTTGTTGATTCGTCACGCGGAAGGGCTTTCCCGCCCGTCGCCGGCATGCCGGGATCGGTATTTTTGTCAAAACATTGAATATGACCAACATTTCTACGTGCTCTGATGTGAAAATGCTGCTCAGTTGCACAATCACTATTTACGCTGGCGCGCACATGCCGCGCGAGTGTCCGACAACATCGCAAAACACAGCAGGAATTTGACTATGAAACACCTCTCCAGCCGCTATGCGTGCGCCCTGATCGCCGCGCTGGCGCTCTCAGCCTGCGCCACCCAGGAACCCGGAACGGCGGATGCGGCATCGCCCGGCGCCAGCGCGGCCCCGGGCAGCCTGGTCGCCAATGGCAAATTGACCCCGGAAGGCGAACTGCGGCGCGAACGCGCGTTCAAGGCCTATCAGGCGGGCAACAAGGCGCTCGCGTATTCCGAATGGCTGGGGATCGCCGAGCAAGGCTTCGGCGAGTCGCAGTTCAACATCAGCGTGATGGAGAGCGATGGCGACACCGGCGCACCCAACGTGGCCAAGGCGCTGACCTGGCTGCACAAGGCGGCCGATGCCAATTATCCGGAAGCCCAGTTCCAGCTCGGCCAGCGCTACAGCAAGGGCGATGGCGTGGGCAAGGACCCGGCCAAGGCCGTGGCCTACTGGCGCAAATGCGCCGCGCTCGGCGACAAGCGCTGCGCGTTCAATGCCGGGTTGGCGCTGGCATCGGGCGTGGGCGTACCGCAGGACCGCGCCGGCGCCATGACGCTGTTGACCGACGCGGCCAGCGGCCCGGCGGCGCTGGTGCCCGCGCAGTCCCAGTTGGGCAAGATGTATCTGCAGGGTGGCGACAAGGAGCGCGATTACGCCAGGGCGCGCCAGTGGCTGGAACCCGCCGCCGCCGGCAACGATGCCGATGCACTGTACAACCTGGGCGTGATGTACAGCCTGGGCTTCGGCGTCAAGGCCGACAAGCGCAAGGCCGCCGCCTTGTACCAGCGCGCCGCCACGCAGGGAGACCCGATGGCATTGAACAACCTCGGCAGCGCCTACCGCTACGGCGAAGGCGTGCCGAAGGACCAGAAAAAGGCCGTGGCCCTGTTCAAGCAAGCCCACGACGGCGGCAATCCGCAAGGCACGGTCAACCTGGCCGACATGACTTTCAAGGGCTGGGGCGTGCGCTCCAACAAAACGGCGGCCGCGGAACTGTACAAGACAGCCGCTGATGCCGGCCATCCGCTCGGGCGCTGCCGTTACGCGCAAGCGCTGCGTCACGGCGATGGCGTGGCCAAGAACGCGGGCCAGGCCAACCGCCTGCAGGAAGCGGCCAACAATGCCAATACGCCTTGCGACAGCGATGCGCCGCTAGGCGAGTGGATCGTCAACCGCAGGACCGCCGGCCGCTCCTGAGCGGCGTGGACTGACGCGCGATGCCGGCGCGCGCCGGGCCGGGCGCATATGCAATCCGGTTGCATTTGCGCCCGGCTTGGGCTATCATCGCGTTTTGCAACACAGTTGCACCAAGCGCTAGCGCAAGTCTGGTCAGGGCGATGATAAAACGAGTAATTGGAGTGGCGGACTACGCCGGGATGACGGCGGCCGCACTGTGTTTGTTGCACTGCCTCGGCCCGCCGCTGCTGCTGGCCGTGTTTCCCCTGATGAACTGGTTCCCGCATGACGATGGCCTGCATGCCTGGCTGCTGATCCTGGTCGCGCTGCCGGCGCTGGTTGCCCTGGTGGCCGGCTTTCGCCAGCACCGGCGCGCCCTCGTGCTCGCGCTGGGCGCTTGCGGATTTGCCTGCTGCTGCGCGGCGGTGCTGGTTGCCGGACCCCGTTACGGGCACGGCGCCGAAGCCATCTTGACCAGCATCGGCGGCCTGTTCATCTTCGCCGCCCACCTGAAAAACCGTTCCTTCTGCGCCGGCTGCACGCTGGCCAAGCAGCCCGGCTGCTGCTGACCTGCCGGTGCCCGGCGTCACGCCGCACGCGCCGGGATAACGCCCTAATCCGCCATGAAACCACTTCCCAGGAGCAGCCAAAGCGTCCGGCAGGCGACATGCCACAGCGCCTTGGGGACATCGTTGTCGCCGGCTTCCGGCAGTTTGCCGGCGCCGGCAAGCACGGTGCCTCCCCGCGCACGCCACGCATCGCGACAGGCCGTTATCCGGGCGGTCGAGGCGCACGCCGGGCAGGTGCACTGCGCGCACACGGATGCGCCGGGGGCATTCGCCGCTCCGCAGCCGAGACAGGACCAGATGTAGGCAGGCATGTGGAATCGATTCAAAAGAGAAAGCGCCGATGATACACGGCGGCGCGGGCAAGGCTGGCAATTCGCTCATCCGGGCGGTGCGCTTTCTTGTATCATGGACGGCTTTGATTTTCAGACCAGGATCGCCCGGATGTTCGCTTTGAAATTGTGCGCCGCCGGCGCCTTGTCTTCCGTGCTGTCGTGCGCCGCCGTGGCGGCCGTCGCGCCGGCATGGCCATGCCGGCTTGTCTTCCTGAGCGCGGGCGCGATCGGCAACGTGCGCCACAATGATATGGGCGACGCCGGCAGTGCGGAACGCCAGGCGCGCACCCTCGCTGAAATAGAAAAATTCTTGCAGAAACAGGGTGGCCAGGATGGTGCGTGACCGCCGCTGGATTGCCGCCGGATGTGTGATCGTGGTCGCGTGCGGTATGGCGACCCGTAAATATCCCTCGGTGTTGTCGCATTACTTCGGAAACTATCCCGGCGATGCGCTGTGGGCCTTGCTGGTGTTCCTGTTGTGGGCGTTTTGCCTGCCGCGCGCGAAAACCGGCACCCTGGTCGTGCTTGCGCTGGGCACCGCATTCGCGGTCGAGTTCTTGCAGTTGTACCAGGCGCCATGGATCAGGCATGTGCGCGCCACCAAGCTGGGCCATCTGGTCCTCGGCAGCGGTTTCGACTGGCGCGACCTGGTCGCCTACACCGTGGGCGTGGGAATCGGCGGCTTGCTGGACCGGGCGCGGGCGATGCTGCGTTAAGTGGAGGGCCTCGCGGGATCATGGTTGTACGAGACCGTACAATCGCATCGACATCGAGGAGGCGGCGATGCCACCCAGGAAGGCCAAATTAATCTCATTGCTTGGGATACTGGGAACGACCTTGCGCCGGCGCCAGCGTCCAGGCGGCAAGCGCTGACCCGGCGCCAGGAAGCTGCTGGCGGGCACCTGCTTGCCCGGATCTTAGCCCGCCGCCTTGCGTTTTGTCGGGGGTTCCTGCAAGCGCTGCTGGAGGAACGCCACCACGGCCGCTTCCTCCGGCAGCAACTCGTGCAAATCCTCCACCAGCTCGCGCCGGGTGCTTTCGCGCATGGCGTCGAGCACGGTGCCATCAAGATAGGCGTCGAGGATTGCCGGGTGTACATAGCACTTGCGGCAGATCGACGGCGTGTTGCCCAGTTTTTCGGCCACCGATTCGATCGCGCGCACGATGTTTTTCTTCGCTTGCGCTTCCGAGTCGAACTTTTCGAACTCCTGTAGCGCCAGCGCCGCCAGCACCGTGCCCGACCAGGTGCGGAAATCCTTGGCGGTGTAGTCTTCGCCGCTGATCTCGCGCAGGTAATCGTTCACGTCGGACGAGTCGACCGTGTGCGCGTTGCCATCGTCATCTTCATAATGAAACAATTCCTGCCCCGGGAGGTCGCGGATACGGCTGATGATGCGCGCCAGGCGCCGGTCTTCCACTTTGACGTTGTGGAAGACGCCGCTTTTGCCGCGAAAACGGAACTCGACCGCCTTGCCGTCGATGCGCACATGGCGGTCGCGCAGGGTGGTCAGGCCGAAGGATTTGTTCTGGCGCGCATATTCCTCGTTACCGATCCGCATCATGGTCGCTTCCAGCAGATACACAATGGTGGCGAGCACCTTTTCGCGTGGCAGGCCGGGTCGCTTGAGATCGGCGTCGACGGTGCGGCGGATCGCGGGCAGGGCCTTGCCGAAGCTGATCATGCGCTCGTATTTGACTTCATCGCGCAGCTTGCGCCATTTGGCGTGGTAGCGGTATTGCTTGCGCCGTTTGGCGTCGCGCCCGGTGGCTTGCAGATGGCCGTTGGCCAGCTTGCAGATCCAGACGTCGCTCCAGGCCGGCGGAATGGCGAGCGCGCGGATGCGTGCCAGGGTGTCGTCGTCGGTGAGGGTCTGGCCGCTGGCGTCGAGGTAGATGAAGTTCTTGCCCTGTGCCTTGCGCCTGATGCCGGGGGCGCTGTCGCTGACGTAGCGCAATCCCGCCGATGTGGCGGCGGCGAGCACGTCGCCGGAGGGGGCCGGGCCGGCGGCGCCGGGTTCGTCTCTTTTCATGGTTGACTCGGTTGTGGCGGGGAGACAGGCGTTGCGCTGTCAATGTCATGTGAAATACTACACGCGGCCGGCTTGAGCGGCGGTTCGCTTGGCAGATTCCGAGTCGATATTGAACTGCGAGGGCCAATCGACATGAATGGTCCGCGGCGTACACGTTGATTGGTTTTTGATATCGCGCCGAGTATCAGCGCCGTCTTGCCCGCCAATGGGTACGTACTCATCCATTGGAACGAAGACCAGCATGTGCTACATTTCCTTCCCCTACCGTTTCCGAGAAGTTGTGAATGCGCATCGGCGACCTCGACCTGGACGTCCGCTCTGCGGGCAGCGGTGTGCCGTTCCTCTGGGCGCACGGCTTGATGTCGTCCATGGACGCGGAGGACGCGCTCGATATCCTCCAGTGGCAGCACTTTCCCGCCTCGCTGCGCCTGGTGCGCTATGACGCGCGCGGCCATGGCGCCAGCGCGCCCTGCGCGCAGGCAAGCTGGTCCCAGTTGGGACAAGACATGCTGGCCATCGCCGACGCCATCGGCGAGCGCAGCTTCATCGCCGGCGGCCGGTCGATGGGCTGTGCCAGTGCGCTGTACGCCGCCTTGCACGCGCCCGCACGGGTCGCTGGCCTCGTGCTGATCCTGCCGCCAACCCTGTGGGAAGCGCGCGCTGCCCAAGCCGCCCTGTACCGGCGCGCCATCGCGCTTGCAGCGGAAATGGGCGAGGCGCGTTTCGCCAGGCTCATCGCCAGCGACGCAGGCGGCGCGCTGCCATCCTGGCTGCTCAAAGCCGCACCCCACCTGGCCACAGCCGCCCGCCACGGCGTGCGCAGGCTGAGCGCGCCGGCCATGCTGGCCCTGTTCGAGGGCGCGGCGGGGTCCGACCTGCCGCCGCGCGCGGCCCTGGCGGCGCTGGCGGCCACCCCGGCGCTGATCGTCGGGTGGTCCGGCGATCCAAGCCACCCGCTGGCCTCGGCGCGGGAATTGCACCGGCTCCTGCCCAGGTCAAAGTTGTTCCTTGCGCACGATCATCACGACGTGCTGGCCATCCCCGCGCGGGTACGCCAGTTCACCCAGGCCATCGCCGCAGCGCGCTGACGCCTGCCACGGCATGCGTGGCGCCTGGCAGGCCACAATTATTCACCGCTGAAACTGTTGTTGTTCCGTCCCATGCTGATATTTTCCAGTGGAAATAATGTACACTCGAAAGCATCCGCCCGCTGGCGCCAAACCCTGCGCCGGCCGTGCACCGGCTGGCGCCCGCAGGCGCGGCCGCCAGCGCTACTTCCCCGGCCCAGCCCCGCCGATTCGTCGTCTTTACAACTCGTCCGACAATCGCCACACACCACATGTTGACCCCTCGCCGCTGGATTCCTGGCCCCATCTCGCTCAAAGCGCGCTTCTCGCTGGCCGTTGGCATGCTGATCGTCCTGACCGCGACGGTGCTCACTGTCGCGGCGGTGCTGATCGTGCAGCGCGGCATCGAGACGGTGGTGGGCGAGCGCGAAGCGTCGCTGATCAGCCAGGTGGCGCGCGACCTGGACAATAAATTCATGAACCGCCAGCGAGCCCTGGTGCGCCTGGCGCACGATCTGGAAATCCGCCCGCACCCGTCGGCCGCGTTCCAGGACAAGCTGGAGCAGCATCACAGCATGGATGGTTTTTTTACCAATATGTCGGTATTGGACGCCCAGGGCGAGCACGTCGCCAACATGGATTATCCGGATAGCCGCGGCCAGCTTAATTTTTCCACGCGCGACTATTTTCTCGACACCATCCGCAGCGACGGCCCGGTGATCTCCAAGCCGCTGCGCAGCCAGATCAGCGGCCGCCCGGTGGTGATCATGACGGCGCCGATCCACGGCAAGGATGGCCAGATCAGCCACGTCCTGGTCGGCACCATCGACCTGGCCAGGGACAGCTTCATCAAGGAATTGTCGATCGGGCAAGTCGGCAAGACTGGCTACTTCTATATTCTCACGCGCGAGGGCGTGTTCGTCTCGCACCCCGACGAACGGCGCATCCTGCACAGCATCGACGAGGGCGGCAAGCGCGCGCCCTCGCTCGAGCTGGCCCTGGGCGGCTACGAAGGCACGCTGCGCTCGGCCGCCGACAACGGGGCCGACGCGCTGGTGTCGTACCAGCGCCTGGCGGGGACCGGCTGGCTGCTGTGCGGCGTGTACCCGACCGCCGAAGCGTTCGCCTTCGCCGGCAAGATGCGCTGGAACGCGGCCATCATCGCGGCCTTGCTGCTGCTGGTGATCGGGCCGGTGGCCTGGCTGATGATCGAGCGCCAGCTGCTGCCGCTCAAGCGCCTGGGCGCGCGCATGGCGGCCGGGCGTGGTACGCCAACGCCGGACGCGCCGGACGCGCCGTACGCGGACGATGAAATCGGCGAGCTGTGGCGCGCGTTCGATGCCCTGATGGCCGAGCGCGACCAGGCCGAGCGCGCCGTCGCCGAAAGCGAGCGCAACCTGCGCATGGTAGCTGATAACGTCCCGGCCCTGGTCGGCTATGTCGACAAGCACGAGCGCTTCGTGTTCGGCAACGAGCGCTACAGCGCCTTTTTTGGCATCACGGCGCGCCAGATTATCGGCAAAAGCGTGCGCGAGGTGATCGGCGAGGCGGTCTACCAGGTCAGCAAGCCGTACCTGGACGCGGCCCTGAGCGGGCGCGCGGTGCGCTTCGAGCGCCAGGTGCTGCGCCATGGCGTGCTGCAATGGGACCGGGTGGCCTACAACCCCGATGCCGACGCCGCCGGGGTGGTGCAGGGCTACTTCGTGCTGGTCGACGACATCACCGAACTGAAGGCCACCCAGCAAGTGCTGGCGATGAGCGAAAAGCGCATCCGCACCATCGCCGACAACATGCCGGCGCTGATCGGCTACGTCGATACCGAATATCGCTGCACTTTCTGCAACCGCGCCTACGCCACCATCACCGGGATCGCCCCGGAATCGATTGTGGGGCGCACCGTCAGCGAGGTGTTCGGGCCCAAGGTGTTCGCGGCGGTCGCGGCCCAGATGGCGGCGGCCCTGGCCGGCAGGCGCGTGTCGTTCGAGCGTCCTGCCGCCGAGCTCAAGGGCAACCGCTACCTGCAGACCGACTACATTCCCGATGTCGGCGCGGACGGCAAGGTGGCCGGGTTCTACACGATGGTGATGGACATCTCCGAGCGCAAGGCGGCCGAACTGGCCCTGGCCGCGCAGCAGCGCCTGCTGCACACGGTGACCGACAACCTGCCGGCGCTGGTCAATTTCATGGACCGCGAGGGCCGCTTCGGCTTCGTCAACCGGCATCACGAAAGCTGGTTCGGACGGCCGCTGGCGCGCATCCACGGCAGCCTGGTGCGCAGCCTGTTTTCCGCCGCCGAGGCCGAGGTGCACCAGCGCGCCTTCGACGAAGCCATGACGGGCCACACGGTCAAGTTCGATTTTGCGCGCATGCAGGGTGCCGACAAGCGCCACTACCAGGCCACCTACATTCCCCAGGTCGACGCCGGCGGCGAGGCGGTCGGCGTGACCGGCCTGGTCAACGACGTGACCGATGCCAAGCTGCTGGAAGAACAACTGAGCGCGCTGGCGCGTTTCGATGCGCTGACCGGCTTGCCCAACCGCACCCAGCTGACCGAGCGCATCGGCCGCGCCCAGACCCGCAGCGCGCGCAATGGCAGCGTGATGGCGGTGATGTACCTGGACCTGGACAAGTTCAAGTCGATCAACGACAGCTTCGGCCACAGCGGCGGCGACATGGTGCTGGTCGAGTTCGGCCGGCGCCTGTCGGCCTGCGTGCGCCAGAGCGACACCGTGGGGCGCCTGGCCGGCGACGAATTCGTGATCCTGCTGGAAGGCTTGCAGAACGTGGCCGAGTGCGCCGTGGTGGCGCGCAAGATCATCAAGGTGATGGAAAAGCCGTTCGATATCGATGGCGTGGCGCGCATCGTCAGCACCAGCATCGGCGTGGCGACGGCCGAAAACGGCCGGGCCGGGGTCGACACGCTGCTCAAGCATGCCGACGATGCCCTGTACCGGGCCAAGGATTGCGGCCGCAACCGGTATGCCATGACCTCGGTGCAGTAGGCGCTGGCGCCCGGGGCGCGTTAGCGGCGGGTGTAGATTTCGTCGGTGCTGTACACGCTGCCGCTCGGGCTCAGCAGGTAGAGCTTGCCGCCGTTGGCATAGAAGGCGCCGTTCAGCGGGCCCTGGGCTTCCAGGATGCCTTCGTCCTGCACGCAGCTCGATTCGCCCTTGGCAAAGTTCATGCACCATTGCGCCTGGCCGTTCTTGACCGTGTGCACGACGCCGGGACCGTCGATCGACATGGTGCGGCGCGGCGCGCGCAGGGTCAGCAGGTCGAGCTTGAGCGGAACGCTCTGGCTGCCGGGGGTGAGCACGGTGGCGGTGTCGGCGCTACCGCTGTAGGCGGCGGTAAACTTGGCGCTCAGCTTTTCGCTGCCGACCACGGCACCGGTGCAGTCCTTGTTCATGTAGTAATCGGATTTGACCTCGATGTCGACCGAATCGGCCACGCCGGGCGTGTCGCTGATGACCATCGACGCCAGCTCGTGCGAGTCGCAAGGGGCGACCCAGTTGCCCGTGTAAGCGGCCAGTTTCGAGACCACAGGCGTTGGCGTGGGCGTCGGCGTGGACGGGGTTGGCGAGCCGCCGGAGGAACCGCCGCCGCCGCAGCCAGCCAGCAGGACGGTGGCAAGGGTGGAGAGAGCGATCGTGTTGATATTCATTGCTTACCTGTTGTGAGAGAAAAAGCGTGGAGGCGCATCGTACACAAAATGCCATATGGAAAAACTATTCAAATGTCACGAGATCGCCGTTTTTCGCATTTCTCACAAGAAAATCCGAAATCTGGCATCCTGCGCCCTGGTATTCCATTTTCAGGCCGTGCATGAACTATCTCGCCCATCTCTATCTGGCCCGTTACAGCGACGAGGCGATGCTGGGCGCCTTGCTGGGCGATTTCGTGAAGCCGAACGCGGGTGCGCAGTTCAGCGCCGTCACCGAAGCGGAAATCCTGATTCACCGCAAGGTCGATACCTTTACCGACAGCCACCCGGTGGTGCTGTCCGCCAAGGCCATGTTCGACGGCCCGGGGCGGCGCTATTCCGGCATCTTGCTCGACGTCTATTACGACCATGTGCTGGCCCTGCGCTGGGCGCGCTATTCCGATGTGCCGCTGCTTGACTTCATCGCGCGCTTTTATGGCGCGCTCGATACCCACGCGGCCGTGCTGCCGCCCAACCTGGCACGGATCGCGCCTTACATGATCGAGCAGGACTGGCTCGGTTCCTACCAAAGCTATGCCGGCATCGAAACCGCGATCCGGCGCATTTCGACACGCCTGTCGAAAAACGGCGACGTGATGCGCGATGCGCTGCACGACCTGAAACGCCATGCCGATGCCATTGCCGACGGTTTCGACGTGTTTTTCCCCGAATTGATCACTTTTGTAGAAAGCCAGCGCAATGAAAGACAATAAACACTACGCGGCGATTTGCCAGTTTTACGGCGAGACCCGGGCCGAGCGCTCGGGCGTGCTCTTGATCGCGCATATCGATGAAGGCATCGCGCTGCTCGGCGCCATCGGCGCCCCGCTGCGCGCCATGGAAGCGTTCTGCATCCATCCGCTGGTGCAGGACGATGGCGCGCTGCTGGCCGCGCTGGCGCCCGGATCGGTATTCGGCGCGCACCAGCCCGATCCGGTGGTGGTGGCGCTGGCGATGGAATACCGGCGCGTGGCCAATGCCTATTTATCACACCATTGCGAGCGCGTGGACGACGCCATCGAACTGAGCTGCGTGGACGAGGTGAACCAGATGCTGATCGCCGATAAAGTCCAGAACCGCAAGGATTTCGAGCACCACCACCTCGGCAAGCATGCGCGCAGCGACATCTTGCAGCTGTATTTTACCAACTGGCTGCGCCGGCTCGGTGTGTCGGAAGAGCGCTATGCGCAGTTGTGCGGGCACGCCAGCGTGGCCGCACCGCGGGCGCTTATTTCGGACGTGGAGGCGGCGGAACCGGGTTCAATTCCATCGACCAGATCACCGAATTGATTTTCCAGCCCAGGGTGGTGCGCACCAGTTGCCAGCTCTCCTGGCCCCAGTTCGATTTGTAGCCATTGGACACGTAGCTGTAGTCGAAATAGACCTGGGCCACATCGCCATTCGATTCGATGCGCACGTTGTCGACCGTTTCGTCCACCGGATACGCACTCTCGACGATGTTGTCGATGAACGCGGTCGCGCTGCCGGTCCCGGAAATCTTTTGAATACCCGGTTTGGACTGGGCCTTGCGGCGCTCGTCGGCCATCTTGACGCTGTTATCGGTGACCACGCCGATCCACGGAATCGAGGCCGAGTACAGCAAGCCCATGAAGGCCGGTTTATCCTTCTTGACGACTGCCGTGCGAAACGCCTCGACCACTTGTTCGAGCGCCACCACGTCGGCCTTGGGGGTGGTGCTGCTGGCCGTTGCCGCGCATGCCGGCGCGGACCAGAAAACCAGTGCTGCGATGAGCCAGTGCTTCATGTAATCCTTCACGTTGAATGATCACGGTCATCCTGGCGGATGCCGGAGTCGCAATGTAACACGGCAATCCAACCCAAAATTGGCTTTTCGATATGCATGTCCGGCGGCTTACTTCAGCCGCACGCGGTGCGAAAAATGGAGCGCCACGGCCAGCAAGCCAAGCGCGCCAGTCCGCCTTCACCGAGGCGGCGCAGCATGGCTTTCGATCCCATGGCAAAGGCGAAGCCGCCGACACCGAACAGCATGATCACCGCGCCGGCCAGCGCCAGCGACATGCCGTGCCGCGCGTGCAGGTGGCTGGCGATGACGGCAAACGGCCCGTACCGCAGGCCGCCTTCGAGAAACGCCGTGAGCAGCACCAGCCGGGCCCAGGGCAGGGCGGCGATGTGGCCGAACTCGGCCAGCATGTGGCGCACGGCCCCGCCCGCGATCGGCCGCACCGTCCTGGCGTGCGGCGGAAGGCGCCGGTTCAGCGCCAGCAAACCGAGCCCGACGAGCAGGAAAATCGCCGCGCCCAAGAGGAACGGCAGGCGCCACTGGTGCGCGTCGGCCGCCAGCCCGCCCACCAGTCCGCCCACCAGCACGCCGGCCGACACCCCGAGAATTTGCCCGATCAGGAAGCGCGCCAGCACCGGCTGCCGCTGTTCGTAGGCGATCACGTTGGCGGGAATGGGGAGGCGGAGGTCATCGGCGTCGCTGATTTGTTTCAACTGCGCAATTATCCGCGCAATCTCGCCAGGCTGCAGGCAGGGTGACGGAAAGCTGGCGCCATGCGCCGCCGCGCGGCGCTACACTGGCCTGCATATGCCATACGGGGAAAACGTGATGAGCTTAGCGGGCGGGTGTTGTTGCGGGGCGGTGCGCTACGAAACGTCGGACCAGGTGTTTCACCAGACGATATGCCACTGTCCGACGTGCCGGCGCGCGTGCGGGGCGCCGCATGTGGCCTGGTTCAGCGTGGCGCACGCGGAGTACCGCGTCACGGCCGGCACGCCGGCGCAGTACCGTTCCAGTCCGGACGTCACGCGCACCTTTTGCGGCGCCTGCGGCACCCAGCTGACCGATGCCCATAGCGGCAGTCCGGACCAGATCGACGTCACCACCTGCAGCCTGGACAACCCGGAACCGCTGGTCCCGGGCGACCATACCTTCACCTTCTATCGGCTGGCCTGGGACCACGGCGACGACGGCACGCCGCAGTACGCGCACACCCGCGCCGAAGGCTGACCCGGGCGGCGCTCAGAACGAATACACGAGCGTCAGCGAGGTTTGGGTGTCGGTGTTCTTTTTGTCGGCCGGCACGTTCGTGTCGTTACGGGCGACAAACGCCGCCTTCATCTGCATGGTGCCGTTGATCTTGGTGCTCAGCGCCGCTTCGGCAATCGAATGGGTGTTCGAGGTGCCGCGCTCGACGCTGACGATGTGGGAGAGCAGCGCGTTCTGGCTGACCTGCCAGCGCATGGCGGCGGCGCCGCGCACGGTGAAGCCGCTTTCGGGTTCGCCGGTGGCGCGCTCGCCACGGAAATAGCCCGGACCGATTTCAACGTCGACGCTCGCCGCCGGCGAAGCGTACCAGCGCGTGCTGCGTCCGACCGCCATGGTGTTGTACCTGCTGTAGGCGCCGAACTTGTCGCCCACGTGAGCGGCCAGCACGAACAGCTTTTCGTTTTCCTTGACCATTTTGTAGGCCGCCTTGGCCGACAGGGAATAGCGTTCGGCCGAGCGCCTGGAGGTGCTGTTGCCCTCGCTGTCGTTGACTTCGTCTTCCTTGAAGTGGCCGGCGACAATGTACTGGTTGCTCCAGTCGTCGAGTTCCTGGCGTGCATCGATCTTGCCGGTGACCGAGGTGCCGGCGGTATTGCCCGAGGTACTGATGGCGCCCAGTTCGGCGGAAGTGTGCCAGCTGGCGTCGGGGAGGTCGTCGGCAAAGGCGGGAGCGCAGGCCATGGCCAGCGCGATAAGCGGGAGGAGTTTCATGAGCGTGTTGGTGCGGGTGAAAGATTGCCCGCATTGTAACCGAGCTCGGGTTTGGCTGCCCGTCCGGTTGCCGGTCTTGCGGTCCATGGCATGCCATCCCGATGGCAGTGCGGTTCATGTGGCGCAAAAAAGATTGAACTTCCTTTTGACGCTCGCAGTCTATATGCGTCGCCGCATGAAAGCGGCTGACTGGACTTGGAAGACGCCAGGAACCGCCTGTCCCGGCCGTACATGCTTGACGTCGAAGTCGTCGCCACTACCCGGCGCCAGCGCCGGTCAGCATCAACCCCGTGCCACTTTCCCGGCGCGCCGCTTGTTATTGCAAGCCAGCCAGGCGCTGCGAGCGGGCCGACTGGGCGGCGCTGTCTTGCAGCATCAGGCTATGGCGGGCTGCCTTGAGCGTGGCGATGTCGCGCGCCAGTCCGCCGCCAGCGCCCGGCTTGCGCACCACCGGCAGCTCGCGCCGGGGCAGTTGGGCTTGCGAGGCGGCGTAGCGGTCGACGACGAGCGCCCTGACTGTCGCCGCCGCCGCTTCGCCGCTGACGATCGCCTGGCCTTCCTCCGCGCCCGCCTCGTCGGCAGTGGCCGCTTCGGCGCCGCCCGCCGCCACGGTCTGCGCCTGCTGCGGACAGTGCGCGTCGGTCAGCGTGACCTTGCCGTCATTGTCGATGCACTTGACAATCGCGAGCGCGGGATCGGCGAACACGGTCGACGACAGCATCAGGCCGGCGAAGAAGATGCTGCGGGTGAGGGCGGGGTGAATCATGGTCGTGCTCCTGTTTGCGAATGAGTCCATTGTCCGCAGTTCGCCGGCACCTATCTGTTCGTTACCACACGCTGTTGTTTTTGCATTGAACTTACGAAAATGACATAAATATTCTGATGCGAACGGGTGCGCACGGTTGGGCGGAACCGGCACGAGTCCGACGGGGAACGTAGAATATCCGTCATAAGCGGGCTCATCTACCGCGTTTATGACAGGCGGCAATTCGCATGCGTATCCGGACTTATTTGTTCCTGATGGCCGCTGGCATCCTGGTGCCGGTGGTGGTGTTCGCCGGGCTGGCGCTGGACCTGCTGCAAAACGCCGAACGCGAGGCCGCGCTGCGTGGACTGAGGGAAACCTCGAACAGCATCGCCTTGCTGGTCGACCGCGAACTCTACAGCGCCGAAGCGGCCCTGCGCGTGCTGGGCGGCTCGCCCTCGCTGGCGGATGGCGACCTGAAGGCTTTCTATACGCAAGCGCGGCGCGCCAACCGCGGCAGCACCGGCTGGACTGTGCTGCTCGACGAGCAAGGCCGGCAACTGATCAATACCGCGCTTCCCTACGGCAGCGCCTTGCCGACGCGCGGCGCGCCGGCGCTGGTCAAGCACGTGATCACCACCCAGAAAACCTATGTGTCGGACGTCATGAACGGCCCCGTGATCAAGGGCCTGGTGACCACGCTGACCGTGCCGGTGCCGATCGACGATGGCAAGCGCTACGTGCTGACGGTGGCGTTTTCGACCGACCATTTCACGCGCCTGATGGCCAGCGTCGACGTGCCGCCCGGCTGGCTGGCCGCCATCATCGACACCCAGGGCCGCTTCATTGCGCGCAACCTCAACCACGAGGGCCGGATCGGCACGCCCGCCCGGCCCGAGCTGGCGGCGGCGGCACGCAAGGCGCACAGCGGACAGATCCGCCACCACACGGTCGAAGGCATCGAAGCATTCGACGTGTTCACCCATTCGAGCCTGTCCGGATGGACCCTGGCCGTGGCCGCGCCGGCCGAACTGATCGAACGCTCGGCGCGCCACGCCGCCTTCGTGGCCGCCATGGGCTTGCTGGCCGCGATGCTGTGCGCGGCGGCGCTGGGCGTGTATTGCGGCCGCCAGCACGTGCGCTCGATCGCGCGCGCGGTCAAGGCCGCCACCGACCTTGGCGCCGGCCAGGCCCCGCGCCAGGTCTTCTCGCGCGTGGCCGAGATGAATGAACTGCACAACGCCCTGCATGCGGCGGGCGAGCAGATGCTGCAAGCCCAGGCCTACCGGCGCACCGCCGAGGCTGACCGCCAGGCCTTGCTCGAGGCCGAAAAGAGCGCGCGCCAGATGGCCGAGCAGCAAAGCAGCGCCAAGGACCAGTTCCTCGCCATGCTCGGTCACGAACTGCGCAATCCGCTGGCACCGATCAGCACCGCCGCCCAGTTGCTGCGCCTGCAACCGGACGACGCCAGGCGGGTGCGCTACGCCAGCGAGGTCATTTCGCGCCAGGTCGAGCACATGAACATCTTGCTGGGCGACATGCTGGACGTCTCGCGCGTCACGCGCGGCCTGGTCACGCTCGACATCGACGACCTGGAACTCGACGCCATCCTCGACCGCGCCCTGGAACAGACCCACGGCCTGGTGGAGGCGGCGCAGCACCGGGTCGAACTGTCGCTGCCGCCAACCCCGATCCGCCTGCGCGGCGACAGGACCCGCCTGGTCCAGATTTTTGCCAACCTGCTCGACAACGCCGCCAAGTACACCCCGCCCAAGGGCAGTATCGGGGTCAAGGCCACCGTGGAGGATGGCCACGTGGTGGTGACGGTCAGCGACAACGGCGAAGGCCTGGCAGCGGAACTGGTACCGCGCGTATTCGACCTGTTTTCCCAGGGCGAGCGCAAGCCGGACCGCGCGCAGGGCGGACTCGGGCTGGGACTGGCGCTGGTCCAGAGCCTGGTCCGGCTGCATGGCGGCAGCGTCGCGGCGTCCAGCCCGGGGCCGGGGCAGGGCAGCAGCTTCACCGTCACGCTGCCGTGCGAACCGCGGGATAGCGCGCCGCTGCCGCCGCGGCACCGGCGTGGCGACGCGCGCGGGCCGGTGCTGCGCGTGATGATCGTGGACGACAATGTCGACGGCGCCATCAGCCTGTCGCTGTTCCTCGAAGCGGCCGGCGGACACACTGTGTGCACGTATTACGATGCCGGCGCGGCGCTGGCCTGGGCCGCGCCGGAAGCGCCGGACGTGTTCATCCTCGATATCGGCCTGCCCGACATCACCGGCTACGACCTGGCGCGCCAGTTGCGCGCGATGCCGCAGTTCCACGATGCGCTGTTCATTGCCCTGACTGGCTACGGCCAACCGCAGGACCGCGAACGCGCGCGCGAAGCCGGCTTCGACCACCACCTGGCCAAGCCGGCCGATCCGCAGCACGTGCTGGAACTGCTGAGCCGCCCGCGCAAGGCGGGCGGGCGCCGTCCGGTCAGCATGCGCAGTTAGCCGCCGGCCGGGCAATTTGTTACCATGTCGGCTCTTTCCCCATCCATTCCGTCTCCCATGCCCAAAAACAAGCGCCCCGTTCCCCGCAAATCCCACGTTCCGGCGCAGGAGGATGACGACGTACTGGCCCAGCAACTGGCCGACTTCGCGCTCGCGCTGGCCGAACAGGAACAGGATGAGGAGGGCGACGCCGAAGCGCTGCGCCTGAAGGAGGTCGAATTCGGGCGCTTGCTGCGCAACGCCTTGCGCAAGAAGAACGACGAAGTGCTGTACGGCGCCATCGAACGCGCGCGCTACACCGATGCCGGCGCCTACCAGCTGCTGCGCGAGCGCACCGAAGAAGCGGCCGGCACTGTCACCCTGCGCCGCGAAAACGGTCCGGAAATGGAAATCAACGCCTTCGCGCTGCCGGTGTTTGTGCACAGTACGGGCGGCCTGAAGGAAGCGGAAAGCTTTGCCGATGGCGACGCCTTCGAGCAGCTGGTCGAGAGCCTCAAGCAGGGCGGCCTGGAAAGCCCGCAAGCGACGGTGGTGATGATCAGCCACGCCTACGACCTCGATGAAGTCGACGCCATCACCTACAGTCACCTGAACGACATGGTGCGCGACGCCGCCGGCTCGATGACCGAAAAGAAACTGGTAGCGCGCCCGGCGCTGGAACGCAGCATGACGGGCTGGGCGCCGACCCATTTCGGCCCGGCCGACCAGGCGGTCGAACTGCGCTTTTTGCTGGGCTTCGCAATGAAGCGTGCCGACGATCCGTTTTACGCGGCTCCGGCTGGCGAAGCGCAGGCCGATGCCTGGTTCGAGGCGCGCATGGAACGCTACCGCGCCTGGACGGTGCAAGCCGGGCCGCTGGTCAAGCGCTGCCTGGCGGCCGATCCGGCCTCGGTCGAGCTGCATTTTCTGTACCAGGATCTGTTCTATGGCGCCAAGGAGCAGGGCGTGGCCGAACTGGCGATGCTGCGCATGATCAGCGATGTCAACGCGGTGCTGGAAGCGGGCGCGGTTGCCGCTGGCGAGGTGCGCGCGGTGCTCGGACCGGCCGCGGTGGAAGATGAAATGGTGATGCGGGTCAACCTGAGCGACGCCGCCGGCGTGTTGCTGGCTTCGCTGGAAAAGCCGCTCGACGTGGCCGCCGACCTGCAGGGCGAGGTCGACGACCTGTGCGATGCCCTCGGTTCGCTCGGCATCAGCGCGATCCGGGTGGCGCAGCGCTTCGGCGACGACGGCCAGCCGCAGGGCGCCATCGCCTACGGCAGCTAAGGCAGCCTGGCGTTGGCCAGGAACGCCCAGGCCACCGAAATGACCACCATCCCGGTCAGGGTCACGCACGACCAGGTAAAGAACCAGGCCGACCACAGGCTGGCTTGCAGCGCCCGTTCGGCCAGGCAACCCATGCCGAAGTCGAACATGGTCATCACCGACCAGCGCCGCAGGTAGGTAGGGAAATAGCGGCACATGCGGCGGTTATGCTGCAACGCGGCGTGCCGCTCGTACACATCGCGCGCCGCGCCCAGGTCGCGGAACAGCCAGTCGAAAAACAGGAAGCGGTACAGCAAGGTCGAGAAACAGATCGCGGGGTCGCCGTCGGCGCCGGGCTCGGGGGAGGGCGTATCTGCCATGGACGGACCTTTGCTGAAGTCTCAAATCGGCGTTTGGCGGCGCTGTCGCCGCGTACGGCATACCGTTCATGACACCGTCTACTGCGAAACCGTCGCCCCCGCGAAGGGGGGGGCCAAGTTCTACGCTCAGCTTCCGGCTGCGGTTGTAACTTGGACCCCACGCGGGGCCGACGGAGCGTAGAACCTGGATCCCACGCGGGGGCGTCGAGCCCTTCGGGGAGCGACGAAGCCAAGGTCAACAGTATTGCACCATGTGTCGACTATATACCGATCCCGGCCGCACCGCAGCGCGCCTGCTCAGGGTGTGAGCGGACGCGGTTTGCCCACCCAGTACCCCTGCGCGAAATCGACCCCGATCGTCTTCAGGCTGGCCAGGATGGCCGGGTCGCTCACGTATTCGGCAATCGTCTTGCGCCCCATCATGTGGCTGATATCGTTGGTAAAACGTACCATTTCAAAATCGACCTGGCTGGACGACATCATCTGGATGAAGGAACCATCGATCTTGATGTAGTTCACGAGTAGTTGCTTGAGGTAGGAAAACGAGGTCATGCCGGTGCCGAAATCGTCCAGCGAAAAGCGGCAGCCGCGCGCGGCGAAGGCTTCGATGAAGGCGATGGTCTTTTGCATGTCGGCGATCGCGCCATTTTCCGTGATCTCGAAACACAGTTTGTCGGCCGGCACCTCGGAGGCGTCGATCAGGTCGGCCGCGAACTTGTGAAAGCTGGGGTCGCCCAGCGAGCGGCGCGACAGGTTGATGCTGCACATGGCCAGCGTGTCCATCTGGTCCGGATTGCTGGCAAGCCATTCCATGGTGCGCGTCAGCACCCAGCGGTCGATCTTGACGATGACGTCGTAGCGCTCGGCCGCCGGCAAGAACACGGACGGACCGATTGGCCCGTTGCGGCCGTTGCGCATGCGCAGCAGGATTTTGTAATGGCGCGGGCTGTCGCCATCGTCGAGCGGCAGGATCGGCTGGTAGTACAGCTGCAGCTGCTCGTTCTGGAAGGCATGCGTCAGGCGCGTCACCCAGTGCATGTCGCTGCGCCGCTGGGCGAAGTCGAGGTCGCCCTTGAAATGCACGTAGATGCGGTTGCGTCCGCGATCCTTGGCAATGTAGCAGGCATGGTCGGCGCGCCGCATCGCTTCCTCGACGTTGATGGTGCCGCTGTCGATCGGGGTCAGGCCGATCGAGACGCCCAACTGGAACACGCGGCCCTTGCAGACGTAGCGGAAGGTGCGGGTGGCGTCGAGGATTTTTTGGGCCACCGCGGTCGCCTCGTCGACGCCGCAATGCTCGACGATGAGCGCGAACTCGTCGCCGCCGATGCGCGCCAGGGTATCGCGTTCGCGCACGTGCTCGCTGTAAGTGGCGGCCAGGCGCTTGAGCAAGTCATCCCCGGCCTGGTGCCCGCAGGTATCGTTGACCACCTTGAACTGGTCCAGGTCCATGTAGAGCAGGGCGGCGCAGGCTCCGCCCGGGTGTTGCGCGCGTTCGATCGCGCGCTCCAGGCGCAGCTCGAATTCGCGCCGGTTGACCAGGCCGGTGAGGGCGTCGTGGCTGGCCTCGAAGCCGAGCCGGCGCAGCAGGCGCTTCGATTCGGTGACGTCGTGGATGATCAGTACCGTGCCGATCAGCTCGCCGTCATCGAGGATCACCGGCGCCACGGCGTTCTTGACCGCGAAACGCTGGCCGTCGCGGCTGATCAGGGTGGCATGCGGCAAGGTGTCGGTGGTCAGGTGCTCGCCCAGGCAGCGTTCGATGGCGCCAAAGGTGGCGTCGCTGGCGGCGTATTCCTCGATGTGCAGCAGGTCGCGAAAACGCAGGCCGCGCGCGGCCGCTTCGGCGATGCCGAGCATGCGCTCGGCGGCCGGGTTGACCGACATGATGACGCCGCCCCGGTCGGCCGTGATCACGCCGTCGGTGATGGCCGCCAGCGTGACCAGGGCGCGTTCCTTCCCGGCGGCGGCCGCCAGTTCCATGTGTTTCAGCTTGCTGACGTCGTGCAGCACGGCAATGGCAACCCGCGCCACGCCGTCGCTGTCGATGATCGCGGCGGTGGTCACGTCCAGGTGCAGGCGTGCGCCGTCATCGCGCTCATACACCAGGTCCTGGGTGCGCGGGTTGCCCTGGCCGTTCACGGCGCGCGTCAGCGGCAAGTCTTCGGCCCGGATGCGCGCGCCGCTGGCATCGACAAAGGTGTAGTTGTCATAGTCGCGGACACTGTCGATGCCGGAGAAATCGCGCCCCATCATGCTGGCGGCGGCCCGGTTCTGGTAGGTCAGCCGGCCGAGGGAACATCGGCCAGCACGATGCCAGAGGGCATTTGTTCCAGGATGTCGGAGAAGCGCGCGCGTTCCTGGCGCAGTTGCGACAGCAGGCGTTGCTTTTCCTCTTCGGCCAGCTTGAGGTTGTCGATGCCGACGCAGGCGCCGAGGAACTGCATCGGGCCATTTTCGATGCCGCGGTGCCAGTTGGCGCGCAGGAAGAACCACTGGCATGCGCCATCCTGGCGCAGGAAGCGCAGCTCGGTTTCAATGGGGGCCGTGCAGGGATCGCGCCGGGCATCTTCCAGCAAGGTGCGGAAGCGGGCGCGGTCGTCGGGGTGCACGAACTCCAGGCAGGCCTCGAAATCGAGCTCGCGCGCTTGGCCATCGTGGCCGAGCAGTTCGAGCAGCTGGCGCGATATCTCGACCTGGCCGCTATCGACATGCCACTTCCACGTACCGGCCTGGGCCGCGCGAAGGATCAGGTCGATCTCCTGTTTTTCCTTCTCGCACTGTTCAAGCAGCCTGTGCCGGGTCAAATCCATGGTGATCTTGGAAAATCCCAGCAATTGCTCGTCGTCGCCGCGCAGGGCGGTGATGGCGATGTGGGCCCAGAACAGGCCGCCATCCTTGCGCTTGCGCCAGGTTTCCTCGCTGTAAAACCCATTCTTGGCGGCGCAACCGAGATTATGCTGCGGCCAGCCGCGCTCGCGGTCCTGCTCTGTATACAAGAGCGACAGATGGCTGCCGATGGCCTCATCGGCGGTGTAGCCCTTCATGTCCTGGGCACCGCGGTTCCATACGGTAATATAGCCGAGCGGGTCCATCAGGAACACCGCCACCTCGCGCAGGCCGACCACCATCGGACGGTAAAGTTCGGCGGCTTCGTGCTGCGGCAATGCGGATGCCAGGAATCGTTCGGACATAGACTACCCCACCTTGTGAAGGTGTAAATGGACTTAG
>NZ_JAQOZV010000008.1:0-175121 GCF_030348125.1 Massilia sp. DJPM01
TTAGGTGAGTCTCCGGCTCGTCGTACAAGAACAGCGTCTCGTCATTGCCGAACAGCCTAACTGCACCGAGCGTTAGCAACAGTTGAACCTCGCCGTCACTCAGGTCGTCAAGCGCCACCTGGCGCTGTCCGTCGGACATCCAGAGCTCTTGCACTGACAGTGGCAGCTTCCCCTTAAGCGGCTTCTTCACGTGCCCCTGGAATCCGTCGCGCCTCAACCACCGCTTTACTTCCCCTGACCACGCACTTGTACCCAAGAGCTGAAGCTTGTAGAGCGCTGAGAACCATTGACTGGGTTCACGTTCGCTCCCCCTAAGGTGCCGGACCACCATCGGATTAGTGAAGTCGAGTTCAATGTCGCCAGCCAAATAATCCAACTGGAACAACTCGTATTGCTCCTCAGAGGTTCTTGGCGACAAAGGCCTCAAACTGTCGGGGCCAGCTAGTTCGATCAGCCGCTGAACGTCTCGGGCATTGTCGCCCGCAGTAGCGTGGCCCCGTAAATCAAACCGAACAATGGCGCGAGCTGGATGACGGAAAGGAATTTCTGGCCAGATCTCGTCCCTATCCGGCGCTGGCAGCATTCCCAAAACCGCGATGAGCAACGCTGCACAATCGTAGTCGAGGAACAGGCTTCTTGGTGCGACGGTGTCGGCCTCCCGCAGGCGAAAGAGATCAGGTACATTCGGATCGTCATCAGCATCAAAGATGCCACGGTGCCGGGCGAGGAATTTCCGATTGATCTCAATAGTCCTTAATTCGTCCACGTTTGGCTGGGCTAGTTCTTTCTTCAGCCTAGAACGCACCCGGATCACATCGTGGAATTGCAAGGCGTTTCGCATGAAGGGACGTTGCAGATTCTCGGAGAGACCTGAGGCATATCCCACGAGCCGTGGCAGCAGGACATCGTCCAATTCGGCGGCTCCATGAATTTGGCGCCAACTGTCAGGCGCGTCCGGAGTGATCTCAATGGCTGGGTTATTCTCTGGTACGTAGATCTCAACTCCGCCGTCGCTGCGGGAATCGATCACATAGCGACGGCATCCTTCGAACAGCGATGACGCGAGCTCATATGCGACACGAAAGTCGTACCCCAGCGATCCCCTGACACGAAAATCCGGACGTTGCTGACGCTCCAAATAGGCCAATACCTCTGCTATGAGCTCCATCACCTGCGATTTGCCCGAGCCGTTGGCACCGATCAGAACAACCACATCGCCATTGGCCGCAGAGAAGTCAAAGGCTTGGTCTTTGAGCCCTTTGTACTCACCGAAAATTGCAAGCGACAGCAACCTCACGCTGTTACCTTTTTGCCGCGTTTGGCGGTTTCTGGCGCGGCGGCAGCCTGACGGCGCAGCAGCTCATTGCTGCTTTCGTCGGTGGGGTCTTGGGGAACTAACTCGCCGCGAAAGGCCTTCGCCAGCAAGGACGGCGTAAGACGCTCCGTTGCGGATTGCGCGGCTTGCAGGCGCGCTTCCAAGCGGTCCACATAGGTGAAAAGGAATTCGACACGGCGTACGATTTCAGCCTGCTCATCCATAGATGGCGCTGGTAAAGGAAAAGCCTTAATCTTGGAAAGATTTAAATTGGGCTGATTCCCCCCTTCCGCCAAGTCTCGCATTTGGAGGTAATTGGCCCGCAGCGCCAATTTCACAAAACTTCGAAGCATCCGTGACTCATCGACGACAATAGCAGCGCAGGCTTGGTTAATGGTGGCCTCGATACCAAGTTCCGAAACTTGACCGCGAGTTTTCCCTTCGCCGTACATTGCGACAAGCAAAGTCCCGACGGGGTAGCGCTTCAGGCGATGAACAGCGATAGCCAAGTCAGTCACATTTTCGGTAGCCGTGGTCACAAGTGACTGACCAGTTGCGGCACTGGTAATCCATGGAACGCCGATGGCGGCAAAGAAATCTGTATTAGATCGCAGCGGAGTGGAACCAGTACCAACAGCCGCGACAGTATCGACAGTCGTAATCGACCACGATGGGGCGTTCATTTGAGTGCGCCACCGTTCCGTCAACTTCCCCGACGTCGCCGCCGCCAACACCGATTGCCGAAATCGCTTGAGCAATGGTCCAACACGTGCGAGGCGGCAGTTCATCGCCGCTATACGGGCCAGCATGGTGTCGAGCTTGTCGGCGATGCGGCGCTGCTCAGCCAATGGCGGAATTGGCACTTCGAAAGCAAGAATTTGTTGCTTTGTCAGTGCTTGTCGCGTGGTGCCGGTATTGTCTGCCCAAATCTTCGACTGAAGAGCCGGGCTAGACAAGTACGCGCGGAAGTATCGGCTGTCGATGCACGTATTCGGCCGAATGATACATACGTGCTGATTTACTCGAGCGCCGTCCATATCGTGGGGAGCCAATGTCACCCGCCCAATTGAGGCACCCGTAATATTCAAAAGAATGTCATTCGCACGCACAGTAGCACCATCGAGCGCGGAAGCTTGATAGTCGTCGATGAATGCCAAGCCATCCCGCTTAAAACCGAAGAACACGACGTTCATTGACCGAATGAGGGGTGTTCCTGATAGCGTGTATGCAGCTTCTCCACCACGTGGTGTAGCTCCACTCCCCACCTTTTCGGTGAGCTTGGCGATTGGTGCAGTCGTCCAGTTGGCAATCATTCAGCCGCAGCCAATTCCGCCAGAATGGCCTCCAGCTCTTCGACCCCTGCACGCAGCTCATCTACCGCTTCCTGAGCAAGGACCGACGGCTCAGGCAAATCGGCCGCGTCCTCGTCGTTATCATCTTTGAGCCAGGTGATGTCCAAGCTATCGCCTTTCTCGCTCGCGATCCAGGCTCGCGTGAAGCGGCGAAAGCGCCCCGTACTACCGTGATCCGTACGGTCACTTTGACCGTTCGGATCGGTACCGAAGCACGACTCGAAGTCTGCAAAGTGGGTCCGGGTCAGCGGGGTGCGCTTCCCAAATTTTGGGACGTTGGCGCGCATGTCGTAAACCCAAACCTCCGGCGTGCTGCCGGTTGCGGCTTGGCTCACCTTCTGGAAGAAAAGCACGTTCGTCTTCACCCCCTGCGCATAGAAAATTCCGGTTGGCAGGCGCAAGATGGTGTGCAGGCGGCACTTGTCCATCAAGTCGCGCCGGATGTCGGCCCCAAGGCCGGATTCAAACAACACGTTATCAGGTAGCACCACAGCCGCACGACCGCCGTCCTTGAGATGGCGAACGATGTGCTGCAAAAATGCTAATTGCTTGTTGCTCGTGGCGAAAGTCAAATCATCCCGGGTAGGGCCACCGCCCCCCTTTGCCACGCCGAAAGGCGGGTTGCTGAGGATGATTTCGCTTTTGGGTAACTTACTTCCAGCGCTGCCCAGCGTATTTCCCAGGTGGACTACACCCTCGGCATCGCCCTCCATCCCGTGTAGCAGGCAATTCATCAGGGCCAAACGACGGGTGCTCGAAACCGTAGCCGTTCACTTCCCCCTATGAGAAAGCCAAAAAATTTCACCAAGGAAGTTGTCGATATTACATAATACTCAACGATGCAAATAAAGCCAACCCCACTTACCGATCACGATCTTCGCCAGATGAGCGACGAGTGGGTGAGTTCGCTCACGCCGTCGCAAAAGGAAGATCTCTTGGTTCGCGCGCTGGCGGAATTACGCAAGTCGCGGGATCGGCTCAATCAAACACCAAACAACAGTTCCAGGCCACCGTCGAGCCGCGCGCCATGGGAATCGACGCGCATCGAAGCGGGCGCCGTTGCATGCACTGGCACGGCGCCCATGACAGTTTATGCCGCCGCAGCCAAGGGAGCGGATGCGCCAAGTCCGCTACCGGCGTCTACAACATCGCCCGGCAAGTCCGGCAAGTCCGGCATCAGGAAGGCTGGCAAGCAAGTCGGCGCCAAAGGATTTGGCCGCACCCAGAAGCTGGCGTACACCGAGCAGTCCGACTGGCATCCCGACAGCTGTGCCGGCTGCGGCCAGCCTTTGTCGCAAGACGGCGCTACTGCCTACACCGCCTGGGATGCTATCGATATCGCCGACAAGCTTGCGGGCCAGGCCGGGCTGTTGCTCCGGGTAACCAGGCATACGCTCTATACGGGCAGCTGCTCGTGCGGGCATGTGACGCGTGCGACGCATCACGTCGCGCCCGACGATCCATTCTGGGACAAGGTGGCGCTCGGACAATGGCGCCTGATCGGGCCGCGTCTGGCCGGCGCCATCGTGTTCCTAGCGCTGCGCATGCGTTTGTCGCGCGCACGCATCCGTGAATTCTTTATCGAGCTGTTCGATCTGCAACTGAGCACGGGCGTGCTCGACGAAACCATCCGTGAAGCGGGTCGTGCCGTCGCGCCGCTGGAAGACGAGATGGTCCTCGACATCGAGCAAGCCGTCCTGCTCCACGCCGACGAGACCCCATGGAAAGAATCCGGCCAGCCGTTCTGGCTGTGGGTGTTCGTGGCCAGCCATACCACCGTGTTCTTCATCTGCTCGCGCGGCCTGGAAATTCTGTCGAATGTACTGACGGCCAAGTTCGCGGGCAACCTGATGACCGATGGCTACCAAGCCTACCGACACCTTGGCCGGCGCCTGCGTTGCTGGGCGCATTTGATCAGGAAGTGCCAAGGTTTGATCGATTCCACCGATGCCAGGGTGGCGCGCGCCGGCAAGGACATGCATGAGGTGCTATGTAGGCTGATGGAGGCCATCTATGCCGCCCGTTGCGCACAGGGCCAGCCTGTGGGCGCGCTGGCGAGCATTCACGCTACCGATATCGCATGCTTGCGCACACTCTGCGAGCGACATCGGGACCATGGCAATGACAAGCTGCGTGCCCTTGCGCGTGAATTCCTGCTCGACTGGGACGTCATCTTGCGCCAGGTCTCCGAGCCGCAGCTACCCTTGACAAACAACGCTGCCGAGCAAGCCCTGCGCCATTGGGTGATCGCGCGCCGTATCAGCATGGGCACTCGCAGCGAAGCCGGCACGCGGGCCTTTGCGCTCTTGGCCAGCGTTATCGAGACGTGCAGAAAACGCTCGGCATCGTCGTGGACCTACATTGCTGACGTTATTGCCGCAGCCCGACGCGGTCTGGCGGTGCCTGCACTGCCGGCAATTCCGGTTGGGGTGTGAACGGCTACCGAAACCAGCTCCATGCCCAGATACGCATTGTTGCGTTGGAATTGGCGCTGCTTTTCGCTAAGGTCGTAAAGGTCGTCGGTTTGACTGCGAATATAGGCATCGGCTGCGATCAGGAATCCGGCTGTGCCAGCGGCCGGGTCCTGGATAGTCTCGCCGGGTTGAGGTTTCAGCAGGTGAACGATACTGTCAATCAGTGGGCGCGGGGTAAAATACTGACCAGCGCCACTCTTAGTTTCGCTAGCGTTCTTCTCCAGCAGGCCCTCGTAGAGGTCACCCAAGCCGTCTTGCTTTGCACTGAACCAATCGATGGTGTCCAGGCTCTTGATCAGGTGCTCCAGATGACGCGGCTCTTTGAGGCTGGTTTGAGCGTCAGCATAGACCGCTGCTATTAGCGGGTCAACACTCTGCGAAAGATCGAGCAAGCTACTCTTGTAGTGATTCAAAAGATTTAGGCCGGAACGAATGGTGAACTCGGGCCAACGAGCGTACTCAGGGAGCTTGTGCGCCTTCAGCACACCGCTCGCAGTGTTCTCGTGCTCCATCTTAATGAAAAGAAGGAGAACGAGTTCGGTTACGTAGTCGCTGTAGTTGATGCCGTCATCGCGGAGGATGTCGCAGAGGTTCCAGAGCTTTTGAACGATGTCTTGGTTATTCATTTATAGAGGTAAGTTAAAGGCTGGTTCGGCCATCAGGCTGCGGCTTGCGGCCACATGCCATCGGCCAAGTTGTTCATTACGCGATCGAGTTGGCCACCAAGCAGCTTGTCCAACTGCTTGACGCCGCCATCGTTTGCGAAGGCGGCGTTAACGAAGCTGTGATCGATAACGGTTTCGTGAGTGAGCTGTTTGGCTAAGCGCTGCAGCCACTTGCGCTGCATTGGCGTCCACGAATGCTGCAAGTATAGCGCCTGCATGGCGCGGCCTACCCGCTGCTCGAAGGGGACCAGTGCCTCCCCGAGCGCCGCTTGGCGGATATAGGCAATGACGCCAGCAGCAATATCCTGGTTACTTTGCTTGCGCCAGGCGGCTTTGAGGTTGGCCTCGGAGTAGCCGGCGCCGTCGAGCAGCAGGCGTACTTCCTTCAACTGCTCGCGGGTAAGGTCTCGCGGGCGGTTGACAACAGTGGCGATGGCAGCCGATTGGTTGATCTGCAAACGCACGAAGTCGCCAAAGCTATCTAGGAAGTCCTCCGGCTTGGCGTACACGCCCCAGCTCTGGGTGCGCTCGCGTATCTCGTCGATATGCTGCGAGATGACCGGCATATAGGCCGTGCCCAGCAGTTGCTGCACCTCGGCGAGTTGCAGCAACAACCGTGTGTTGTTTCGGAGGAAATCGGCCGCCGCCTGCGGACCGTTTGCTGCGCTCAACTGGTGCAGGTGGTGGTGCAGTTCCTGTGGCGCCACGCCCCATTGCACCTCCAAGGCGTCCAGTCGCTCTTTCAGCGCCGGGCGCTTATCGGCTTTATGGGCGGCGTCACGTAGCACGCGCATGAGCTTCTGGTTAAGCTGGTCCAGTACATCGTGCGCGTGACTGCGGCCCGGCCCACTGCCGGGCGCTTCGTACGCAGCCGGATTGTTCAGTTCGTCCAGCAACTGGTCCAATGTGACGCGCGGGTCCTTCACCAATGGTTGCATGGTATTGACGGCTTGCAGCGCGGCGTATAGGTCTACGGGGTCGTAGATTTTGAAGACGGTCTTTCCAATTGCGTCGCATCGCCGGGTAGCTCGACCAATCATCTGTTCGTACAGAATTCGCGATTTCACCCGACGCATGAACACAACATGACAGATGGAAGGCACGTCGATGCCCGTCGTCAAGAGGTCCACAGTGATGGCGATAGAAGGAAAGCGTTCGTTCTTGTAGCGGCGGATCAGCTGGCTCACCTTATCTGAAGCGCCTGTGATCTTTTCGACAGCAGACTGATTGTACTGGTCGCCATACACGTCCTTAAAAGCGTCGCCTAGCAAGCGTTTCACCATGTCCGCGTGCGCGTCGGTGGCGCAAAAAATCAATGCCTTCTCTTCCCCCATCGGGTCCAGCTCTTGTGCGAGCTGTTCGCAAATGACGCGGTTAAATTCCTCGCTGATGACTCGCTTGTTGAAGCTCTCCAACTCGAAATGCAGCTCGTCTTCTAGCTCAGCCGACTCGATCTCGCCGGTACCCATGTTGATGGCCTCCACTTGCTGTCCATTGTCAAAGTGAATCCCATGTTGACTAAGCAGGGTCTGGTAGCGAATGGGCGGCTCATAGTCGATAAGCCAGTCGTCGGCAACGGCTTCCCGATACGAATAAGTGAATACCGGGCGACCAAAAATTTCTGTTGTGTGGCGAGCGGGTGTGGCCGTCAGGCCAACTTTGACCGCATCAAAGTAATCCAGCACACGGCGGTAGGTGGACAGGTACTGAGTCTGGTCGCGCAGAGCAAGTTCGCCCTCGGTCATCTCCTGATCCAATGTGTAACCACGGTGGGCCTCGTCGACAATTACACAGTCGAAGGCGTCAACGGCAGGCGGACGGTCACTGGCGAAGATGCGAGTGACCATGGCCTGCACTGTGGCCACCTGCACCCGCGTTTCTGCCTCAGCTGCCATGTCCCCTAGTTCAGCTATGTTGTAGATTTTGGAAAGCGGCTGGTTCTGTTCAAGCAGCGCTTCGTTAAAGGAATCGATAGCTTGGTCACCCAGTGCCGTGCGATCGACCACAAACAGAATTCGGCGAAAGCGCTCGGTTTTGAGTAGACGGTAGATTAGGCCGATAATGGTACGGGTCTTGCCCGTACCTGTTGCCATGGCCAATAGGCAATTCGCCTGGCCGCCCTCCATTGCCTGTTCGACGGCAACGACCGCCTTCTGTTGATAGTCCCGCAGGCCGAGGTAGGCGAAACCCTCTTGCCTTAAGCGCACCTCGGCATCGGCCTTGCTGCGACGAAGCTGGTCCAGCAGGCCCTCGGGCGTGTGAAATCCCTGTAGAGGCTTGGCCAAATTTGAACCAAGACGAAGGTCGCGGAACCATGTGCCGCTAGCCTCCGGACTTTGCTTGATAAGGGGGCGCCCATTGCATGAGTATGCAAACGGCAGCTGGAAATTGCCGCCCTGCCCATCGGACCATGGAACTCGGCAGCCTTCGATCAGCCAGGCGGGTTGGTACTCAGCATCGAAGTCGAAGCCGCGTGCATAACGTTCGGCCTGACCAATCTTGCCAGCGACGTTTACATTTAGGCGCTTGGCTTCCACAACGGAAATTGGCGTCAGGCCAGCAAACAGCACGTAGTCGGCACTCTGCTTGCCGCGCGAAGGCCACTCGGCGATGGCCAGGTTGCGGTTGCGCTGCGGGCGAGTTCCTTTTGCGTAGGTCAGTGCGATGGTGTCAGCCTCCCAGCCGGCGTCACGGAGCATCTGGTCAATCAGTAGCCGCGTGCCGGCCTCGTCGATTGTCACTTGTTGCGCTGCGCGAGCGGCCCGTCGAGCAAAGCGCTGAACTTCTTGAGCGCTGGTAGTTGTAGGCAGCGAGGCCGCCGCCTTCAACTTTGCGTCGAACTCCGCTTTCAGCGCAGCAAACCGTGCACTAGCCTCTTCGGCCAGACTTTCATAGATCCCTCGCTCCTCGCTGGCGCGTTCAGCGAGTTCGCGCTCTTGGGCCGCCTGCGCGGCAAGCAGTTTGGCAAGTTCGGCCTTACCGACCTGCTCGGTTTGGACTTGGTGGAGGTCTTGAGTGAGGCTATCCACTTGCTGCTGCAGTTCGATTAATCTTTGGCTTGGGTCATCCGGCAAGATAAAGGGGCCGGACTTGAAATCTGGCGCCGTCCCGAAGCTGCGGTGAAACCAAAGAGCAACCTCCCGCGCAACCTTGAGAGCTTCAAGGCCCTCCCGATAGCCTATGCCGTGATCTGCCTGGTGAGCGGCTTCATTGCCACGAATCCGAAGCAAATGGAACATCTGCCGCACTTGGGAGTCCAACCCCAGACGTTGATCTACTGCACGCACTAGCTCTGCTTGGGTGGGCTGTTGCAGGCGCAAGCCTATGCGAGACGCGACTTCCTGCATCAACGATTCTGCAAGCAGTCGCAGCTTGAGTACGCAACTGGCAGGGTCAAATGGATAGAGTCGCTCTGCCGTGGAGCCAAGGTCAGCTAGTAGTGGGGAGTGCTCAGCCAAGAAGTCGAAGTTACTTGGTTTTCCTGCAGTTCCCTTTGCCATATTCGTTCCGCCCTTGGATCGATCGACGCGAAGTCAGCGGCGAGCTGCCGGTGATGCTCGCAGGTGTGCATTATAGCAACGAAATGTAACTCGCAGTCGCAAGACTATTTGCAGCATTACATGCAGTACCTGATCGCAGAACGGCATCTGGCTTGGTCCAGCACCAACCAGAAAACCTACGCACTGCGCTTCTTCCATCAAATGACACTGGGGCGCCCCGACACCACCTTCATCATCCCGAACCGTCGCGTGCCGGCCAAGTTGCCGGAAATTCTGTCGCATTGCGCCGCCCCCCCTGGGGCGCGAACCGCTTGGAAATGACGTAGGTCCGCGCTACTGAGCTAAATTCTGAGCTCGGAAGGCGCATTTTCTAATTGATGGGTGAGTTGATAGGTAAAATTCACGACAAGAAAAAAGCCCTTAAAAATCAACGGCTTGTTTCAAGTATTGGCGGAAGCGGTGAGATTCGAACTCACGAACGGCTCACACCGTCGCCAGTTTTCAAGACTGGTGCCTTCAACCGCTCGGCCACGCTTCCTGCAGAACGCGATTATACAGAAAAAAGCCCCGGCTTAGGGCAATTTGCCCTAAGCCCATCCCCCCGCGACGGCCGCAAGCCCGACCAGCGCCGGCTCCACCGCGGTAATCAGCTTCGCCGCCGTCAAGGTCGTGGCCAGCACGCCCTGCAACTTCATCATCGTGACAAAATTCGCCTGCGCGCCCGCCGCCCCATCCGCATCGAACTGCACCAGGGTATCGTTCGCGCTTTGCAGATAACGTAGCACCCCGCTGGCGAACGGGTCGCCCGGCGGCACCGCGCCGTTCAAGAGGGCCGACACGTCGATCCTGTCGCCGCCCGCGCCCACCGCAACATCGCGCACGCCGAACATGCTCGTGCCCACGCTCCCCACCACGCCGAAGCGGTCACTCCCGCCGATGGCCGTCACCAGGTTCGACTTCTGCGTCTCGCGCGTCAGGATGATGGCATCGTCGCCCTCGCCGCCATTGGCCAGCACCCGCCCTTGCGCCAGATAATCGTTGGCGTTGATCTCGATCCGGTCGTTGCCGCTGCCGCCGAACGCACCCACCTCGCCGTCGGTCTGGACCTTGATGATATCGTTGCCGCTGCCGCCATTGAGCAGGCCGTCGAGCACGTACTGGCCATAGTTGACGGACATCCGGTCGTTGCCGTTACCGCCGTTGAACACATCGCTGCCGCCGGCCTGCACCGTCATGCCGTGCTGCGAGCCATCCTGGTTGTAGCCTTCGACGAAACTGTTCAGCAGCACGTCCTGGGCGCGCACCCCGGTCAGCGTGGCGACCGTGCGGATGCTGCTGGCGGCGCCGGCGGCGCCATCGTCGTCGATCTGCACCAGTGTGTCGTTGCCCTGTTGCAGCAGGCGACTTGCCACGCCCTTGCGCAGGGCAAGGTGGGCGGCAATCGTTCCTCACTTGCGTAGGTCAGCCGATGATGAACGCGTCCGATAGCGCATCCGCCACGCCCACCAGCTGCACCGATGCGCCAGCGCCCGCCGCCACGTTGTCGCTGGTCATGCTGGTAGCGAGCACGTTTTGCAAGGTCATCAGCGTGGCCGCGGCCAGCGGACCGGCGCCGCCGTCGGCGTCGAAACTCACCAGCGTCGCGCTGCCGCCCTGCACGAAGGTCAGCACACCGTCTGGCGCTGCCAGGGCGCTCAGGTCGATGCGGTCGCCCCCCGCGCCGGCTGCAAAATCCTTCACTGCCAGGCTGCCCAGGCGCCCTTCCCCGCGCAGCACGTAGGTGTCGATGCCGGCACCGCCGCTGGCCGTCAGTGCCGTGTTATCCAGCGTGCCGCGCGTGAAGATGATGGTATCGGCTTCCTCGCCGCCCGACACGACCACGCGCCCCGCCAGCGCCTGCTGGGTCGCGGCAATCTCGATCACGTCGGCGCCGCGTCCGCCGAACAGGCCGCTGTTGCCGCTGCCCACCACTTTCAGCAGGTCGTTGCCGTTGCCGCCGTTCAGCTGGACATTGCCGCAGCCGCCGTCCAGGGTGTCGTTGCCGGCGCCGCCGTCGAGCACGTCGTCGCCCTGGTCGGCGAACAGCGCATCGTTGCCGTTGCCGCCATTCACAGTGTCGTCGCCGGCGCCGCCGTGCAGGATATCGTTGCCCTCGCCGCCGCTCAGCTCGTCGTTGCAGGCGCCGCCGTCGGCGCTGTCGTCGCCATCGCCGGCCTTGAGGATGTCGGCGCCCTCGCCGCCACCGAGCGTGTCGTTACCGATGCCGCCGTCGAGCAAGTCGTCGCCCAGACCGCCCTGCAGCAGGTCGGCGCCCTGCCAGCCTTCCAGCACATCCGCACCGGCGCCACCGTCGAGATTGTCGTCGCCATCGCCACCATTCAGGATGTCGGCGCCGGCGTCGCCGCGCAGCATGTCATTGTTGTACCCGCCGTCGAGCAGGTCGTCGCCCTCGCCACCGTGCAGGGTGTCGTTTTGGAGGTTTCCCCGCAGTACGTCGTTGCCCTGGAAACCGTACAGCAAGTCAAGGCCTTCCCCGCCCTCGAGCACATCGTTGCTGCGCCCGCCCTTGAAAATCGCGTCTTCGCGCCAGGCGGACAGGTGGATGCCGTCCTCGGAGCCGTTTGGATTCATGCCGCCGGCAATGTGGTTGGCGCTCAGCTGCGAGGGCACCACGGCGTCGATGGTCAGAATGGTGCGAAAGCTCGCCGCGCTGCCGGCGGCGCCGTCTTCGTCGAACTGAAGCTGTGTGCTGTTGCCGTGCTGCTGCACGCGCAGGTAGCCGAGCGCGCCGAAGGGGTTGCTGACGTAATTGGCCGCGACCTGCGCAATCAGGGCGTCCAGGTCGAGCACATCGTTGTTGTAGAAGTCGGTGATGGTCACCTGCCCGGCGTGGTCACCGGGCGCCAACACGAACGTGTCGGTGCCATAGCCGCCGCTCGCCACCACGTCCTGGAAGCCCTGCGAGGGGCCGAAGGTGAGCACGTCGTCGCCGGCGTCGCCCGCCATGCGCACCGCGCCTTTGGCGCCGCCCGCAAAATCGGCGAACAGCTGGTCGTCGCCCGCACCGCCAACGAGCGTATCGCCGGTGCCGCCGGTGATGCTGTCGTTGCCATCGCCGCCGTCGACCTTGTCGCTGCCGCTGCCGCTGCTCACGATCACGTCGCGGCCTTCGCCGCCCGTCAGCACATTGTTGCCCTCGGCATCGGTGAGGATGTCGTCGCCGTCGCCGCCGTTGAGGTAATCGTCGCCCGCGCCGCCGGTCAGCATATCCTTGCCGGACCCGCCCACCATGCTGTCGCTGCCCTCGTCGCCGGCCAGCGTGTCGTCGCCGTTGCCGCCATGGACGCTGTCGTTGCCGCTGCCGCCTTGCAGCAGGTCGCCATCGTCGCCGCCTTCGGCCAGGTCGTCGCCGGCACCGCCGAGCAGGGTGTCGCTGCCGCCCAGGCCGATGAGGTGTTCGGCGCGTTCGTCGCCTTGGATGCTGTCGGCGCCGGCCGTGCCGGTCAGCACCCGGCCGAAGAAGCCGGCCGCGGGATCGTAGCCCTGCTTGAAATGGGCGCTGGTCAGGCTGGCCGCGGCGACGTTGCGCAGGGTCAGCACGTCGATCATGGTGTAGGTGCTGTCGGCCGCGCCGTCGCGGTCGTGGCGCAGTACGGTGTCGGTACCGCGCTGTTCCAGGCGCAGGTAGCCATCGGCGCCGAACGGATTGCCGGCGTAATCCCACGCCAGGCCCGACAGGTACAGGTCGAGCAGGTCGCTGTCGGCGCCCACCGAAAAATCGGTCAGCGTCGCGTTCGGGGTGTTCTCCGGTTTCCCGAACAGCGCCAGGCGGAAGGTGTCGTGTCCGCTGCCGCCGCTCACGCTCACGGTCACCTCCGGTGGCGCTTCGGAGAACGCGATGACGTCGTCGCCGGCGCCGCCGGACAGGTGCACTGAGCCAAACTTGGCGGACCCATCATCGCCCGCCCACAAGTAATCGTTGCCATCGCCGCCATCGCCGCCATCGAGCATGCTGTCGCCGGCGTAGTCCACTGTCAAGGTGTCGTTGCCTGCGCCGCCGAGCATGGTATTCGAGCCGGCGCCGCCCTCCATGCGGTCGTCGCCCTCGCCACCCTCGATCCGGTCATCGCCGTCTGCGGCGGCCAGCACATCGGCGCCGTCGCCGCCGAGCAGGGTGTCGTGGCCCTCGCGCGAAAAGATCGTGTCGGCGCCGCCGTTGCCTTCGTAGCGGTCGTTCAGGCGGGAGCCGGTGATGTCGTCGTTGCCGCTGCCGCCGATGAGGGTCTCGCCGTCGTCGATACCGGCCGGGAGGATCTGGCTGGTCGAGATGGTCGGCGCCACCGACGCGGCGCTCATGCCTTCGAGCCGCAGCACGGTCTTGAAGCCGGACGCCGGGCCCTTGGCGCCGTCGGCGTCGAATTGCAGCAAGGTGTCGGCGCCGTCCTGCACCAGTTTCAGATAGCCGCGTTCGTTTGAAAACGGGTCGCCCAGCGACAGGTCGATCCCGGCCAGCAGACCGCTAGCGTCGATCCGGTCGCCTTCCGGGCCGCCGCTGAAATCGGTGACCGTGTAGCCGGCGGCGCCGCTCTCGCGTTCCAGCAGGTAGACGTCGCGCCCGGCGCCGCCGGTCACGCGCGCCGTGCCGTGGTTCAGGAACGCCACGCTGAACAGGTCATCGCCAGCGCCGCCGTCGGCCATGGTGGTGGCCGCCGCTTCATTGGCCCGGGTGCGGATCGTGATGCGGTCGGCGCCGGCGCCGCCGAGATAGCTGTCCTCGCCGTCGCCGAACAGGAAGTCGTTATCGATGCCGCCGTCGAGCAGGCTGGCGCCGCCCCGTTCGGAGTACAGCAAGTCGACCCCGGCGCCGCCCGCCAGCCAGTCGCGCCCTTCGGAATCGTTGAGCGTGTCGTGGCCCGCGCCGCCCCGCAGGGTGTCGTTGCCCAGTTCGCCCTTGAGATCGTCGTTGCCGGCGCCGCCATCGGCGACGTCATTGCCGGCGTTGCCGTTCAGGGAATCGTTGCCCCGGCCGCCGAGGAGGGTGTCGTTACCGTCGAAGCCGAGCAGCTCGTCGTACCCGGCGCGTGTGTCGTCGTCCGGATCGTTGCTGACAATGGAGTCGTCGCCGCCGTAGCCCCACAGCCTGTCTCCGTCACCATTGCCCGATATCGTGTCGTTGAACGCCGAGCCATACAGCGCGTCCGCGCCGCTCCCGCCCTGCAGATTGAGGCCGACGCCGGCCACGTTGGCGCTGGGGCTGGCCTGGAGGGCATCGTTGCTGATCAGGTCGGCGTGGCGCTCAGTGACGGCGTTGAAAATGTTCATGTGGGTCCCGGGAATGATGGTCGATTGATGGCAATATTATCAACGCCATCATGCCCGCCCCCCTGGCTGAATGTAAAGAATGTAAGATTAAATAAAATGCAACAACCTGTGCGTCCGGCGCGCCGCCGCGCAGAAGGGCATTGTTGGCGGCGCCGGTCAGGGCCGGCCCGGTGTCGGGATACGGATTGCCACGCCCTTATGCCGGACAAGGGTGCGTGGCAATCGATCTTGCCTTGTGGCTCGATCAGCCCGGCAGGAACTCGGCCGGCGCAATGCCCACCAGTGGCACCGGGGCGCCGCTGAGATCGACCACGTTGTCGCTCGTCAGGCTGGTCGCAAGCACGTTTTGCAAGGTCATCAGCGTGACCGCGGCCAGCGGGCCGACGGCGCCGTCGGCGTCGAAACTCACCAGCGTCGCGCTGCCGCTCTGCACGAACTTCAGCACACCGTCTGGCGCTGCCAGGCCGCGCAGGTCAATGCGGTCGCCCCCGGCGCCGGCCACGAAATCTTTCACCGTCAGGCTGCCCAGGCGCCCTTCCCCGCGCAGCACGTAGGTGTCGATGGCGGCCCCGCCGCTGGCCGTGAGCGCCGTGTTATCCAGCGCGCCGCGCGTGAAGACGATGGTGTCGGCATCCTCGCCGCCCGACACGACCACGCGCCCCGCCAGCACCTGCTGCGTGGCGGCGATCTCGATCAGGTCGGCCCCGCGTCCGCCGAACAGGCCGCTGTTGCCGCTGCCGCTGACCTTGAGCACATCGTTGCCGTTGCCGCCGTTGAGCTGCACGCTGCCGCTGCCGCCGTCGAGGGTGTCGTTGCCGGCGCTGCCGTCGAGCAGGTCGTCGCCCTGGCCGGCGAACAGCGCATCGTCGCCATTGCCGCCGTTCAGGATGTCGTCGCCGGCGCCGCCGCGCAGGACATCCTTGCCCTCGCCACCGCTCAGCTCGTCGTTGCCGGCGCCGCCGTCGAGCTTGTCGTCGCCATCGCCGGCCTTGAGGATGTCGATGCCGTCGCCGCCATCGAGCGTGTCGTTGCCGATACCGCCGTCGAGCACATCGTCGCCCTGCCCGCCCTGCAGCAGGTCGACGCCACTGGCGCCATCGAGCGCGTCGTTGCCCGCGCCGCCGTCGAGCTTGTCGTCGCCCTGGCCACCGTTCAGGGTGTCGGCGCCGGTGTCGCCGAGCAGCATGTCGTTGTCGTCCTCGCCGTCGAGCAGGTCGTCGCCCTCGCCACCATGCAGGGTGTCATTGTGATAGCCGCCACGCAGCACGTCGTTGCCCTGGAAACCGTACAGCACGTCATTGCCCTGTTGACCGTCGAGCACATCGTTGCTGCGCCCGCCGTTGAGGATTTCGTCGTAGTGCCAGCCGGACAGGTGGATGCCATCCACGGAACCGTTCGGATTCATGCCGCCGGCGATGTGGTTGGCGGTCAGCTGGGCGGGCGTGACGGCGTCAAGGGTGAGGATGGTGCGAAAGCCCGCCGCGCTGCCGGCAGCGCCATCTTCGTCGAACTGGAGCAGCGTGCTGTTGCCGCTCTGCTGCACGCGCAGGTAGCCGAGCGTGCCGAACGGATTGCTGACGTAGTTGGCCACCACCTGCGGAATCAGGGCGTCGAGGTCGAGCACGTCGTTGCGGTAGCCGAGATGGAAATCGGTGATGTCAACCTGCCCGGCGTGGGCACCGGGTGCGAACCGGTAGGTGTCAAGGCTCTCGCCGCCGCTGACGAGGACGTCCTGGAATGCCAGCGAGGGACCGAAGGTGAGCACGTCGTCGCCCCAGCCGCCCAGCATGCGCACCGAACCTTTGGCCCCGCCCGTGAAATCGGCGAACAGCCGGTCGTCGCCGCCGCCGCCGTCGAGCGTATCGCCAACGCCGCCGGTGACGGTGTCTTCGTACTCTCCGCCGTCGACCTTGTCGCTGCCGCTGCCGGTGCTGACGATGGTATCGCGGCCGTAGCCGCCCGTCAGCACGTTGTTGCCTTCGACATCGGTGAGGATGTCGTCGCCATCGTCGCCGCTGACGATGTCGTCGCCCGCGCCGCCCGTCACCACGTCATTGCCGTGCCCGCCCACCACGCTGTCGCTGCCCTCTTCGCCGGTCAGCGTGTCGTCGCCGTTGCCGCCGAAGATGCTGTCGTTGCCGCTGCCGCCTTGCAGCAGGTCGCCATCGTCGCCGCCTTCGACCAGATCGTCGCCGGCGCCGCCGAGCAGGGTGTCGCTGCCGCCCAGGCCGATGAAGTGTTCGGCGCGCGCGTCGCCGCTGATGCTATCGGCCCCGGCCGTGCCGGTCAGCACCCGGCCGAAGAAGGCGGCTGCGGGGTCGTAGCCCTGCACGAAATTGGCTTTGGTCAGGCTGGTGGCGCTCACGTTGCGCAAGGTCATGATGTCAATCAGGGTGTAGTCCGTGCCGGCCGCGCCGTCGTTGTCATAGCGCAGTACCGTGTCGGCGCCGCGCTGCTCCAGGCGCAGGTAGCCATCGGCGCCGAAGGGGTTGCCGGTGTAACTCCACGTGAACGACAGGTTCAGATTGAGCAGGTCCGCTTCCGTACCGACCGAAAAATCGGTCACCGTGATGTGCGGCGTACTCTCCGCGAAGCCGTACGTCAACAGGCGGAACGTGTCACGCCCGCTGCCGCCGCTGGCGATCAGCGTCACCGCCGGTGAACCTGAGGATATGTCAATCTGGTCGTCGCCGGCGCCGCCGGACAGTTGCGTGGTGCCGAAGTGGGTGGCCTGGTAGCCGCCCGCGTTCAGGGTATCGTTGCCATCACCGCCATCGAGCAGGTTGTCGCCGGCGTACTCCACCGTCAACTGGTCATTGCCGGCGCCGCCGGATACGATGTTCGAGCCCACGCCGCCGCCCAGGTAGTCGTTGCCGTCGCCGCCCTCGATCAGGTCGTCGCCATTGCCGCCAAACAACATATCGGCGCCGGTGCCGCCGAGCAGGGTGTCGTTGCCGGCACCCGACCAGATCGTGTCGGCGCCGCCGTTGCCTTCGTAGCGGTCGTTCAGGTAGGAGCCGGAAATGTCGTCGTTGCGCTCGCCGCCGACGATGGTCTCGCCATTGTCGATGCCGTCCGGACTGAGCTGGCTGGTCGCGATGTTCGCCGCCACCGACGCCGCGCTCACGCCTTCGAGCCGCAGCACGGTCTTGAAAGCGGCCGCGCTGCCCTTGGCGCCGTCGGCGTCGAATTGCAGCACGCTGTCGGCGCCGTCCTGCACCAGCTTCAGATAACCGCGTTCGTTTGAAAACGGGTCGCCCAGGGACAGGTCGATGCCGGCCAGCAGACGGCTGGCATCGATCCGGTCGCCTTGCGGGCCGCCGGCGAAATCGGTGACAAGGTAGCCGGCGGGGCCGCTCTCGCGTTCCAGCAGGTAGACGTCGCGCCCGCCGCCGCCGGTCACGCGCGCCGAGCCCTGGTTCAGGAACGCCACGCTGAACAGGTCGTTGCCGGCGCCGCCGTCGGCCAGGGTGGTGGCGGCCGCTTCGGCGGCCCGGGTGCGGATCGTGATGCGGTCGGCGCCGGCGCCGCCGAGATAGGTGTCCTGGCCGTCACCGAACAGGAAGTCGTTATCGATGCCGCCGTCGAGCAGGCTGGCGCCGCCCCGTTCGGAATACAGCAAGTCGACCCCGGCGCCGCCCAGCAGCATATCCTTGCCCTCGAAATCGTTGAGCGTGTCGTGGCCCGCGCCGCCCTGCAGGGTGTCGTTGCCCAGTTCGCCCTTGAGCTCGTCGTTGCCGCCACCGCCATCCTGAAAGTCATTGCCGAAGTTGCCGTTCAGGGTGTCGTTGCCCCGCCCGCCGAGGAGGGTATCGTTGCCGTCGAAGCCGAACAGGACGTCGGACCCGGCGGGCGTGTCGTCGTCCGGGTCGTTGCTGATAATGTAGTCGTCGCCGCCGTAGCCCCACAGCTTGTCCGAGCCGCCATTGCCCGAAATCGTGTCGTTGAACTCCGCGCCATACAGCGCGTCGGTGCCACTCCAACCCTGCAGATTGAGGCCGGCGCCGGCCACGGCGGTGCCGGGGCTGGCCTGGAGGGCATCGTTGCTGATCAGGTCGGCATGGTGCTCAGTGCGGGCGTTGGAAGTGGTCATGGAGCTCCGGGGAATGATGGTGATTGATGGCGTTCAACGTCCATCATGCCCCCGCACGATAGGAATGTACAGGAGTTAAAATTAAGGAATATGTAACATTTCATGACAAAGGCGGCAATGTTCCGCTTACGCGCTCAGGTGCCCGGCGCTTGCCAGGCCGACCAGTTGCACCCAGCGCCATCGCCGCGGCGGCCAGAGCCGGCGCCGCAGTCAAGGTCATCGTTACCGGCCGTGGATGCGGTAGCCGAGCGCGCTGCCGGTCAGGCTGTCCGCGTCCCCAGTGCCGGTGCCGGTGCCGGTGCCGGCCAGGGTCAGGCCGGAAGGCGGGGTGGCGGGATCGAACGCGCCAGCCGGGGACCGACGCCCCTGGCGCAAGGCTGGCGACGACGGGCCAAGCGATGCGGCACGCGGGTGCTTAGGCGACGTGCACGTAGTCGGGCGCCACGCCCACCAGTTCCACCGGCGCCATGGCAGCGCGGGCCGGTGCCTCGGCGTAGATCAGATTGTCTGCCATCAGCTTGGCGGCCACCACGTTCTGCAGGGTCATCAGGGTGTAGGCGGTGTCTGGACCGGCAGTGCCATCGGCGTCAAACTGCACCACGGTGGAGGTGCCGCTTTGAACGTAGCGCAGCACGCCCGTGGCGAGCGGGTTGCCAGGACCGCCTGAGTTGGGCATCAGGCTGACATCGATGCGGTCGCCACCGGCGCCTGCGCTGAAGTCCTTGACCGTGATGTTGTTGCCCAGGCCAAGACCGCTCACTTGGTAGGTATCGACACCATCGCCGCCGCTGGCGCTCACGATGGCGCCTCGGCCAGGCTCCCTGAGATTGAAGATGTCATCGCCCGCCCCGCCCGACGCCACCACACGGCCGTATGCAAGCTGCATGTCGAGCACGTCATTTCCGCTACCGCCGAACAGGCCGCTCTCGCCAACAACAGCAATTTTCAGGTAGTCATTGCCGCTGCCACCATTGAGGAGGCCGTTACTGAGCCCGCCATCGAGGGTGTCGTCGCCGGCACCGCCGTCGAGCACGCAGTCGCCCATTATCACGAGCAGGTTATCGTTGCCATTGCCGCCCATGAGCGTGTCGGCTCCAAAAAAGCCGCGGATGACGTCGTTACCATCGCCGCCGCTCAGCTGGTCATCGCCGGCAAAGTCCTCGATGAAGTCGTTCCCGCTGCCGCCATTGATGATGTCGTTGCCCTCCGCACCAAACAGCTTGTCGTCGCCGCTCCCGCCCTCGATGCGATCGTCGCCCGCGCCACCGTCCAAATAGTCCCGGCCCTCGCCGCCATACAGTTGGTCGTGGCCAACGCCCCCATCGATGACATCGTTGCCTGACTCGCCATGGAGCATGTCATTGCCCTCGCCGCCCTCGATAGAATCGTTGCCCGACTCGCCATGGAACACATCGTTGCCCTCCCTGCCGGTAATGGCGTCGTTACCGTCGCCCCCCATGACCGTATCGCCGTGGTGGCCGCCGTGGAGGTAATCATCGCCTGCGCTACCCAGGACAAAACGGCCGCCCTCGGTCCCGTCGGGATTGATTCCAGCCACAAAATTGGCAGCATCGAGACTGGTGGCGGCAATGCCGCGCAGGGTTGCCAAGGTATGGAAGGCGAAGGCCGTACCTTTGGCGCCATCGTCATCCACCTGCAGCAAAGTATCGCTCCCGCTCTGGACCAGCCGCAGGTAGCCGCTGGCGCCAAACGGGTTGGTCGATGCGGATACCGTGATGGAGCTGAACTCAAGTTGATCGCCACCGATGCCAGTCTGAAAATCGTTGATGACGACGCTTTCAGCGTGTTGGCTGGACGAAAAGTAAAAAATGTCGCTGCCGCTACCGCCCGACACGTCCACACTTTTCGTCGCCGTGCCCGGATTGAAAACGATCTTATCGTTACCGCCACCGCCGGAGACACTGACCACGCCACCCGTCGCGGAACTCCAGGAGCCGATCGTGAGTTCGTCGTTGCCGGCGCCGCCATCGAGCGTATCGTTGCCCACGCTGTCGGAAAGCGTGTCGTTGCCATCGCCACCGTCGAGCAGATCGTCACCTTCGCTGCTCACGAGTACATCGTTGCCTGCGCTACCCGACAAGGTATCGTTGCCGTCGCCGCCGTACAAGGAGTCGTTGCCGTTGCCGCCGTCCAGGTCATCATTTCCCTTGCCGCCGTACAGCCGGTCCGCGCCGCCCAATCCGTCAATGCGGTCGTCCAGCACATCGCCGCTCAGCGTATCGTCGTCCTCGGTGCCGGTCAGCACCAGTCCGGCATGCGGGTTGGCCGCCGCAGCGAGATTGGCAAGCGCGGCGTTCACATGGGCGTCCTGGCGCATGCCGGCGCTGGAGCGATGCATAGGGACTGGCGTCGCGAAAGGGGTAGTCGTCATGGTCATCCTTGGGTGATAGAAAGTCGAATCGCCAGCGAGATATTCCTGGCAATGTTTTCAAATTTCTATCATGCATGGACGAGACGACTATGTCCACCGAGGAATTTTACATTCTTACTCTAAAATAAAGATCACCGCGAATCGACCCAGCCGGCACGCAGCTGGCGTTCAAAGTCGCCCGCCGGCAGCGGGCGCGAGAACAGATAGCCCTGCACTTCATCGCAGCCGGCATCGCGCAAAAATTCCAGCTGCTGCAAGGTTTCCACCCCTTCGGCGATCACCTTGTGGCGCAGCTGGCGCCCGATGCTGATGATGGTGCTGGCAATGGCGCAGTCGTTGCCATCGAACGGCAGGCCGGTGGTAAACGAACGGTCGATTTTCAGGGTGTCGATCGGGAAGCGCTTCAGGTACGACAGGCTGGAATAGCCGGTGCCGAAATCGTCCAGCGACAGGCTCACGCCGAGCGCGGTGATGCGGTCCATGATGGCGATCACGCGCTCGATGTCGTGCATCAAGGTGCTTTCGGTAATTTCCAGTTCCAGCCAGGACGGGTCGAGCTGATAGCGCGCCAGCGTCTCGCTCACCCGCCCCGGCAAGGCGGCCGAAAATTCGCGCGCCGACACGTTCACGGCCAGGCGGAACGGCGGCAGGCCGGCCTCCTGCCACTGCGCCGCCTGGGCGCAGGCCGCTTCCAGCACCCACTCGCCCAGCTGGACGATGAGGCCGGTCGCTTCGGCCAGCGGAATGAACTCGGCCGGCGGCACCAGGCCGCGGCGCGGGTCGAGCCAGCGCACCAGCGCTTCGGCGCCGACCATGGCGCGCGTGCTGATCTCGAACTTGGGCTGGTAGTGCAGCAGCAGTTCGCCATTGGCCAGCGCCTGGCGCAGCCCCGATTCGAGGCGCATGCGCTCCTGCATGCCCTGGTTCATGTCGTGGCTGTAGAAGGTCACGCTGTCGCCATCGCCACCCTGCTTGGCGCGCGCCATGGCGATGTCGGCCACGCGCAGCAAGGCTTCGGCATCCGTGCCGTCCTGCGGATAGACGCTGATGCCGATGCTGGCGCCCACGCGCAGGTCGTTGCCGTCGATGATGAACGGCTCGACCAGCGCTGCCTGCAATTTGTGCGCCACCGTGGTCGCCTCGAAATGCTCGCGGATGTCGAACAGGCCGACCGCGAATTCGTCGCCCGACAGGCGCGCCACCACGTCCTGCTCGCGCAGCACCTGGCGGAAGCGCTGCGCCACCTGTTTCAGCAGCTCGTCGCCGGTGGCGCGCCCGAGGGTGTCGTTGAACATCTTGAAGCGGTTCAGGTCGACGAACAGGATGCACGCCGTGGCGCCCTTGCGCTGGGCCGCCATCAGGGCCTGGTCGACCAGCTTGGCCATCAGGCGGCGGTTCGGCAGGCCGGTCAGCGCGTCGTAGTAGGCCAGGTGGTGCAGGCGTTCTTCTGCGTGCTTGCGTTCGGTGATGTCGGTCAGGTAGGCGATCAGGCCGACCGGGCGCTGCTCGCGGTCGCGCAGGGGCGAGAGCGACAGGCTGGCCCAGAACACCTCGCCCGACTTCTTGCGGCGCCGCACTTCCATCATGCGCCCGCCCTGCTCCACGAAGGCATCGTGAAAGCCCGTGTCTTCCTCGGCGTACAGGAACAGGATGTTGCGCCCCACCGCTTCCTGCGCTGTGTAGCCGAACAGGCGCTCGGCGCCCTTGTTCCAGCTGGTGATGTAGCCGGTCTGGTCCATCGTCAGCACCGACTCGTGGATCTGGTCGAGGATTTGCGCCTGGTGCGACAACTCCGCTTCGAGGTCGAGGTAAGCCTGGGTCGAGCGCAGCGCGAAGCCGTTGACCTGCAACAGGCTGGCGGCCAGCCCGGCCAGGCCGGCCAGCAGGCGCCGGTCGGCCTCGTCGTAGGCGGCGCGCCCGCTCACCACCAGGCGGCCGAACTGGTGGCCACCGCTGGCAACCTCGCAGGCAAGCTGGGGATCGGCGCCGTCGGCCGCCTGCCCGGGTGCGACAAAGCTGCCCTGCGGGCTGGACAGCAAGTCGCGCGCGATGCGCCCGAGCTCGGCGGCAAGCGGCTCGCCGCGCAGCTTGAGTACGGCGGCGCACAGCGCGGCACTACTGGTCAGGAAGTCGGTCGCGGCGCTGACATGCATCCTACAAGTTCCTGCCGACCTGGATCGCCCAGTGAAAGGCATGCAGCTGGCTTTGCCACCACTGTTTGTTGTCGATCTCGAGCGCGGCCAGTTGCGCGGGCGCCGGCACGCGCTGTTCCACCATGCCCAGTTGTGCGCCGAGGCGTCCTTCGCGCAGCAGCAGCGCTTCGGCCGCGGCCGGCGCCAGGCCGAGCGCGCCGACGATATCTTCCATCGGCATGCCGAACAGCACGTCGAGCAGCGAAAACACGCCGGTCATGAAGGCAATATCCTGGTCGTCGCGCTCGCCGCCCTGCAGCTTGCACAGGCATTCGAGCTGGGCCGCGCGCAAGGCGGCCAGCGGCAGCAGCGGATTGGCCATGCCGTCGGGCTGCTGGCGCGCGTACAGCAGCAGTTGCAGCCAGCGCTGCAACTGGCGCCGGCCCAGCAGGTTGATGGCCTGGCCGAAGCTGGTGATCTGGGTACTGAGCGCAAACGCGGCCGAATTGACCAGCTTGAGCAAATGATAGGATAGTGCCGGATCTTGCTTGAGCAATTGTTCGAGTTCGCGCGATTCGGCGTCGCGCGCCAGCAGGCCGAGCAAGGCCAGCAAGCGCTTGCGCGAGGTGCCGTCATGCGGCTTGACGTTGGGCGCGGGATGCAGGGGCCAGTCGCCGCTGAGCCATTCGAAACCGGCCTCGGCGCAGTCGGCAAAGCGCGCGGCGCTGTGCACGCCATACCCCAGGTGCGGGCCGAACAGGGACAAGACCTGATATTTGCCGCCGCGCACCACCGGCAAGCCCGCGCTGCAATCGAGCGCGACCGCGCGCAAGGTGGCCGGCAGCTTGACGCCCTCGGCCGGGTGGCCGTCGACCAGCACGCGGTAGCCTTCCTCGTGCAGCGCCAGCAGCTGCTTGACCAGCGCTTCGTCGCCGAATACGCTGGCATCGATGGCCAAGATCACGCGCTGCGGCGGCATCAGCGCCAGCAGGGCCGGCGTCAGTACGGCGGGCGATGCGAGGTGCAGGATGCAGTCGAGCGGAGCGATGGCGGTGAGCAGGTCGGGCGCGCCGAACACCGCGTGCAGGGCGGCGGCCTGGTCCAGGCCGGGGCCGCAGCCGACCCGCACGGTCAGCGCCAGCCACTCGTTTTGGGCGTTGGCCGCCGCTTGCATTTCTACCAACGGGAACGGTGTTGTGTCGAAGGCAGCCATCGGCATCTTTGATTGAGGGGGTTCGGTAATCTTAGTGGAGATAATGATCGGAAGCAACCACTTCGTGCCTCACGTTCGTGCCTCACGTTCGTGCCCCACGTTCGTGCGCCACGTTCGTGCCCCACATTCGTGGCGCCCGCGTTAGCAGTCCGGCATCATTACTTCCCATCGTTGCAAAAGGATACTAGTTTCCTTCAAAACGTGCGTGGCGCACGGCGTATCTGATCAATTCGGCCTGCCCTTCGATGCCCAGCTTGCGCTTGATGTTGAGGCGGTGCGTCTCCACCGTGCGTACCGACAGGTCGAGCGCGCGCGCGATCTGCTTGTTGGACTGGCCGCCCGCCAGCTGCTGCAGCACTTCCTGTTCGCGCGCGGACAACTGGTTGTCTTGCACATTGGGGCGGGCCAGCTGGCGCGCCAGCGCGGCGCTGTAGTAAATACCGCCCGCCATCACGGTGTCGATGGCCAGCACGATATCCTTGCCGGGCGCATCCTTGAGCACATAGCCGCGCGCGCCGGCCTGCATGGCCTGGCTGACGTATTCGATCTTGTCGTGCATCGACAGGATCAGCACGGCGATGGCCGGGTAGCGCAGGCGGAACTGGGCGCTGGCGTCGATGCCGCTCAGGCCGCGCATATTGATGTCCATCAGCACCAGGTCGATGGCGTGTTCGCCAGCCTGGCGCAAGGCTTCCTCGCCGCCATCGGCCTCGGCCACCACGCGCAAATGCGGCACCGCTTCCAGGCGCGCGCGCAAGCCGTCGCGCACCAGCGGATGGTCGTCGACCAGCAGGATGTGAATGATGTCGGTCATGAGCGCCTGGCGTTGGGTGGAAGTGGAACCGACGCTTGCACCGAGGTGCCCGCCGCCGACGAGGTGATGGCGAGCTTGCCGCCGATGGCGTCCATGCGCTCCATCATGTTGCGCAGGCCGATGCCGCGCTTGGGATGCAGCGCCACGCTGGCCGCGTCGAACCCCGCGCCGTCGTCGGCAATGGTGAGCGTGACGCAGCCAGCCTCGCGCGCCAGGGTGATCTCGACCTGGCGCGCGCCGGCATGCCGTTCGATATTGGTCAGCGCTTCCTGGGCGATGCGGAACAGCACCGTGTTGGCCACGTCGGCCAAGCCGTCGCTGGCGCCGCGCGCCAGGAAACGCACCGGCAGCGCGCTGTTCTGGGTCGCTTCATGCGCCAGGTGGTCGAGCGCGGCGGCCAGGCCCAGGTCGTCGAGTATGGCCGGGCGCAGATTGTGCGAAATGCGCCGCACTTCACCCAGCACATCGTTAAGCTGGCCGGCGGTGTGCTCGAAACTGGCGCGCGCGGCCTGCTGCTGGGCCGCATCGCCGCCGAGACGGATCACGCCCGCCTCGATCTGCAACTTGATCGACACCAGCCACTGGCTGATGCCGTCGTGCAAGTCGCGCGACAGGCGCGCCCGCTCCTGTTCCTGCGACTCGACCACGCGCTGGGCCAGCACCTTGAGCTTGGCGTCGGCCACGCGCAGCTCGCTGATATTCAAGGCCAGCCCGGAACTGGCCACCACCAGCGCGCTGACAATGGCCAGCACCGCGATCCACAGCAAGGTGCCCTGGATATTGCGCGACTGCTGGGCGTCGATCTTGGCCAGGGCGGCATCCACATCGTCCAGATAAATGCCGGTGCCCAGCATCCAGCCCCAGTTTTCCATCGGAATCACATAGCCGAGTTTCGGCGCCGGCTTGTTGATCGAGGGCTTGGCCCAGATGTAGCGCTGCAAGCCGCCGCCGGCCTTGGCGCGCGCGATCAGGCGCTGGATGGTCGGCTCGCCATTGACGTCGCGCATATCCCACAGGTTGCGTCCCACCAGTTCGGGCTGGCGCGGGTGCATCAGGCTGTTGCCCTGGTAATCGTAGACAAAGAAATAGCCATCGTCGCCGTAGCTCAGGGTCGACAGGATGCGCTTGGCTTCGTCGAGGGTGGCCTGGTCGCGCTTGCCGGAATTGACCAGATGCGCCACCGAGCGCGTCGCCAGGTCCACATAGTGTTTGAGTTCGGCTTCCTTGCTGGCCAAGTAGGCTTGCTGGATGGTGGCGCGCTGCTGCTGGGCCAGCGTGATGGCCTGGTGGCGCACGAACAGCGCGATGGTGCACAGCGCCAGGATCAGCGGCGTGATCGCGAGAAAGATGACCTTTTGCCTTAACTTCATGCAGCGCCCGGCCTGCCGATGACGGCTTTGTGAAATGAGCCACATTCTACGTCGCTTCCGACCCGTCTGCTTACGTAGTAATACGTATTGCTCTGCGTATTGCTGCGCTTGCCGGGGAGAAGCGCCCATTCGATACTGAATCACACTGTACGGTATCAACACCGGCCATGACCGGTGAAACCGGCACGGACCATAAAAAAACACCTTGGAGGAGTCACCATGAAACGTCTGTCAAGCCAGCTCGGCTGGGCTGCGCTGTCGGTTTTCGGCGCGTGCGCGCTCGGCTATATCGCGCTCAAGCGCGGCGAAGCCATCAATGCGATCTGGATCGTCGCCGCGGCGCTCTGCGTGTACCTGATCGCCTACCGCTTCTATAGCCAGTTCATCGCCGACAAGGTGCTCGGGCTCGATCCCAAGCGCCAGACCCCGGCCTACAAATTCAACGATGGGCTCGACTACGTGCCCACCAATAAATACGTACTGTTCGGCCACCATTTCGCCGCCATCGCCGGCGCCGGTCCCCTGGTCGGCCCGGTGCTGGCCGCACAGATGGGCTACCTGCCCGGCATGATGTGGATCCTGGCCGGCGTGGTGCTGGCCGGCGCGGTGCAGGATTTCATCATCCTGTTCATTTCCACGCGGCGCGATGGCCGTTCGCTCGGCGACCTGATCAAATCGGAACTGGGCGACATTCCCGGCGTCATCGCCCTGCTCGGCACCTTCATGATCATGGTCATCATTCTCGCCGTGCTGGCGCTGATCGTGGTCAAGGCCCTGAGCGGCTCGCCGTGGGGCAGTTTCACCGTCATGGCCACCATTCCCATCGCCCTGTTCATGGGCGTGTACTCGCGTTACGTGCGCGTGGGACGGATCGGCGAAGTGTCGCTGATCGGCTTCGTGCTGCTGATGCTGGCCATCATCGGCGGCCAGCTTGTGCAGGAACACGCCGTGCTCGGCCCCATGTTTACCTTCACCGGCACCGAACTGACCTGGATGCTGATCGGCTACGGCTTCGTCGCTTCCGTGATTCCCGTGTGGCTGCTGCTGGCGCCGCGCGACTACCTGTCGACCTTCCTGAAGATCGGCACCATCGTCGGCCTGGCGATCGGGATCCTGATCGTCGCCCCGGACCTGAAAATGCCGGCCGTAACCAAGTTCATCGATGGCAGCGGCCCGGTCTGGTCGGGCAGCCTGTTCCCCTTCCTGTTCATTACCATTGCCTGCGGCGCGGTGTCCGGCTTCCATGCGCTCATTTCTTCCGGCACCACGCCGAAAATGATTGAAAACGAGCAGCACGCGCGCTTCATCGGCTATGGCGCGATGCTGATGGAATCGTTCGTCGCCATCATGGCGCTGGTGGCCGCCTCGACCATCGAACCGGGCATTTACTTTGCGATGAACAGCCCGGCCGCACTGCTCGGCACCACGGCCGAATCGGCGGCCGCGGCCGTGACGCAGATGGGCTTTGTCATCACCCCCGAGATGCTGACCCAGACCGCGAAAGATGTCGGCGAGCACAGCATCATTTCGCGCGCCGGCGGCGCCCCGACGCTGGCGGTGGGCATGGCAAACATCCTGTCGAACGTCATCGGCGGCAAGACCATGATGGCCTTCTGGTACCACTTCGCGATCCTGTTCGAAGCCCTGTTCATTCTCACGGCGGTGGACGCCGGCACCCGCGCCGGGCGCTTCATGCTGCAAGACTTGCTGGGCACCTTCGCGCCCTCGCTCAAGCGCACCGAATCGATCCCCGCCAACCTGATCGCCACCTCGCTGTGCGTGGCAGCCTGGGGCTACTTCCTGTACCAGGGCGTGGTCGATCCGCTGGGCGGCATCAACACCCTGTGGCCGCTGTTCGGCATCGCCAACCAGATGCTGGCCGGGATCGCCCTGATCCTCGCCACCTGCGTGCTGTTCAAGATGAAGCGCGCCAGGTTTGCGTGGGTCACCATGGTCCCGACCGCCTGGCTGCTGGCCTGCACCCTGACCGCCGGCTGGCAAAAGATTTTCCACGACAATGTGCGCATCGGTTTCGTGGCCCACGCCCAGAAATTCCAGGCGGCGATCGACCAGGGTACCGTGCTGGCGCCGGCCAAGTCGATGGCGCAGATGCACCAGATCGTGTTCAACGATTACCTCGATGCCTCGCTGGCCGGCTTCTTCATGTTCGTGGTGCTGTCGGTACTGGTGTTCGGCGCGCGCACGGTGCTCAAGGCGCGCGCCGCTGCCACGCCGAGCTCGCAGGAAACCGCTTTCGTCGCCAACGCGGCCACGCCCGCATGAGCATGTTCGGCAGCCTGCTCGACGCCGGCAGCGGCCTGGCCCAGGCCGGCCGCTATCTCGGGCAAAGCATGCGCCTGATGGTCGGCCTGCCCGAGTACGACACCTATGTGGCGCACATGGAGGCGACCCATCCGGGCCAGCCGATGATGAGCTACGAAGCCTTCTTCCGCGAGCGCCAGGAAGCGCGTTATGGCGGCGCGGGCAAGCGCGGTGGGTGTTGCTGACAGGCCACACAGAGTCAATACAGGGACGCTGCGGCGTCCCTTTTCTTTGCGCGCCTCGACCCGGGCCTGGGTCCGCCGCCACGAATGACAGGGTCGGGCCGGGCAAGCGAATGAAACGCAACCTGACCAACAAGCATGTGTTAAGAGGGAACGACGGAATCGGGCTCCAGAGGCGCCAGCCTGGACGAGTCTGATCGCGCAGCGCGAAGCGCCAGGATGTTGTCCTGCATGGCGCGCGAGCGGAGGCTCTCGATGCGCGAGGAAAGCGCAATTTTCGTGTCGGCTTTGGCGCGCGCCGCACTGGCCATGCGGGCAACCAGCGCCTGGAGGTCATTGACCGACAGAATTCGATGAAATTGCTGATCCTTGCTGATGAAGACGAGCGAATGACGCTTGCGGGCCAGCAGTTCGATGACGTTGCTCAGCGTTCCGGTGCTCATGCCATCCCACACCATGAGCCCCAGGTCGGCCGCGTTTGCCATCGCCACGTCTTTCGCTGTGAAATAGGCACGGGAGTGCTTCGCATGGTAGGTCGTGACTTGGCACACAGGCCAGCCGCCGACGTTATTGCGGGGCAAGTCACCGCTGCAGTAGACCGTGACCTTGCGGGCGCCCTGATCGAACAGGAACTGCTGGATGACGCGGTCCGCGCCATCCGCATCGCCGACGATCACGTCGTCATTCATCGATAGAATATTCATGATGCGCACCTGCACGTCGTCGTGCAGGTGCCTGATCTTGATCGAGCCCGCGAGAAATACCGTAGTCATCTTGGGCGCCTCCAAGTTAGTGCCGCCATATAAGCATGTCAATCTCCTGTCAGGCCAGGGGGCAGCGGTCGTCACACGCCCGACGCCAGCGGCACCAATGCCGTTCCACCTGTCGCATTTTTTGACACCGTCCCGACACCTTTGTTCCTTGTCAAAGTCGTGCCAGATCAATCCCCGTATATTTTTCCTGCGGGACATATTTCCCGGATCTCACCACCTTCTGCCGGGTCGTCCCCATGCTGAACTTTGAACGCTCAAGCCTGAACAAAAAACTGACGATCATTTCGTTCCTGTCGACCGGCACCGCGCTGTTCTTTGTCTTCATCGCCTTCGCCGTCACCTCGGTCCTTGGCCACCGCAAGGACGAAGGCATGCAGCTCTCCTCGTTTGCCGGCGTGATCGGCACCAATAGCGTCGACGCCCTGATGTTCAACGACCGCGACCAGGCCAGCGCCACCTTGTCCGCGCTCAAGGCCAAGATCGAAATATCCAACGCGGTCCTGTTCGACCGCAAAGGTAAACTCTTTGCCCGCTACGTGCGCAGCGGCCAGGCCGAACCGGAACCGAGCGCCCCGGAAATGAACCTGGACGAAGACGTGCTGGCCGAGGCGAGCCGCCAGGGAAGCCGCTTCTGGTCCAGCCGCATGCGCCTGTACCGCCCTATCATCAACGGCAACTACCAGGTCGGCATCGTCATGATCGAAGCCGATCTGACCCTGATGTGGCTCGACATCCTCAAGAGCCTGGGCGTGATCGCCGCCGCCATGGGCGGCTCGCTGATGATGTCGCTGATGCTGGCCAGCCGCTTCAAGGCCAGCATCGCCGACCCGGTGGCCAAGCTGATCAATGCGGCGCAAAAGGTCTCGGCCAGCCAGAACTACAACCTGCGCATCCCGCACGAGCGCACCGACGAAATGGGCTTGCTGATCGACAGCTTCAACGCCATGCTGGCCCAGATCGAAGGACGCGGCGCCGCCCTCACCCACCACCGCGACGAACTCGAACGCCAGGTCAGCGTGCGCACCGAGCAGCTGGAAAAGGCCAAGAACGCGGCCGAAGCGGCCAGCCGCGCCAAGAGCGCCTTCCTGGCCACCATGAGCCACGAAATCCGCACGCCCATGAATGGCGTGCTCGGCATGACCGAAATGCTGCTGAGCACCGCGCTGAACGACACCCAGCGCAATTACACCAAACTGGTCAAGCGCTCCGGCGAACACCTGCTGGTGATCATCAACGACATCCTCGACTTTTCCAAGATCGAGGCTGGCAAACTGTCGATCGAGTACATCAACTTCAACCTGTGGGATTTGCTCGACGACATCAACACCATCTACACCCCGCAAGCCCAGGCCAAGGGGATCGCGCTCGACTTTGCCATCGCCAACGATATCCCGATCGCCATCTGCGGCGACCCCAACCGCCTGCGCCAGATCATGGCTAACCTGATCGGCAATGCGCTCAAGTTCACCGACCGCGGCCAGATCCTGGCCAAGGTCGATGTCGAAACCGAAGACGGCGCCAGCGTCGGCCTGCGCTTCGAGGTGCACGACACCGGCATTGGCGTCTCGCGCGAAGCGCGCAGCCGGATCTTCGACGCCTTTTCCCACGCCGACAGCTCGACCACGCGCAAGTACGGCGGCACCGGCCTGGGCCTGGCCATTTCGCGCCAGCTGGTCGAACTGATGGGCGGCAAGATCGGGGTCGACAACGCCCCCACCCAGGGCTCGGTCTTCTGGTTCACGGTCAGCTTCGACAAGCGCCGGGTCGACCCCAACATGCTCGACGCCAGCCTGCGCATGACCGAGGGCATGCGCGTGCTGATCGTCGACGAGCAGGCCGACAGCCGCGCCAGCCTCGAACACCAGCTGGCCGAATGGCAGGTCGCCAGCGACAGCGCGGTCTCGGCGCGCGAGGCGGTCGACCGCCTGCTGGCCGCGGCCCACGGCGGGCGCCCCTACGAAGTGGCGATCATCGACATGGACCTGGAGCGCACCAGCGGACTGTCGCTGGCGGCCGGCATCAAGGGCGACCCCGCCACCAGCGCCACCCGCATCATGCTCATCAGCGACAACCGGATGGCGGCCGACCCGGTGCAGCGGCGCGAAGCGGGCGTGGCCTACCAGCTGATCAAACCGGCGCGCGCGGCCGACCTGTTCGAATGCATCATGACGCGTCCGCGCGGCAAGCCGGTAGCCACCCTGGCGCAGGTAGCGGTGGCGCACGCGCCGCTGGCGCCGGCCGGCCGCAAGCTGCGCCGCCAGCGCGTGCTGCTGGCCGAGGACAACCCGGTCAACGTCGAAGTGGCCACCGCCATGCTCGACTCGCTCGGCCTGGGCGTGTACTGCGCGCGCAACGGCGCCGAAGCGCTGGCCGCGGCCCGCACCGACGGCTACGACGTGGTGCTGATGGATTGCCAGATGCCGGTGATGGACGGCTTTGCCGCCACCGCCGAAATCCGCCGCCACGAACGCGAATGCGGGCGCGCGCGCACCCTGCCCATCATCGCGATTACCGCCAACGCGCTGCAGGGCGACCAGGAAGCCTGCCTCGCGGCCGGGATGGACGATTACCTGAGCAAGCCATTCAGCCAGCAGGAGCTGGCCGCCGTGCTGGGACGCTGGATCGCGCTGCCGCTGGCCACCAGCGTGCACCACGGCGGCGCGGCGATGGCGGCGCCTGCCCCCGCGCCCGCGCCGCAAGTGCAGGAGCCGCGCGAAGCCGGCCCGCGCGACGCCGTGCTGCGCGAGGCCGAGCCAAGGATGGCGGCCGCGCGCGCGCCTGCCACGCCGGGCGCGGTGCAGCGCGACGTCATCAACCGCCACGCGCTGGAAAACATCCGGGCGCTGAGCAAGGAGCGCGGCGACGCGCTGGTGCAAAAAGTGATTGCGGCGTATGTCGACGACACCCCGCAGCACCTGCGCACGCTGCGCAAGGCCATTACCGGGCTCGATCCGGGCAACCTGCGCAAGGTCGCGCACAGCCTCAAATCGAGCAGCGCCAACGTCGGAGCCGAAACGCTGGCGCAGATGTGCAAAGACATGGAAACGCTGGGCCGCACCGACACCACCGAAGGCGCGTCCGGCATCCTTACCGACATGGAGCGGGAATTCCAGGCCGTGTGCCACTCGCTCAATGCCCTCCTAGAGAAGGAACATTAAAAATGGCTGCTACCCCAATCAAGCGCGGCGTCGTCCTGGTGGCGGACGACGATCCGGTCATGCGCCTGCTGATGCTCGAAATGCTCGGCCAGGTCGGCCTGGACGCGATCGAAGCGGAGGACGGCCTGCAGGCCGTCGCCCTGTACCAGAGCATGGCGCCGGACCTGATCCTGCTCGACGTCGACATGCCCAATATGGATGGTTTTTCGGCCTGCCGCGAAATCCGCCGCATCGAGACCGGGGCACCGGTACCGATCATCATGGTCACCGGCGGCGACGACATCGAAGCGGTCACCAACGCCTACGAGGCCGGCGCCACCGACTTTGTGTCGAAACCGATCAACTGGCCGATCCTCGGCCACCGCGTGCTGTACGTGCTGCGCGCCAGCGACGCCATCGTGCGGCTGCGCATCGCCGACGCCCACAACCGCGCGGTGCTGGCCGCCATCCCCGACACCTTTTTCCGGCTCGGCAAGGACGGCGTCTACCTCGATTACGAACAGGGCCACGACGCCTCGGCCGCCATTCCCGCCGAACTGTGCGTGGGCAAGCACATCACCGAAGTGCTCCCGCGCGACATCGCCGAGCGCCTGCTCGAACAGATGCACTGCGTGCTCGACACCCAGCACGTGCGCTCGGTCGAATATGAACTGGCCAGCTTCGGCATGGTGCAGCATTTCGAGGCGCGCCTGGTGGCCACCGGTCCCGACGAAGTGCTTGGACTGGTGCGCGACATCAGCGAGCGGCGCCGCACCGAGGAACAGATCCGCCGCCTGGCCTATTGCGACAGCCTGACCGGCATCCCGAACCGCCAGGCGTTTCTCGAAACGCTGGAACGCGAACTGCACCGCTCCAAGGTCGGCAAGAAAAAGTTCGCGGTGCTGTTCATGGACCTGGACGCCTTCAAGCGCATCAACGACACCCTGGGCCACAACGTGGGCGACCATCTGCTCAAGATCGTCTCGGAGCGCCTGCGCGAAACCATCCGCCCGAGCGACCTGGTCTCGCGCGGGGACCAGTCGCACAACCTGGCGCGCCTGGGCGGCGACGAATTCACGATCCTCATTCCCGACCTGGAGCGGGTCGAGAACGCGCTCAATGTGGCGCACCGGGTCAAGGAAGCGATGCGCCGTCCCTTCCTGATCGAGGGGCACGAGATTTTTGTCACGGCCAGCATCGGCATTTCGCTGTTCCCGGAAGACGGCGACGATTGCGACTCGCTGCTCAAGTTCGCCGACACCGCCATGTATCACGCCAAGAACTGCGGCAAGAACAACGCCAAGTTATACAGTTCTTCGCTGACCATGCAGATCATGAGCCACGTCAAGCTCGAAGTGGGCTTGCGCAAGGCGCTCAGGAACGAAGAACTGTATTTGCTGTACCAGCCGCAGATCGACGTGTGCTCGTCCGACATCGTCGGCGTCGAAGCACTGGTGCGCTGGCGTCATCCGGAGCGCGGCATCATCTCGCCGACCGAATTCATTCCGCTGGCCGAGGAAACGGGGCTGATCGTGCCGATCGGCGAGTGGGTCTTGCGCACCGCCTGCAACCAGGCCAAGGCCTGGCAAAAGGCGACCGGGCGCGCGATCCGCATGGCGGTCAATCTGTCGGCCAAGCAGTTCAAGGATGAAAACCTGACCCAGATCGTGCTCTCGGCGCTGCACGATTCGGGGCTCGATCCCAAGATGCTGGAGCTGGAACTGACCGAAGGGACGCTGATGGACGACGCCAAGGCGACCATGGCGACCCTGGAGCAGTTGCGCGGGATCGGCGTGTATCTGTCGATCGACGACTTCGGGACCGGGTACTCGTCGATGAATTATCTGAAGCGCTTTGACGTGCGCGCGCTCAAGATCGACAAGAGCTTCATTTGCGGGCTGCCGCAGGATTCGGAAAACGCCGCCATCACGCGCGCCATCATCGCCATGGCGCATGGATTGAAAATGGTGGTGGTGGCCGAAGGCGTGGAGACCGATGAACAGCTGGTGCTGCTGGAGGAGTACGGGTGCGACCTGGTGCAGGGGTTCTATCTGGGGCACCCGTCGCCGCATGAATCGATCACGCTGATGCTCAATAAAGCCGGAGCGATGGCGCTGGCGATGAAATAGCATCACGGCTTCCCGGAACCCACAGTCTTCTATCCGTCGCCCCCGCCGAGTGCCGCCTTGGCGCGGGGGCGACGGGTCATTTGAACGTCAGCGTATGCCGCGCCACCCCCGGCAGCAACGGCGTCGGTTTCGCGCTCACCCAATCGGCGTGGCCGTCCATGAAAAACGGCGACAGCGGATGCCCGCTCTGCCCACCCGGCATGTTGAACACGCCCTGCTCTTCCTTCCCGGGCGACACCGTCATCCGCTCCGACTGCCCGAAGTTTTTGCCCGCCACGCGCGGCATGTTGGCGTCGCCAGGGAGCATATCGGCCGGTGCGCTCAGCCAGCGTGCCATGAATGGCGCCGCCAAGGCAATCGGATGCGCAATCGCCGCCGTATTGCGTTGACCCCATGTAGCCGCCGCCAACGGCGTGCCGTCGGCCGCCAGTTCCGCGATCACCCTGTCGATCGCTTCGAGCTGCACCGACTGCCAGTTCGCGTGCCCCGGCGGCAGCCAGGCCAGCGGCTGCTCGTCGAGCAGGCGCGTGACCACTTCCGGCCAGCGCGATGTCGCCAGCGCCATGTTCGACTTGGGATGCAGCGCGGCCAGCTCGCCATCGACGCCCTCGAACAGCACGCTCCCCGCCGACCACATGAAGTGGCGCGCCAGCCGGTAGCCGACCGAGTCGACGCTGGCGCGTCCGCTCCAGCTCTTGTTCAACAGCGCCAGGAACTGCGCGCGCTGCGGCTTGCCTTGCAGCGCCGCCGCATCGAGCACCTTGATCGCGCGCTCGCGCCACGGAGCGATGAACAGCGCGCGGTCGTCCAGCGCCACGCCGTACACGCCCGCCAGGTCGGTCTTCGGTCCGAGTGCGGCCAGTCCGTCGCGTATCTGGCGGTTGCGCGCGCCGATATCGAAGCCGCCGTCGCCGAGGATCAGCGCATGCGCGCCGTTCAACTGGCGGCTGTTGGCGGTGGACAGCTGGCCACCGGGCGGATTGACCACGCGCGGATAATCGGCTGGCGCCAGCGCACCGTCGAAACTGGCCTGCCCGCCATCGACCGCCAGCGGAAAGGTGGCGCCGCTGCCCGGCTGGGTGCGGCGCGGCAGCGGGCCGGAGATGGTCCAGCCAATATTGCCCTTGTCGTCGCCGCCGACGAAATTCTGCGACGGGATGCCGATGGTGGCCGCGATCGCCAGCGCTTCATCGAGCGTGTCGACCGTCTCCAGCCGGATCGGATCGAGATTGAGCGAGGCCGGCGCGTGCGCCAGCCAGTGGATGGCATACGGCCGCCCGCCGCTCTCGCGCACGGGACCGAGCGAGGTGTCGAGCACCGTCATCTTCTCGGCTGGCGCGCCCTTCACCAAAATGGTTTCGACCACGCCGACCGGCTTCTCCCAGCCCGCCGGAGTGCGCAACTGGTCCGGGTGCTGCGGGTCCTGGCCCAGCATCACCAGGTCCAGCAAATCGGCGTAGCTGTTGGTGTAGCCCCAGGCGACATGGCCGTTGCTGCCGGCGATGATGACCGGCGGTGCGCCCGGCAAGGTGACGCCGACGATGCGGCGCGGCGCGCCCTTGGCGTCGGGGTACTGGATCGCCAGGCGGTACCAGATGTTGGGCAGTGACAGGCCGAGATGCATGTCGTCGGCGATGATCGCCACGCCATCCTTGCTGCGGCTGCCGGCCAGCGCCCAGTTGTTGCTGCCGACCGAGTCGATGAAGTCGGCCGCGGCGCTCTTGTGGGCGCCGGCTTGACGCGGCTTGCCCCACCATGCCGGCGGCAGCGGCGGCAGCGGCACCGGCGTGAACGCGACACCGGCGGCGTCGAGCGGGGCATCCCACTTGCTGGCCTCGGGCAGCAGGAAGGCCAGCTGCGCGGGGTCGCTGTGGTCGCGGATCCAGCCGCGGGTCAGTTCGCGCGGTTCGACCGTGCCTTGCAGGTCGAAGTACATCGCGCACACCACCAGCAGCGAGTCTTCGGCGCTCCAGGGACGCGGTTTGACGCCGAGCAGGGCGTATTCGAATGGGTTGGCGCCAAGCGCCCCCAGGCCGGCGTTGACGCCGGCGACATAGCGCTCGAGCAGCTGGCGGTCGGCGGGAGCGAGCAGCTTGAGCGACGCGGCCACGCGCGCGCGGAAGCGGTGCAGGCGGTTGGCGCGGTCGCGCGGCAAGGCGCGTGCGCCGAACAGTTCGGCCAGTTCGCCGGCGCCCGTGCGGCGCAGCAAATCCATCTGGAAGAAGCGTTCCTGCGCATGCACGAAGCCAGTCGCGTAGGCCACGTCGGCGCGGCGCTCGCCGCTGATCAGCGGCACGCCGCGCTCGTCGCGCGCCACCGTGACCGGGGCCGACAGGCCGGGCGCCCGCATCCCGCCATCGAGCCGGGCCAGGCTGGCGCGCAGGTACAGCCACACGGCCAGTGCGGCGAGCACCAGCAGAACAAGCAGGCCGAGCAGCAGCCGTAAGGACCAGACTTTGATTCCACGCGTACGCATAACATTCCCCGGGGTTGATTTCGCAAGGCATCTTGCCAGAAAAATCGGGCTGCGCGCAAACATTGTTGACGCCAACCAAGGCGCGAGACTGGAACATGTGAGAGGTTCCCCTTGACCGTTTGATATGGATCACGCCCCCTGTCCAGCAGCCCTCTTAAGCTATGTCAAGGAACTACACGGCCATGCGCAAAGCCGGTGTGCGAAAGGAGATAGTGATGCGTAAGCTCATGACGGTGTGGATAGTCACGCTGTTGCTCGCAGGCTGTGCCACGCCGCAGCAACGGGCCGCTGCGGCGCAGGCGGAGATGGAGCGGATGATGACCGTGTACGGCCCGGCTTGTTCCAGGCTCGGTTATCCGTCCAGCTCGGATTCGTGGCGCAATTGCGTACTGCAACTCAGCGCGCGCGACGATCTGCAGCGCTATGGTTATCCCCACTATGACGGCGGTATGGGCCGGTCGCACTGGTCGCTGGGCTGCTATTGGGGGCCGTACTGGTAGCGCCTGCCGCCGATTGGCGGGCAAAGCCGCTCTTGGTCAGCGCCACGCGCGATTGCAGCAAGTGTTCGATGAGTTGCTGCGCGTGGCGCACCAGCGCGGGGTGGCGGGCGTCGCGCGGATGCAGGGCCAGGCGTACCAGTGGCGAAGCGTGCATCAGCCGGGCGAGTGTCCAGGCGAGCCGTGGGGAAACGATGCGCCCGGCGCGGTTGCGCGCCGCGTACACCAGGGATGGCGATAGCAAGGCGGAGGACGATGGCGGCGGTGGCGATTCGGAGAACGCGGGTTCCCGCCGACTGCCGCCCTGGCGCGGGAACGACGGATGCAAGAGAGGGGCAGGAACCGGCGGAGTCACGGACGGCTCCGACATCGATGGATTCACGGACTGTCCCGGAGTTGATGGAATCAAGGACTCTTCCGGCATCGATGGATTCATGGACTGCGCTGGAATCGATGAATCCAAGGATATCCGCATCAGAACGTGAAAGTGACTCCACGTAGTCGTGTAGAGAAACGGGTAGCTGCGCACCGCCTCCCAGGCACCGTCACTGAGCAGCCACGCGGGCGCGACAAACCCGCTGGCTGGCCAGCCCCGCTCATCGAACCATGCCAGCCCCAGTTCGATGCGGCGCCTTGCTTCGTGCGCGTCGAGCGCGGCGAATTCGCCCTCCCCTTCGGTGTACACGCCGCGCAGGAACCGGCTGCGCCAGCCAGCGTCCGGTGCGGCCGTATCCAGATGCGCGTACCCGTGCAGCGCGATCTCGTGACCATCGGCCAGCAGGCTGTCGAGCGCCGCCTCGCAGGCCGGCGAGCGCCCCTCGCCGCCATGCCAGCGCGGCACCGCCAGCCAGGTGACGGGAATATCGGCCACCGCGCGCACGGCCTGCAGCAGGCGCAGGCAGTCGGGCCAGGTGGCCGGCGCGACGTCGTGGATGACGACGCACAGCGCCGCCGGCTCATTCGGTGGCGCAGACACGCTCCGCCTCCAGGTCGGCCCGCGCGCCCGACGCCAGCAAGCCCGCGTAACGGTTCATCAGCTGCGGCATGATGCGGTTCCAGTCGTAAAAATCGTGCGCCTTGCGCGACGCCGCACGCGACATCGACGCCAGGTCCTTGCCGAAGATCGCGTCGATGCCTTGCGCCAGGCTGTCGACGCTGTTGGGCCGCACCACGATGCCCGTGCTGTCATCGATCAGTTCGGCCACGCTGCCGCCACGCGTGCCCACCACGGGCAAGCCGCACGCCATCGCTTCGGGCACGATCAGGCCGAAGGTTTCGCAATCGCCGGGATGGACCAGCACATCGCAGCTGGCCAGCAGGCCGGCCAGCACGCGCTGGTCGCGCTGGAAGGCGATCACGCTGGTGCGGGCGCAATGCGGCAGTGCAGCGCCGCCGCCGATCAGCAGCAAGTGGTACGGCGGCCCCAGCTTGCGCACGGCGTCGGCCAGCACCGCCAGCTTTTTCTCGGCGGTGAAACGGCCGGCGTAGACCAGCAGCCGCGTTTCCGGCGCCAGTCCGAGGCGCTCGCGCAGCGACCCGCTGCGGCGCTGCGGGCAAAACGTGCGGATGTCGATCCCGAGCGGCTGGTGCACCACGTCGCGCACGCCGATGGCGGCCAGCTGGTGCATCATCAGCCGGCTCGGCGCAAGCACCAGGTCGAACTGCCGGTACAGGTGGGCCAGGTAGGCGCCGGCGGCGCGCCGCGCGGCCTGGCCGAAACGTTCGTGCACCAGGCGCGCCAGATCGGAATGGTAGAAGGCGACCGCCGGCACGCCCAGCGCGCGCCGCACGCGCAGCGCCGCCCATGCGCCGTGGCCGGCGTCGCCGGCTTCGATCAGGTCCGGCTGCAAGCCGCGCATGATGCGCGCCGGCGCGCCAATCGAGAGCGGCATGCGAAAGCCGTGCACGCCGGGAAAGGGGATGGCGGGAACGCGCCGCAATGCCGGCGTGCCGTCGCGGCTGTCGACATTGGTACTGAGGATGGTGTGGCGCACGCGCTTGCGCTGCGCGAGCCAGGCCGCCTTGGCGTTGAGGTAGGTGCTCACGCCGCCGCCTTGCGCGGCATAAAACATGGTGATGTCGACGAGGTGCATGCTGGTGGACTCGGTTGGGAGAGCACACCATAGCAGCCGATAGCCGATGGCGTTTGAGCGCACGCAAACGCGCGCCGCGCCAGGGCGGAAACCGCTAGCTGCGAGCCCGGCCTGCCCGCAGCCGGGATGCGCCTACAGCACCTTGGCCTGTCTCAGGGCGGCAATCGCGTCGGCGTCATAGCCGAGGCTGGCAAGAATGTCGTCGGTGTGTTCACCCAGCGCCGGGCCGAGCCAGCGGGTCTGGCCCGGCGTGGCCGACAGCTTGGGCGTAATCGCAGGCAACTTGACCGGCGTGCCGTCGCTGAAGTGGTGCTGCTCGAACATCTCGCGCGCGAGGAATTGCGGGTCGCTCATCATGTCGCGCACCGAATAGATTTTGCCGGCCGGGACATCGGCCGCCTGCAAGGTCGCCAGCGCGCTGTCGATGCTTTGCGTGGCGCACCAGGCTTGAATCGCCGCGTCGATCTCGGCGCTGCGCGGCACGCGGCCATCGTTGCGCGCCAGTTGCGGGTCGCCCGCCATGTCGATGCGGCCCATGGCCAGCATCAGGCGCTTGAAAATGGCGTCGCCATTGCCGGCGATGACGATGTTCTCGCCATCGCCGGTGGTGTAGGTATTCGACGGCACGATGCCCGGCAGCGCGCCGCCGGTACGCTCGCGCACCACGCCGGCGTGGTCGAACTCGGGCACCAGCGACTCCATCAGGTTGAACACGGCTTCGTACAGCGCCACGTCGACCATCTGCCCTTCGCCGTCCGCGCGCCCGCCGCTGGCGTCGCGGTGGCGCAGCGCCATCATGGCGCCGATCACGCCGTGCAGCGCGGCCACCGAGTCGCCGATCGACACGCCCACCCGCACCGGCGGGCGGTCCGGATGGCCGGACACGTAGCGCAGCCCGCCCATCGATTCGCCGATGGCGCCGAAGCCCGGCTGGTCTTTCATCGGGCCGGTCTGGCCGAAGCCGGACAGGCGCACCATGATCGCGGCCGGGTTCAGGGCCTTGATCTGTTCATAGCCAATGCCCCATTTTTCGAGCACGCCGGGGCGGTAGTTTTCGATGATGATGTCCGCTTCCAGCGCCAGCTGCCTGGCGATGGCGCGGCCGCGTTCATCCTTCATGTTGAGGGTGATGCTTTTCTTGTTGCGCGACTGGACCGACCACCACAGCGAGGTGCCATCCTTGAGGATGCGCCACTGGCGGATCGGATCGCCGCCATCGGGCGCTTCGACCTTGATCACGTCGGCGCCGAATTCGGCCAGCATGCGCGCGCAGAACGGACCGGCGATCAGGGTGCCCAGTTCGAGCACCTTGATGCCGGCCAGCGCGCCGGGCTTGAATGGCGGCGCCGTCATCAGGTGCTGCGCCGGTCGAGCATCGCGCGCGCGATGGTGCCCGGGTCGACGTATTCGAGTTCGCCGCCGACCGGGACGCCACGCGCCAGGCGGCTCACTTTCAAGCCGCGCGCCTTGAGCATTTCGCTGATGTAGTGCGCGGTGGCCTCGCCTTCGTTGGTAAAATTGGTGGCCAGGACCACCTCGCCGACCACGCCGTCGGCGGCGCGCACCAGCAGTTTGTCGAGGTGGATGTCCTTGGGGCCGATGCCGTCGAGCGGCGACAGGCGGCCCATGAGGATGAAGTACAGGCCCTTGTAGGTCAGGGTCTGTTCGATCATCATCTGGTCGGCCGGGGTTTCGACGACACACAGCAAGGTGGTGTCGCGCTGGTCGTCGAGGCACAGGTCGCACACTTCGGTTTCGGCGAAGGTGTTACACAGGGCGCAGTGGTGAACCGCGTCGACCGCCTGGTACAGCGCGCGCGAGAGCATCGCGGCGCCCTCGCGGTCGTGCTGCAGCAGGTGGAAGGCCATGCGTTGCGCCGACTTCGGGCCGACGCCGGGCAAACGGCGCAGCGCTTCGGTCAGGAAGTCGAGCGATTTGGACATTTAGAACGGCATCTTGAAGCCGGGCGGCAGCTGCATGCCGGCCGAGAGGCCACTCATTTTTTCGGTGGACGTCGCTTCGGCCTTGCGCACGGCGTCGTTGAAGGCGGCGGCGACCAGGTCTTCCAGCATGTCCTTGTCGTCGGCCAGCAGCGACGGGTCGATCGAGACGCGCTTGACGTCGTTCTTGCAGGTCATGACGATCTTCACGAGGCCGGCGCCGGACTGGCCTTCGACTTCGACGCTGGCCAACTGTTCCTGCGCCTTCTTCATGTTGTCCTGCATGGCTTGCGCCTGTTTCATCAAGCCTGCGAGCTGGTTCTTCATCATGGTGGTTCTCCGGGATTCAAAAAAATGGTCAATAAGGGGGTGTCGGTTCAGGCCGACGCGCTTGGGGCGGGACGCACCGAGCCGGGCACGATGAACGCGCCAAGGTCGCGCATCACGTCTTTCACGAACGGGTCGTTGGCCACGGTTTCCTCGGCCACGCGCTGGCATTCTTCGCGGTACGCGATCGCCTCGGCGCTGGCCGTGTACCACACCTGGCCGATGTCGATCTCGAGGTGGACCTTGGTCGTGGCGAAGCGTTCCTGCAGCGCGGCGCACAGTTTTTCGGTATTGCCGCTGGCGCGCAGGGTGTCGATCGGCACACGCAGGCTGAAGGTGGTGACGTTACCGTCCACCACGCAGGACACCAGTTCGGTTTGCAGCGCCAGTTGCTGCGACACGCCGCGCAGCGCCAGGCCGGCCGCGAGGCCGGGCCAGTTGCCGTCCCACTCGATCTCGGGCACCGGGGTGATGACGTAGGCGGGACGCGCACGCGCGGGTGCGCGCATGGCGGCAGCCGGTGGCGCTTCCTGGGCGACGGCGGTGTCGTCGGAAAATTCGGTGACCCACGATGGCGGCTCGTCATCCTGCGTTTCGGGATAGTGCGCTTCCGGCATCGGTGGCGGCGCCGGCGGCGGGGCGGCAGCCTGGGGCTGGTCCTGCTCCCACGGCGGCGGCGCCTTCGATGCGGCGGGCGCCGCCGGCGCGGGTTCCGGCTCCGCTGGCGGTGGCGCCGCAGCGGCGGCGGCGTTGGCGGCGGCCTGGTTCGACATCGCGGTCGGACGGCGCGGCGACGAGGTCTGGCCACGGCTGGCCGAACGCGCCGCTTCCAGCGCGGCGTTGATGGCGGCACGCGCCGAGTTCATGGCCGGCACGTTGGCGGCCGGCGCCGCAGCCTGCACGGGCGGCGGTGGCGGCATGCGTGGCGCCGGTGGCGGCGCACTGGCCACGGCGTGGCTGGCGACGGCCGCCGAGGCGGCGCGTGCCGGCGCGGCGGCGGCAGCAGCGGCGGCACGCGCCGGCGTAGCCGAACGGGCCGCGCCGGAAGCTGCCGGCGGCGCACCCTCGGCGCCGCCGTTACCGGGGCGGAAAGCGAGCATGCGCAACAGCGTCATGGTGAAGCCGGCGTATTCGTCGGGCGCGAGGCCGATCTCGTTGCGGCCGTGGACGGCGATCTGGTAATACAGCTGCACTTCCTGGGCGTCGAAGGCCGCCGCCAGGCGCAGGATGTCGGCCAGTTCGGGCAAGTCTTCCGGTACGGCGGACGGCACGCTTTGCGCCAGCGCGATCCGGTGCAGCAAGGTGCCCAGGTCTTGCAGCGCCCCGTTGTACGACAGGCTGCGGCTGGCCATTTCGTCGGCCACCGCCATCAGGTCGGCGCCGTCTTGCGCCAGCAGGGCGTCGAGCAGGCGTACCAGGTAAGTCTGGTCGAGCGCGCCGAGCATGCCCTGCACCGCGTCGAGCGTGACTTCGCCGGCCGCGTAGGCGATGGCCTGGTCGGTCAGCGAGAGCGCGTCGCGCATCGAGCCGTGCGCGCCCTGGGCCAGCAGGCGCAGGGCCGGCTGCTCGAAGCTGATGCCTTCCTGGCCGAGGATGTTATCGAGGTGGCTGATGATATGCCCCGGCGGCATCTGCTTGAGATTGAATTGCAGGCAGCGCGACAGCACGGTGACGGGAATTTTTTGCGGATCGGTGGTCGCCAGGATGAACTTGACGTGCTCGGGCGGCTCTTCCAGCGTCTTCAACATGGAGTTGAAGGCGTGGTTGGTCAGCATGTGCACCTCGTCGATCATGTAGACCTTGAAGCGCGCGTTCGAGGGGGCGTACACGGCCTGCTCCAGCAGTTGCGCCATTTCGTCGACGCCACGGTTGGACGCGGCGTCCATCTCTATATAGTCGACGAAGCGGCCGGCATCGATGGCGGTGCAGGCATCGCACACGCCGCACGGGTCGGCAGTGATGCCGCCGTTGCCGTCAGGGCCGATGCAATTGAGCGATTTGGCCAGGATGCGCGACAGGGTCGTCTTGCCGACACCGCGGGTGCCGGTGAACAGATAGGCGTGGTGCAGGCGGCCGGTTTGCAGGGCGTGCGTCAGCGCGCGCACCACGTGCTCCTGGCCGACGAGCGTGTCGAAATTCTTGGGACGGTATTTGCGGGCGAGGACTTGATAGGACATGCTGAATTTTACCGTAGATAGCGAACGCGGCGGGGATTCCCGCTCCCCGAAAAGGCCATTGTAGCAAGAGCGCGCGCGAATGCGAAAGCACCGCTTGTGCGGACGGGCTGCGACTGTGCTGGGGGAAGGTAGGACGGAGACTGGACAACAGGGAGATCGAAAGAGGCGAGCCTGATCTGCGGCACTTATGGTTAACGGCCGTGGCTGCTTCGTTCCCGACCTGACCAGGTTAGCCATGCCACAATGCGCAGGGGCCCGCCAGCGACAATTATAACCGACCGGGAGAATTTGTGGGGAACAGCTTGCAGGCTCATCCCGGCAGTTCGAGCACCTGCACGCTTTGCCGCAGCGAGGCGGTCATCGGCGCAAGCGCGTCGGTCGGCGTGAGGACGATTTCGAAGCCAAAGTCGACCACCACATGATGTTCCACCTTGCGAAAACCGTTGACCGCGGCCGCGTAGCATCCCGGCGGCACATCGATGCGCTGCCAGCCCTCTTCCGGATACCACTCCAGGAACACAGCCAGGTCCGCAATGATGAGGCGGCCCGCCACCCGCAGCGGAAACGAGGCGTCCCTCACGATGATCAGTTGGTCAGGAACGGCGGACGCGTCCCCGTCCATGCGCACCAGTACCCGGTAGGAACTGTCGTTGATGCCAATAATTGGCATCACGATGCCCTGCTCCACCACCCTGTCGCCATCGGCGGTGCTCGTGAAGCGCCGGTACGGATTGTCGCCCTCGGCAATGCTGCCGAAGTACGCTTGCAAGCCCTGGTCGTCGAACACCACGATGCCGCCAAAGTCGACGACCACCTCGAACTGCCGCATGCTCATGGCACCACGGTCCTGTTGTTATCCGCAGCCGGCCGGGTCGAACTGGCCGGCGGCCGCGGCACCAGGGGAACAGTGCTGTTCCCTGCTAAATACCCAGCTCCTGCCAGATCGAATCGACGCGCGCCTTCACTTCCGGCGTCATGCTGATCGTCGTACCCCACTCGCGATTGGTCTCGCCCGGCCATTTATTGGTGGCGTCAATGCCCATCTTGCTGCCCAGCCCGCTGACCGGCGAGGCAAAATCAAGGTAATCGATCGGGGTGTTGTCGACCAGCAGCGTGTCGCGCATCGGGTCGACCCGCGTCGTGATCGCCCAGATGACCTCTTTCCAGTCGCGGATGTTGACGTCCTCGTCCACCACCACGATGAACTTGGTATACATGAACTGGCGCAGGAAGCTCCACACGCCGAACATCACGCGCTTGGCGTGGCCGGCGTACTGCTTTTTCATCTGCACCACGGCCATGCGGTAGCTGCAGCCTTCGGGCGGCAGATAAAAGTCGGTGATCTCGCTGAACTGCTTCTGCAATAGCGGAATGAACACTTCATTGAGCGCCACCCCAAGCACGGCCGGCTCGTCGGGCGGCTTGCCTGTATACGTGGAGTGGTAAACGGGGTCGCGCCGCATGGTGATGCGGTCGATGGTAAACACCGGAAAACTGTCCTGCTCATTATAGTAACCAGTATGGTCGCCAAACGGCCCTTCCAGCGCGTGCTCGTAGCCAGTCGGATGGTTCGGATCGGCGTAAATATGCCCTTCCAGCACGATCTCGGCCGAGGCCGGCACGCGCAGTTCGCTGCCGATCGCCTTGGTCAGCACCGTGCGGCTGCCGCGCAGCAGGCCGGCGAACTGGTATTCGGACAGGCTGTCCGGCACCGGCGTGACCGCGCCGAGAATGGTGGCCGGGTCGGCGCCCAGCGCCACCGCCACCGGATACGGCCGGCCCTTGGTGGCGATGCCATGTTCGCGGAAGTCGAGCGCGCCGCCGCGGTGCGCCAGCCAGCGCATGATGACCTTGTTCGGCCCGATCACCTGCTGGCGGTAGATGCCCAGGTTCTGGCGCTTCTTGTTCGGGCCCTTGGTGATCACCAGGCCCCAGGTGATCAGGGGCGCGATGTCGCCCGGCCAGCAATGCTGGATCGGCAGGCGCGCCAGGTCGACGTCGGCGCCTTCCCAGACGATATCGTGGCAGGCGGCGCCGCGCACTTCCTTGGGCGACATATCCCACACAGCCTTGACCAGGGAACCGAGCCCCATCAAGTCCTTGAAGCCCTTGGGCGGTTCCGGCTCCTTGAGGCGGGCCAGGACATGGCCAATCTTGCGCAGCTCGCTCACATCGTCGGCGCCCATGCCGAGCGCCACGCGGCGCGGCGTACCGAACAGGTTGCCGAGGACCGGAATCGTGTGGCCGGTCGGTTTTTCAAACAAAATGGCCGGTCCGGCAGCCCGCAAAGCGCGGTCGCACACCTCCGTCATCTCCAAATAAGGTGAAACCGGCATCGAAATGCGCTTTAATTCGCCCATTTCTTGCATTTTCGACATGAAATCGCGCAAGTCTACGTAATTCATCTGTTTTAAATTCTTTTTTTCATGTAAGCATGGTTGTTCAATTAGCCATGCCAAGTGGTTGATTTCATAGGACTTTGCTGCGATGCAGCACAAAAAGCTAGATCTAAAAGTAATATAGAACGTTTGTGTTAGTATTGACTTAGTATATACCCGCTTCTACAATTCGCCCTACTTGATGAGCGGGCACTGTCCACGGACACGATTCTAGCCTGTCTCATAACTTCACGGGGTCGGGGCCCCAATGACATTTTAAGGAGTGTTTTCAATAGGCGTCTGCCTTCTCCCCCGAAAAAATTGTTTAGCTACTGGTCCAATACCACAGGGAACGACCAGCTGAAGCGAGCAATGACGGCGTTAATCGCGCGCCCACGCGGCGGCGATAGACGATATTTCTGATGCACGGCATGAGTCTGCCCGCTGCGCTAACGCGCGGTGCCGGGATGGCTTTTTCCGCGACAAAGGGGAATTCGATGATACATCGTTTCAACGGGGCGACAGCAAAGCTCGCCCAAACCATGGCCAGCCAGCCATTCACGTGGTCTTCCGTGAGTAAAACGGCGCGTGGTCTCTTGACTACAATGCAACACACACTGACGTTTTTCGGTGTTTCCGCACTGGCCATGATGGCCTTGCTCTATCTGCGCCCGGAACTGGCGCACGAAGCGTCGCAATTGCTGGCAGCGCCCAACAAGCCGGCGCCCGCCATCACGCGCGCACCGGTGCAGGCACCCGCCCTGTCGGCCCTGATGACGGCGCCCGCGCCGGCACCAGCGCCCGCCGTGCTGGCGCCCGACGAGCCGCCGATCCTGGCGCTCGACGAAAAGGCGGCCAAAGCGAACCGCAAGCAACAGGAGTTCGTCACCACCTGGCTGTCCAAGCGCTACCGCGTGGCTGGCGATGCTGCCAATATGCTGGTGTCGACCGCCTATTCGACGGCGCGCGAAATCAAGCTCGATCCGCTGCTGATCCTCGCGGTAATGGCGATCGAATCGGGCCTCAATCCCTTTGCCGAGAGCCCGGTGGGCGCGCAAGGCTTGATGCAGGTGATGTCGAAGATTCACCATGAGAAGTTCCAGGACATGGGCGGCACCAAGGCTGCGCTCAATCCCGTGGCGAATATCCGCGTCGGCTCGCTGATCCTCAAGGAATACGTGAAACGCGGCGGTTCGGTGGAAGCCGGCCTGAAGACCTACGTGGGCGCCGCCGCCTTTGAAACCGACCAGGGTTATGGCTCGCGCGTGATGAACGAGTATCAGAAGCTCAAGCTGGTTGCCAGCGGCAAGAAAGTGCCGACCTTTACCTCGCCGGTGGCACCGAAGCCGGTGCTGGCCGAAAAAGCGTCGCAGGAACAGATCGCCGGTTTGTGATCGACTGACTATATATAGAGCGAAGTAAAAAAGCCCGCTGCTTGCAGCGGGCTTTTTCATGTCCGGGTGGCGCGACGCCGTGCTGGCCACCCCGGCCGGAATTGCTGGCCGCGCACGGGCAAGCGCGCGGTACGGCCGAACTGGGGGAGCACAGCATCTTGCTGTACCGATTGCCATGTAGCGGCCGATGGGGACGCAAAAAAGCCCGATACCAGGATCGGGCTTTTTTTGCGTGCGCTTGCCGCTGAAGGCGAAACGGCGCCGTCCAGCCGGGCTGCTACCGGTTCCCGCCTGAGCGGGAGGCCGCTTCCGCCAATGGCGGGGAGCGCCAATCAGCGGCGCGTGTCGCCCGCGACTTCGTCGGCGCGCAGTTTCGGCGCCAGCTTGTCGAGTACGCCATTCACATACTTGTGCCCGTCGATACCGCCGAACGACTTGGTCAGCTCGACCGCCTCGTTGATGACAACGCGATAAGGAATATCCAGGTTGTTCTTCAGCTCGAACGCGCCGATCAGCAGCACCGCGTGCTCGATCGGGGACAGCTCGGCCACGCCACGGTCGATCAGGGGCGCAAACGCTTCGCGCAGGGCCACCGAATCCTTGATCGCGCCGTACAGCAAGACCGCAAAATGGTCGGCGTCGGCTTTTTCAAAGCCGTGCGCCGCCCGGATATTGGTCACGACCGTGGTGGCGTCTTCATTGTTCAGCAGCCATTGATACAAGCCCTGCAAGGCGAACTCGCGCGCCCGGTGACGCGGCGTGCGGTTCTTGCTGGGGTTGGCGTGCAAGGTTTTCTCTGTCATGGTGTTCTTACCTTCTTATTACCGTTTGTTCTTAACTACGTGTTCTGGGAGGGACAATTCAATCTTCGTCGGCTTGCAGCTCTTCGAGCGCGATCAGCAGATTGGCCATCTCGACGGCGCAGCGCGCCGCTTCGGCACCCTTTTCCGCCATGCGCGCTTCGGCCTGCTCGTCATTTTCGGTGGTCAGCACGGCGTTGGCGATGGCGATGCCGAAGTCGAGGCCGACGCGGGTGATACCGGCGCCCGATTCGTTCGAGACCAGCTCGAAGTGATACGTTTCGCCGCGAATGACCGCGCCGAGCGCGACCAGGGCGTCGAACTGCTGGGTTTCAGCCATCTTTTGCAGCGCCAGCGGAATTTCCAGCGCGCCCGGCACGGTCACGTGCAGCACGTCTTCGTCGCTCACGCCCAGGTGTTTCAGTTCAGCCAGGCAAGCCGACAGCAAGCCATGGCCCACATCGGCGTTAAAACGCGCCTGGACGATGCCAACGCGCAGGCCTGCACCGGTCAGATTGCTTTCATAAGTTCCTACGGTCATGGCAGACCCCTTTTATATGTGTGATTGAATGAGAGTGTACCGCTTCAGGCGGCCGCTTTGGCGGACGGCTCGCCGTTCGGCTCGCCGTTCGGCTGGCCGTCCGGCCGGGCGCGATAGCCGGTCACTTCCAGGTCGAAACCGGTCATGGATGGCATTTTGCGCGGACTGGCCAGCAATTCCATCTTGCCGACACCCAGGTCCTTGAGGATCTGGGCGCCGATGCCGTAGGTGCGCAAGTCCATGCTGGCGGCGCGCCCGGTTGGCTTGGCGCCGGCGTCGAGCGCCGCGAACTGGGCGAACAGCTGTTCGGCCGTCTCGCCGCAGTTGAGCAGCACCATGACGCCACGGTCGGCTTGCTTGATCGCCTGCATCGACGACGCCATGGTCCACGAGTGGGTGGTCGCTTCGCTGTCGAGCAGGTCGAGGATGGAGACCGGCTGGTGCACGCGCACCAGCGCGTCCAGGTTCGGGGCCAGATCGCCATGCACCATGGCCAGGTGGGCCGAGCCGCTCGGCTTGTCGCGGAAGGCGATCAGGCGGAATTGGCCATACGCGGTCTGCATGGTGCGCTCGGCGATGCGTTCGACCAGGCACTCGTTCTGGCCGCGGTAGTGGATCAGGTCGGCAATGGTGCCGATTTTCAGCTTGTGTTCCCTGGCGAACTCCAGCAGGTCGGGCAGGCGCGCCATGGTGCCGTCATCCTTGAGGATTTCGCAGATCACCGAGGCCGGGGTCAGGCCGGCCATCTCGGTCAGGTCGCAGCCGGCTTCGGTGTGGCCGGCGCGCATCAGTACGCCGCCGCGCTGGGCCTTGAGCGGGAAAATGTGGCCCGGCTGGACGATATCGGCCGGGCTGGCGTGCCTGGCCACCGCCACCTGGATGGTCTTGGCGCGGTCGGCCGCCGAAATGCCGGTGGTCACGCCTTCGGCCGCTTCGATCGAGACCGTGAAGTTGGTGCCGTAAAAAGTACCGTTGCTCGACGTCATCATCGGCAGGTTGAGCTGCTTGCAGCGCTCTTCGGTCAGGGTCAGGCAGACCAGGCCGCGCGCATGCTTGACCATGAAATTGATGGCCTCGGGCGTCACGAAATCAGCCGCCAGCACCAGGTCCCCCTCATTCTCGCGGTCTTCTTCATCGACCAGGATGACCATGCGTCCTGCGCGCAATTCTTCAACGATTTCGGGGGTACTGGAGATAGACATGAAAGATCCTCTGGGGCGACAGGCTGCTGGAGCGTAATCCGCTATTTTAAAGGATTTACCCGACTTAAACCGCCCTAAGCTTGGGAAGATTCCGAACAGGCGCGGCGGCGCAAGCCGGGCATGCTCCGATTTGTTGCTGCAAGACAACAATATGGCGTGAATGATAAGCAAATGTTACGTTTTACCGCGTATTGCGAAACAAATCCGGAGAGTGCGCGCCGACCTGCATTATCATCACAGCAGGCCTCGCCTTCCGTGCTTTTGCATGCCGGAGCGATGCCCGGAGCCCTCGATGCCAGCACCTGTTCACTCTCATCCCGCCCCATCCCGGCACCCGGAGCCAGGCGCATGTCCACGATCCTGATCGTCGACGACCGGCCGTCGAACCGGCGCTACCTGAGCGCCCTGCTCGGCCACACCGGCCACCGCCTGCTCGAAGCCTACGACGGCGCGCACGCGCTGGCCCAGGTGCGCGCCGGGCGGCCCGACCTGATCATCACCGATATCCTGATGCCGGCCATGGACGGCTACGAATTCGTGCAGCAGCTGCGCGCCGACCCGGAACTGGCCGCCACCCGCGTGATTTTTTATTCGGCCATCTACGCCGTAAGCGAAACGACCGCGCTGGCGCGCAGCTGCGGCGTGACGCGGGTGCTGGCCAAGCCGGCCGACCCGGAAGACATCCTGGCGGCGGTACACGGTGAACTGGGACTGGCCGCCGGCGCCGGCGTGCGGCAAGCGGCCGCGCCGCCCGATGACGGCGCGCCAGGCCTGGTCGAGGACATGGGCAGCAGCATCGACGACGCGCTGGTGTCGGCGCGCCAGGCGCTGGGCGCCGTCTTGCAGCGCCATGGCGCCACCGATGCGGCCCTGGGCGCGGACCTGGGCGCCCTGCTGGGGGAGCGCATGAGCGGCTTGCGCAGCCTGGCCGCGCGTCTCGGCGCCATGGAAGACATGAGCTTGCGCCTGACGGGCGAGCGCAATGCGGACGCCATGATCGGCGTATTCCTGCAAGCGGCGGCCACCATCCTCGATTGCGCCTGCGTGGCCGTGTGCCTGCTCGACAGCGGCGAACAGCGGGTGCGCCACCTGGCCGCGCGCGGGGTCGACAGCGCGCTGCTGGCCGGGCGCGCGCTCGATCCGCGCCAGTTGCCCGGCGCCCTGCTGCACCAGCACCTGGCGCTGCGCCTGCAGGACGGCGCGGCGCTGCCCGATGGCCATCCGGCGGTGGACGGCTTCCTGGGCCTGGCGATCCGCGACCGCAACCACCTGTACGGCTGGATGTACTGCGCCCGCGCGCGCGGCGCGGCCCCGTTCAGCCACGAAGATGAACGCATCGGCGTGACCCTCGGCGCCCAGCTGGCGGTGGCCTACGAAAATCTCGGCCTGTACGAAGTGGTGCAGCGCCACGCCGCCCAGCTGCAGCTGGAAGCGGCCGCGCGCGTGCAGGCCGACCGCGCCCTGCGCGACAGCGAACAGCGTTTGCGCCTGTCGGCCCGCATTTTGGAGAGTACGCAAGAGAGCATCATGATGACCGATGCGCAGGCCTGCATCATCGCGGTCAATCCGGCGTTCGAGCACATTACCGGCTACAGCGAAGCCGAAGTAATAGGGCGCAATCCGAGCCTGCTGCAATCGGGCCGCCACGACAGCGCCTTTTACCGCGCCATCTGGGCCAGCTTGAGCGCCAGCGGCCAGTGGCGCGGCGAAATCACCAACCGCCGCAAGAATGGCCAGGTGTACCCGGAGCGGATCAGCATCAATGCCGTGCGCGGGGCCGGCGGCGTGGTCGACGCGTATGTGTCGGTATCGAGCGACATCAGCGCGCTCAAGGCTGCGCACCACCAGGTCGACTTCCTGAGCAACCACGATCCCTTGACCCTGCTGCCGAACCGCGCGGTGCTGGTCGAGCGCATGCAGCAGGCGATCGCCTCGGCGCGCCACGGCGACCGCCAGATCGCCCTGCTGCTGTTTAATATCGACCGCCTGCAACGCATCAACGACAGCCTGGGACACGAAGCCGGCGACGCCCTGCTGCGCGAAGTGGCACGCCGCGCCGGCATGCTGGCCGGTCCCGCCGACGCGCTGGCGCACCTGGGCAGCGACGAATTCGTGCTGCTGCTGACCGAATGCCTGGACTCGGACGCCATCATCGTGGCGGTACGGCGCCTGATCGACGAGATCGCGCTGCCGTTCCAGGCCGACGGCCATGAACTGATCGTCACCACCAGCGTGGGCATCAGCATCTACCCGCGCGACGGCGCCAACCCGAGCGAGCTGCTGAAAGCGGCCGACGTGGCGCTGTCGCACATGAAGGATGCGGGACGCAACGGCTTTCGCTTCTTCAAGGGCGAGATGAACGCCCACGCGCTGCGCTGGATGGCGCTGGAAACGCACCTGCGGCGCGCCATCGAACGCAAGGAACTGTCGCTGCACTACCAGCCGCAGGTGGCGCTGGGCAGCGGCCGCATGTGCAGCATGGAAGCGCTGCTGCGCTGGAACAGCCCGGAACTGGGCCAGGTCGGGCCGGGCGACTTCATTGCGCTGGCCGAGGACACGGGCCTGATCCTGCCGATCGGGAACTGGGTGATCCGCGAAGCCTGCATGCAGAACAAGGCCTGGCAGGACGCCGGCCTGCCCCCGCTCAAGGTGGCGGTCAACGTCTCGGCGCACCAGTTCACCGCCGGCACGGTGCCGTCCGTGGTGCGCGAGGCGCTGCGCGAGAGCGGCCTGGCGCCGCAGTACCTGGAAATCGAACTGACCGAAAGCGTCATGATGCGCGACAGCGAAGCGGCCGAAATCCAGCTGGCCGAACTGACCGGCATGGGCGTGTCGATTTCGCTCGACGACTTCGGCACCGGCTATTCCTCGCTCGGCTACCTGTCGCGCTTCATGCTCGACAAGCTGAAGATCGACCAGAGTTTTGTGCGCAATATCATCAGCGACCCGCGCAGCGCCGCCATCGCCCAGGCCACCATCGCGCTGGCGCACGGCCTGTCGCTGACCGTGGTGGCCGAAGGCGTGGAGACAGTCGAGCAGCTGGCGTTCTTGCAGCGCATCGGCTGCGACCAGGTCCAGGGCTACCTGTTCAGCCGTCCGCTGGCCGCCAACGCGATGGCGACGCTGATGGCGTCGGACGCGCGCCTGACGCTGCCCGCGTCGCTAGCCGAGGCGCTACCCAGGTCACTACCCGGGTCGGTAGCCGACGCGCTACCCGCGTCGCCAAAGGAGTAGAATCCGCGCTCTACCAGAAAACATTGCAGAGACGCTAATGACCAAGTATTTCGTTCGATCCGCTTGTGCGGCGACCCTCCTGATGGTGTGCGTCTTCGGCGCCCAGGCCGCGATCAAGCCGGGCGACGCGATACCGGTAGGGCCGCAGGTCAAGGTGGGCAAGCTGGCCAACGGACTGACTTACTACATCCAGAACAACGCCAAGCCGGCGAAAAAACTCGAACTGCGGCTGGTCGTCAAGGCCGGCTCGATCCTGGAAGACGAAGACCAGCAAGGCCTGGCCCACTTCACCGAACACATGGCCTTCAACGGCTCGACCAATTTCAAGAAGCACGAACTGGTCTCGTACCTGCAATCGATCGGGGTCAAGTTCGGCGCCGACCTGAATGCCTACACCAGCTTCGACGAAACAGTGTACATCCTGCCCATCCCCACCGACAACCGCGACAACATCGACAAGGGCTTCCTGGTGTTGCAGGACTGGGCCGGCGGCTTGACCATGAACGCGGCCGACATCGACAAGGAGCGCGGCATCATCCTGGAAGAACTGCGGCTCGGAAAAGGCGCCAACGACCGCATGAACAAGGTGCTGATGCCGAAGCTGTACAACGGCTCGCTGTACGCCAGGCGCCTGCCGATCGGGCAGGAACGCATCATCAAGCACTTCAAGCATGAGGCCATCCGGCGCTTCTACAAGGACTGGTACCGGCCCGACCTGATGGCGGTGGTGGTGGTGGGCGACATCGACCCGCTTGACGCACAGCGGCGCATCGAGCGGCATTTCGGACAGCTGAAAAATCCGGCCAGGGCGCGCGCGCGCACCTACGCCGCCATTCCCACGCGCGCCCACACCGAGGCGCTGGTCGTGACCGACAAGGAAGCGACGGCCAATGCGCTGCTGATCCGCTATCCGGTGAAGGAAGCGATCGACAAGGGCACCTTCGGAGCCTACCGCGAAAAGCTGGTCGAGGCGCTGTTTACCGGCATGCTGGGCCAGCGCATGCAGGAACTGGCGCAGCAGGCCGACCCGCCGTTCATGGCCGGCAGCAGCTCGGTGGGCAAGCTCACACCGCGCTACAACTCGTTCAATGCCGTCGCCTCGCTCGGCAAGGGCGGCGCCACGCCGGCGATCGAGGCGCTGGTGCAGGAAAACGCGCGCACGCGCCAGTTCGGCTTCAGTGCCCAGGAATTCGAGCGCGCGCGCAAGAACATGATGCGCCACTACGAACTGGCCTACAACGAACGTGACAAGACCGATTCGGGCAGCTACGTCAGCGAATACGTGCGCAATTTCCTCGAACAGGAAAGCATCCCCGGCATCGAGAACGAATACGCCTACGTGCGCGAGCTGCTGCCGGCGATTACCCTCGACGACATGAACCGCTACGCGCACGCCACCATTCCGGCCGCCTCGGCCAAGCTGGTGGTGTACATGGGCAGCGCCAAGGACGACTCGCCGGCGCCGACCAGCGCCCAGCTGCTGGCGGCGGTGGCGGCGGCCGAAAAAGCGACGGTGAGCGCGCTGGAGCAAAAGACGCTGGCCACGGAGCTGATGGACAAGCCGCCAGCCGGCGGCAGCATCGTCGCGCAGAGCGAAGACAAGGCGCTGGGGTTGACCAAACTGACGTTGTCGAACGGCGTGAAAGTGATCCTCAAGCCGACCGACTTTCGCAACGACGAGGTGGTGATGAGCGCGGCGCGCTTCGGCGGCCAGACCCAGTTCGGCGAGGCCGACATCATCAACGCGCGCTACGCGAATGCGGTGGTGGGCACGATGGGGCTGAAAGACCATTCGCCGCTCGACCTGCAGAAGGTTTTGGCGGGCAAGACCGCCACGGTCAACGTCACGCTGGGGAACCATGTGGACGGCATTACCGGCAGCACCGCCAACGACGACATGGAAACCATGCTGCAACTGGTGTATCTGCGCATGACGGGCGTGCGGCGCGACGAGGGCCTGTACAAGTCCTTCATCGGCAAGCAGGTGGAAGCGGCGCGCAATGCGATGGCGCAGCCGGAGTCGGTGTTTCGCGACACGCTGGTGAGCACCCTGTACCAGGACAATCCGCGCGTGGGCCGCACGGCGCGCCCGGGCGACTTCGACAAGCTCGATCTGGAGCGCGCGCTGGCGGTCTACCGCGCGCGCTTTTTCAGCGCCAAGGACATGACCTTCATTTTGGTGGGCAGTTTCGACATGGCCAAGGTCAAGCCGCTGCTGGCCACTTACCTGGGCGCACTGCCGGTGGGCGATATCGAAATCAGCTACAAGGATGCCGGCGTGCGTCCGGTGCGCGGGGTGGTGAAGAAGGAAGTGCGCAGCGGCTCGGAAGCGAAGAGCAGCGTGTCGCTCAACTTCAGCGGCGAAGCGCCGTACTCGGACGACGAAGCGATGCGCTTCCAGGCGATGCTGGAAGTGATCAACATCCGCATCACCGACATCCTGCGCGAGAAGCTGGCCCTGATTTACGGCGGCGGCATGAGCGGCAGCTTGAGCAAATACCCGTACGAGAATTACCTGATCACGGCCGCGCTGCCGACCGGGCCGGCCAATGTGGACAAGGTGATCGCCGCCGCGATGGCCGAGATTGCGCGCATGAAGGAGCAAGGGCCGGACCTGGCGGACTTGAACAAGGTCAAGCAGAACTGGCTGCAAAACCACCAGAAATCGATGCGCGAGAATGGTTACTGGATCAACCGCCTGCAAACGGCCGCGCTGCAGGGCAGCGATCCGCACGAGATCCTGGCGTATCCGAAGAAGGTGGAGGCGATCATGCCGGAGCAGCTCAAGCAGGCCGCGCGGCGCTACTTCGACATGAACAATTACGTGCAGCTGGTGCTGTATCCGGAAAAATGATGCGCCGGGCGCAGCTCCTTACTTGAGATAGCGCTCGAACCACGCCACCGTGCGGGCGCGCTGGTCGCGCTGGTGGGCGGGCTTGCGGATCGCGTGGCCTTCGCCATCGTAGATCACCAGCGCGGTCGGCGTGCCCATGGCGCGCAAGCCGTGCCAGAACTCCATCGATTGCACCGCCGGCGTTTCGACGTCGCGCTCGCCCACGTACAGCAAGGTGGGGGTTTTGGCGGCCTTGATCGATTCGATCGGCGAGGCGGCCCGGTACGCGGCCGGGTCGTCGTAGGCCGAGGCGCCGAAGAAGGGAATCATCCACTGGTCGATACCGTTCTGGCCGTAGTAGCTGATCCAGTTGGCGATGCCGGCGCCGGCCACCGCAGCCTTGAAGCGGTCGCTGTGGGTGACGCCCCACATGGTCATGAAGCCGCCGTAGGAGTGTCCCATCAAGCCAAGGCGGCCGGCGTCCACCGGCGCCAGCTTCAGCACGGCGTCGACGCCGGCCAGGATGTCGCGCCAGTCGCCGCCGCCGAAATCGCGCTTGTTGGCGCTGCTGAAGGCCATGCCCTGGCCAAAGCTGCCGCGCGGATTGGGCAGGAACACGTGGTAGCCCTTGCGCGCCAGGTCGCGCAGCAACGGGTTGGCTTGTTCGCCGTCGGAGACGAAGCGCGGCGAGGCGGCCGATGCGGGTCCGCCATGCACCTGCACCACCATCGGATATTTTTTACCCGGCTCGGTCGCCAGCGGCGCGAGCAGCCAGCCCTGCATGTTGAAGCCCTCGTTGCTCCATTCGACGCTGGTGGCGCGCACCTGTGGCGCGAAGGCGTCGTTGTCGCGCGTGATGGCGGCCAGCTGCGGCAGGCGTCCGGCGACGATGCGCGGCGCGCGCGCAAAGTCTTCATGCACGGAGGCGGCGACGGCGCCATCGGCGCTGAAGACGAAGCGCCCCTGGCGCGCGCCGGCCGCGCCGACGGCGCCCGACCACAGCGTGCGCGTGCTGCGTTTGGCCGGGTCGATGCCCAGCACCGCGTGCGCGCTGCCGACCAGCGCCGAGGCGAGCAGCTGCCTGCCCTGCCAGGCCAGCCCGTTGAAGGAGCCGGCGAAGCGCGGGGTGACGTTGTGCGGCTCGCCGCCCGTCAGCGGCACGGTATAGACGTCGCCGCCGACCGCGCCGAAGTCGCTCATGAGGCCTCCGATGAAAGCCACGCTGCGCCCGTCGGGCGAGACGCGCGGGATCGTCATTTGCATCCTGGGGGCGGCCAGCACGCGCAGTGCGCCGCTGGCGGCGTCCACGTGACCCAAAGTGGCAACCCACCAGTTGTTGTCGCCGTTGCCCTTGGCGCTGGTGACGGCGAAGCCTTTGCCGTCCGGGGTCCAGTCGTATTCGTAAATGTAGCTGTCGGACGGAGAGAGCATGCCCAGTTCGCCGCCGTGCGCGGCAACAAGGGCGAGGCGCTGGGCGTCGTCCTGCGTGCCGATTTCGCCGATCTGGCGCGCGCCCGCTTCGACCGCGCCGGCGAGCTTTTTCGCGCCCGGGGTGGCCAGCAGCGAGAGCAGTTTGCCGTCCGGCGACCAGCGCACGCTGCTGGCCACGCCCTTGAGCGAGGCGACCGGCATGGCGCCCGCGGCGCCGGCGACGTAGACGGTGGCGCTGCCGGCCCTGGCGTCGGCGCTGATGAAGGCCAGCGCTTGGCGGTCGGGCGACCAGGCGGGATGGTCGTAGGTGCAGGTAGCGCAGGGGTCGTACTGGGCCAGGATGGCGCCGCTGGCGGCGTCGCGCACGACCACGATGGCGTGCGGGCGCAGCGGCAGGCCGCCCGGGTCGAGCGATTCGAGGGCGGCGATGCGCTTGCCGTCGGCGCTGATGGCCAGGCCGCGATAGTCGCGCAGGGCGGCAGGTTCGGCGGCCAGGGCGGGAGCGCTGGCCAGCATGGCGGAGAACAGGACTGTGTGCAGGTGTGCCATGGGCGTGCTCTTGTGTGTGAACGACTGGATCGACTGGCACCGTGCCCGCATGCCAGACCTGACAGCGGGTGGACTTACACGGCGGGCGGGGCGGCGCCGTCGAGGCGGATTTCGGCGTACATTTCGCCCTCCTCGTCCAGCCCGGTTTCGACGAAACCCAGGCTGGCGTAGAAGTTCTTTGCCGTCGGATTGGCCGGCCAGTAGCAAATCTGGATCACTGTCGCATCCGGACGGCTGCGGATTTCGTCGAGCACCAGGCCAATGGCGCGCCGGCCGTAGCCTTTGCCCTGTTCGCCGCTGTCGACCATGAAGCGGTAGATCGCGTATGCGCCCGGCTGGCCATCGTCCGCCAGCGACACGTACATCAGGAATCCGATGGGCTTGTCGTCGAGATAGATGGCGCGCGTGAAGAAGCTGTCGCGGTAGAAGCTTGCTTGCGCGATCGAATAGGCGTTGCTGGCGAGGTAGTCTTGCTGCTGCGGGAGCAAGGGCAGCTCGATGATGGCATCGAAATTGTCTTCAGTTACAGCTTGCAGGGTAATCGTCATCGGTGGCTTTTGCTTGCGCTGGAGCGCGGTTGAATGAAGCGGAAGCGGCGCGGCCGCGTGGGCCGGCCGCCGGGAGTGAGGCCGGTCAGGTCTTGCCGACCGACAGCATGCGCTCGACGTAGCGGGCGATCAGGTCGATTTCCAGGTTGACCTTGCTGCCTGCACGCAAATGCTTGAGCGTGGTGACGGAAATCGTGTGCGGAATCAGGTTGATCGAGAAACGGCACAGCTTGCCCGATGCGGCATCCAGGTCTTCCACCCGGTTGACCGTGAGCGAGACGCCGTTGATGACGACCGAGCCCTTGAAAGCGAGGAATTTGGCCAGGTCGTGCGGGGCGTCGATGACCAGTTCCCACGATTCGCCCACGGCCTCGAAGCGGTGTACCTGCCCCAGTCCGTCGACGTGGCCCGACACCAGGTGGCCGCCCAGGCGCTCGGCCAGGGTCAGCGCTTTTTCGAGGTTGACTTCGCCGGGCGCGTCGAGGCCGACCGTGCAGTTGAGGCTTTCGCGCGAGACGTCGACGCTGAAGGCGGCATCTGTCTTGGCGACCACGGTCATGCAAGCGCCGTTGATGGCGATCGAGTCGCCCAGGGCGACATCGGCCAGCGGCAGGCCGCCGCCATCGATATCGAGCCGGACGCCCGCCTCAAGGCCGCCTTCGAGTGCCTGGACGGAGCTGATCTTGCCGACGGCGGCGACGATTCCTGTAAACATGCTGGTCTATTCCTTGGTGTGGGTAAAGCGGGCGAGGATGCGCAGATCCTCGCCCAGCGGGTGAACATTATGAAAGCGCAGGCGTTGTTGCTGGTCGAGGCTGCTCAAGGCGGGCAGCGCGAACATGCCCTGGGCTTCGCCGAGCAGGCTCGGCGCCAGGTAGACGAGCAATTCGTCGACGCAGCCCTCGCGGATCATCGATCCGCCCAGCTTGGCGCCGGCTTCGACGTGCAGTTCGTTGATGTCGCGCCGGCCCAGTTCGCGCATCAGGGCCGGCAGGTCGACCTTGCCGGCTTCGTTGGGCAGCAGGATGACGTCGTGGCCGGCGGCGCGCAGCACGGCTTCCCGGGCGGGATCGGGCACGGCGGCCACGATCCAGCAGGGGGCGCCAGCCAGCACGCGGGCGGCGGGATCGATCTCGAGCCGGCTATCGACGATGATGCGGCGCGGCTGGCGCGGTGTATCGACGCCGCGCACGGTCAGTTGCGGGTCGTCGGCCTTGACGGTGCCGATGCCGGTGAGAATGGCGCAGGCGCGCGCGCGCCAGGCGTGGCCGTCGGCACGCGCCTCGGGTCCGGTAATCCATTGGCTGGCGCCATTGTGCAGGGCTGTCATGCCGTCGAGGCTGGCGGCGGTCTTGAGGCGGACCCAGGGAACGCCGCGCTGCATGCGCGACAGGAAGCCGACATTGAGTTCGCGCGCTTCGGCCTCATGCAAGCCGGCACTGACGGCGATACCGGCGGCAGCCAGCTTGGCCAGCCCCTGGCCCGCGACCAGGGGATTGGGGTCGACCATGGCGGCGACCACGCGGCCCAGGCCGGCCCGCACCAGGGCGTCGGAGCATGGCGGGGTGCGCCCGTAATGGTTGCACGGTTCCAGGGTGACGTAAGCGGTGGCGCCGCGCACGTCGTGGCCACGGGCCTCGGCGTCGCGCAGGGCCTCGATTTCGGCGTGGGCCTGGCCTGCCGGTTGCGTGTGCCCGGCGCCGATCACCACGCCGTCGCGCACGATGACGCAGCCGACCCTCGGATTGGGCGAGGTCGTGTACAGCCCTTTGGCGGCCCAGTCGAGGGCCAGTGTCATGGCGGCAGAATCGGTAAGTAGTTGCACGGATATCCCAGCGTAAGTGGCTGACCGAGATTTTACGCCAAGACAGGCATTCCCGCCCGCCGGGTGCACTGGCGGCAACGCTAGGCGCACTGGCGGCAACGCCGGGTGCACTGGTGGCAACGCTAGGCGCACTGGCGGCAACGCTGCGCGCACTGGTGGCAACGCTGCGCGCACTGGTGGCAACGCTGGGCGCACCGGCGGCAACGCTGGCCGACCGGAACTGGCTAAGGCCCCTCCTCTTCGCCGGCGCAGTCGGCGCCGTCGCGCGCGGGGTCGCACACGCGGGCGCGGCCGAGCATATTGATCTTGATGCGGCGCGTCTGCCCGTCCTGGAACAGCGAGAGCGTTCCCCAGCGCGCGGCGGCGCTGCTGGCCGCGCTGCAACTGCGTCCGGCAGGGTTGTAGGCCAGGTAGTCAGGCAATTTCTGGCTGCTGAACACGGCGCTGACCACGATGCCGTTACCGACCGGGCCGTGCATGGAAATCAGTTCGTCGGCGGCGCCGGGACGGCGGTCGGCGTCGCGGTCGACAAATGCCACCCAGCCCAGGCTCCAGTCGGCGCCGCCAGGATCGGCCGGCGCCAGCATGACGCGCTGGCCGCGCGCCATGGCTTGCGTGCGGGTCAGGCCGATGGCGCCGGCGAGGTCGTTCACCGCCGCGTTGAGCCGGTAGTGGCGCAGCAGCGCGCGCACGTCCGGCATGACGACGGCGAGCACGATGGCGGCGATGCACAGCACCGTCATCAGCTCGACCAGCGAGAAGGCAGGCACGCGGCCCGCCCGGGCATGGTTCATGGCCAGCAGCCAGCGGCGCTGCCGCTGGCCGTGTGTTCGCCCATGCTGCTGAGCGTCAAGGTTTTGCAATCGCCATCGCGGAAGGTGGAGTCGACCCGGTCGGTGCCGGGAATGGCTTCGATGATGATGCAGCGCGTAATCGGCTGTCCCTCGCAGGCGTGCCCGCGCAACTCGTAGGCGCTGGACTTGGCGCTGCCGCCGGACCACCACTTGAAGTATCCCTGCTCCGGGTTGCCGGCGTCGGCCGAGAACGCCAGGTAGCGGTTGTGCCGGGTGAAATAGCGCTCCTGCTTTTGCATCAGTTCCAGCAGGACCGCCTGGGCTTCGGCGCGGCGCGCCTTGATGATGAAGTCCTGGTAGCCGGGATAGGCCAGCGCGGCCAGTACGACGACGATCGTCATCACGATCATCGTTTCGATCAGGGTAAAGCCTTGACTGCGTTTCATAGCCGACTCCCTTCGCTCAAGTGATTATTTTTTCTTGCTTGCGTCGTGCAGGTCTTGCCAGTTGGGTATTTCGCGCCAGCCCAGGCGGCGCGACGGGAACCGGACGACGACCTGCTGCGCCGGCGCAGCCTTGCCGCCTTCCTGCGGACGCACGATGGCGTAGGTGTGGGCCGCCTCGGCGCGTCCGGTGGCCGTGCGCACGCCCGTGCTGGCGCTCATTACAATCATCATCGGCGCCATGCCGGCCAGGGCGGTGTAGCGCTCGCCCGTGCTTTCCCCGGAGCGGGCCAGGCCGTCGGCGCCGATGGCGAAGCCGCTCAGCGCGTCGATCACATAGCTGCGCGACGCTGGCGCGGTGCACAGGTCGGCGCCGGGCAGCAAGGTGTCGACGATCAGCGTTCCAGCCCTGGACAGCGGGCTGCCGGCGACCCGTTCGCCGTCCAGCGCGGTCTGGGAGAAATCGAAAAACCAGCCCAGGGCAGCGGCCGGCCCGCCCAGCTCGGCATGCGCGCCCGTGACCGCGTAGCGCGCCGTGCCGGTCAGGGTGCGCGGCACAAGCCGGGCGCGCGACAGCGGCGGAGACGGCTTGCCAGCAACATCGTGCACGGCGTAAAACGATTGCGGCAGGAAACTGCTGCGCTGGGTATCGGCCAGTTCGAGGAATTTGCCGGTGCCGAACAGGACCAGGTAGCCGCCGCCGGGAGCGAACACAACGCGGGGCGCGTGCGCGATGGGCTGGCGCCGGCCACCCGCGTCGCGCGCGTCGAACAGGGGCGAGACGGCCGAACCCCATGGCGCCGGCCCGCTGAAATCGACACGCCACAGCCGCCCCTGCAAGTCGCCAGCGTAGGCGTGGCGCACACTGGCGTCGCCCGCCATGGCCAGCGCCGGGGGCGACAGCGCGTTGGCCAGTGCCGGGTCGGACGCCGGGGCGTCGAAGCGGTAGTAATTGACGCCGCGCCGCCAGCGCTGCGAGGCCGGCTTGTCGGGCGCGAGCAGGAACAGCGCACCGTCGCCATCGGCGCTGCCGTTGTTGATGCCGCTGGCCACGACGACAAAGTCGCGGTACTGGGGCACGCCCTCCCTGACGGCGGTGCGAAAGCGCGCGACCAGCGGCGGCGCGGCCACGTGGCCCATGGCCGGGTCGTCGCGCTCGGTAAACTCCCACAGCGCGCCCAGGCCGGCCTGGAAGGCGGACGGGTCGGAGATATCGAGCGCAAACACACCGCGCGCGCCCATGCCCATGCCGGACGCGAGAATGGTACGCCAGCGCCCGTCCACCAGCGCTTCGCCGCTACCGGCGCTGGCGTCGACATAAGGCCGGTGGCGGTAGCCCGGACTGGCGAGGAGCGGCAGCGCCGGCAATAGCGCATTGGGCACGTAGGCGAACAGTTCGGCGCCGCTGGCCGCGTCGAAGGCGTGCAGCATGCCGTCGTTGGCACCGACGTAGGCCACGCTGCGCCGCGCCTGGTGGCGCCGGTGGAAATCGGCATACGCCGGGTCGGAACGCGATGCCGGCGGCGGGCCGACCAGCAAGGGCACGCTGTGAACGATGTCGCCGAGCACGCCCGCGCGGCGACGGAACACGCCGCCCGGGCGCCCTGCTTCCCTGCCGCGTTCGCCGCGCAGGAAGGCGGTGCGCGCTTCGCCCAGTCCGTCCGCCGCGCCACCGGCAAGGGGAACGTCGAGCAGCGTGCGCGATTCCTGCGGCAGGCTGGGCCATTCAAAAGGGATCGTGACCGTCTTGTCCGGCCGGTAGTCCAGCGTGTAGATCTTGCGCGCCGCCGGGTTCAAGGGCGGCAGCGGCGGAACCGCGCCGGCATTCCCGCCCAGCAGGTCGGATGCGTCCCAGTCCGGGGCCGGCGCGATGGCCGGCTCGCCGCCCTTGCCAATGGCTAGCGCGTGGCGTTGCAGGCTGCCGCTACCGGTCGCCAGATCATGGCTGGCCTGGAGGATGTAGCTGCGTCCCTTGCTTACCGGGCCGACGACGGCGGCGCCTGGCGTCGCGCCGCCACTTGCGCCGGCAGCGGCGAACAGGGCGTCGATGGCGGGACCGATCGCCTGCGCGTCCCTGGCGGCAAAAAAGCCCGCCGGACTGCTGCCGTCGGCGCTCCATTCGGTATTGTCGTGCCGGTCGCCGCTGGTGATGAAGGGATTGCCATCGTCGTTGCGGTCGTTGAAGGCGCCGTATTTGGCGGCCAGGTAAAGCGCGCTGGCGCCATTGCCCGCCTCCTTGCCCGATGCAGCGCCGAGTTCGAGCGCGATGCTGCTGACCGTGACCGGCTTGTCGCGCCGGATCGGGTTGGTGTGCGCCCAGTAGGCCGCGCCTGCCAGGTACAGGCTGCCCGCGCCATCGGGGCCGTCGCTGCGCAGGTCGAGTCCGCTCAAGTCCGGCCTGGGCGTGCCATTGCCGAAAGCGCCGCTGCGGTCGGCTTCCATGTCGCCCACGCGGCGGGTGGCCTGCATGACGTCGAAGCGAACCGGCCCGAAGGTGTCGGCGGCGCGCGCGGCATCGTTGCCGTCAGTCCGGGTGTTGCCGGGAACATGGCGGTCGTCAATGAAGGCGGCGTGGCCGATGGTGGCGATCACGTTGCGCTGGCAGGCGGCGCCGACCGGATCGGCCCGGCTCGACCATGCCGGCAAGCCATCGCCGGGCGCGGCGGCAGTGCCCGGTTCGCGCCCCTGCAAATAGCGCAGGGCTTCGTCATACAGTTCTGCCCCGGGATCGCTGGCGGCGTAGCTGCCGGCAGTGGCAGGCTGGCTCCTGCCCGCCAGGTTGACGGACATGATCGTGCCGCTGGCCGCGCCGCTGCCCCGGTCGGGATTGGGTACCAGCACGCCCGTCAAGGCACTCCATTCGGCGCGCTGGTTGGCCTGCGCTTCGTAGCGCGGCGCGTCGAAGGCGGTCTCGCCGATGAACTTGAGCGGCGCGCGCAGGACGCCGCCATCGGGCGCCCTCTCCTTCTCGCGCGCGGCGGCCGGGTACGCCATCAGGCCGATGCGCGCCGCCCCCGCATGCCGCTGCAGCGCCCCTTCCGGCTTGAAGGCGGCCCCGTATGGACGGCACAAGCCGGGCCGGCTGGCGCTGTCGTCGGCGCCGCAGACGCGTACGCGCGCCAGAAATTCGCCATGGAACTTGTCGGACACCAGCCGCGTGCCTCCGGCGCCGTAACGGGGTGCGTCGCACTTGCTGCCTTTGCTGGTGCCGCTGAACAGCACCCGGTTGCGGCACGACACGATGTACAAGTCGGCGTTGCCGAACGGGGTCAGCGCCGCACTGTGCACCGCTGCCAGCTTCTTGCGCGGAAAGTGTCGCGGATGGGCGTAGAAATCAGGATGCGGTGCGCCATCGGGCAGCCACGCGCGCTGCAGCACGGTGATGCCGGGCTCGTCGACGACGCGGTCGCCGCCAGTCAGGCCCAGCCGCACGAGGTCGAGGGTGGATGCCGTGGCCCAGTTGAGCAGATTGCCGCTGAACCCGGCGCCGCCGCAGCCGTGCTGCGCATCGGCCTGCCCCATGGGCGAAAAATATCCCTGGCGCTCGTCCAGGTCGGGCTCGCGCACTGAGCGCGAACGCGCTTTGCTCGGGTACTGGTAGCACAGGCGCGGGTTGAAGTAGCCAGGATAGGCTAGCCCTTCCGCATACTCGCCACGGTAAGCCGCGCCGGCATCCTCGAACGTGAGCGACAGGTTGAGCAGCAGGTTGGGCGGCAAGCGGCCGGGCGCGCCGAGCACGCCGTCGGGCAGCACCAGCGGCGGCGCGGCCGATGCCAGGCAGGCGCCGCAGACGAGCACGAGTGCCAGCAGATGGCGAAGGCAGGCAGGCAGCGGCCTCATGGCGCCTCCTCCGCCGCATCCTTGAGGTAGAACGATTGCAGCACTACCCGGGTGGCGTCGAGCGCGCCGAAGCCGACGGCAGTGATGCGGTAGAAGTTGGCCGGCGGACGGGCGGCGTCGGCGCCGGCCTGGGTGTGCGGCAACAGTTCGATCAGGTAGCGCGGCAATTTCAGCGGCAGCGTGCCTTTGCCCGACGGCAGCTGCGCGCCCGTGAAGCGGCCGTATCCGACCCCGCCCGGCAGCGGCCCGTCATTGCCCGACAGATCGACGTTTTGCCACGCCGGCTGCCCGGGCACGTGCCGGCACAGGCCGGCGTTGACCTCGGCTTCGGCCCCGCAGCCGTCAACGAAGCCGAGCGCGCTGCCGCGGGCAAACAGCGCCGCGCGCGCCGACAGGGGATCGCTGCCGCCTTCGATATCGTACTCGGCATCGGCCAGCGCCGACTCGGCTGCCTGGAAGGCGATGTGCCGGTCGCGTTCGTGGCGGGCGGATTTTTCGCCGTCGAGCGCGCTGCGGGCGGCGGACACGCCGATGATCATCAGCGCCAGCAGCACGAACAGGGCCGTCAGCATGACGGCGCCACCATGGCGGGCGGAAGGACAGGGAGCGCGGGGCATGGTGGCTCACAGGGCCGCATTGCGCAGCACGATGGTGGTGGCGAAGCTGCGCCGTTCGCGCCAGCGCAACGCAGGCGGCATGCGCGCTTCATCGGGCCGGGTACCGGGATCGGCTGCGCCGCCGTAGCCGGCACCGAACAGGTCGAACGCCTGGGACTCGCGCTCGGGCGCGCCGCGCCGGGCACCGTGCAGCAGCAGCGCCACCTTGATGCTGGCCACCCGCTTCCAGTGGGTTTTACGGCGCAAGTCTTGCTCGCGCTCGGCCGGACTGGCGCCATCGAGCGCCAGGGCGGCGTCGAGCGCGTTGACGGCGCCGGCGCTGAGATACTGGTTGGGCAAGCCATCGGCCGGCGCGTCGGTGTCGAGGCCGTACAGCACCTGGAACGTGTCGACGCCCGCCACCAGCGCATCGCTGCGCCAGTTGTTCTGCCCCCGGTATTTGCAGCGCAGTTCAGCCGCGCCACCCGCCGCCGGCGCGACGTAGAAAATGCTCCAGCCTTCGCTGCCGGCACCCACGCCGAAGCCGGCGCAACTGAGCATGCTGGCATCGCCCTCGGCGCCCTCGCCCACGCCGTCGAAACGCAGCGCCAGCACGTCGCTGCCGTTGATGCCGCCCGGGCGCGCACCGGCGATGCCGGCCCCGCCGCCAAGCCCATGGTCGTCCAGTCCGCCGATGCGGGCGGCGGCGCTGGCCGGCGACGGCGGCGCGTCTTCACGGTCGAGGTCGACAAAAGCGCCCTGGCGCGCCGCGCGTTCGATGGCGTCCAGCGCAAAGCGGCCGGCGTCGTCCACCCGCGCCAGGTCGTCCTGGGCGGCGTAGCCGGTCTGGGCCGACACCAGCACGGAAGCCGCAGCCAGTGAAACAAGCAGGCCGAGCAGCAGCGCGACCAGCAATTCCACCAGGGTCAGGCCGGCCTGGCGCCATCCGCGCCGCAACGCCGCATGTGCGCTCATGGCGCACCCGTGCCGAGCATCAGCGCCACGGCAGGCGCCGATGGTGCGCCGGGGGCGGCATCGGCGGCGCCGTCGGCCCGCCTGGCGCGCCAGCCGAGCTTGATCACCACGGGCGCGCCGGGCGCGCCGGCGCACTCCCAGGCCAATGCCCGGCGCCCGTCATCCCACACGGTGGCGTCGCGGCAGACCGCGATGCGGCCACCGGGGAAACCCGCGTGCAGCGCGGCCACCGTGTCGGCGATGTCGAACTGGGCCAGCTGGGCGCTGCTGCACGAGCCCGCGCCGTAGCAGCCGGCGGGCGCGGGCGGCGGCGTGCCGTCCGCCGCATCGTAGCGCAGTTGCAGGTAGGGGTTGCCGAGATCGTCGCGCCGCATCTGGCCGGCATTGGCCTGCATGCGTTCGGCCAGGCTGGTGGCCAGTTGCACCCCGCGCGACATGAGACTGATTCCCTGGCGCGTACGCAGCGCCGCGACCTGGAGGCCGAGCGCGCCCAGGATGCCGACGGCGAGCAGCAGTACCGCCACCAGCACTTCGGTCAGCGTGAATCCGCCGGCGACAGGTTTTCGCAGTAAGCGCATGACTCCCCCGCAACGTTGAACAGACACGTCCGGTCATGACGCCGCGGCCCGGCAGGCAGGGCTGCACGGTTGCGTGGACGGGTGATCTGGATCGCTTGGGAGCTACGTTAACAGCGGTGGGTGCAAACGCGCATGGCCTGCCTCAAGCGTGTGAGCCGAACTATTTGCGTGGTTTGCGCTCGTGGCCTACTTCGGCAATGGCTTCCTGGAACTCGGCCAGGTCTTCGAAGTTTTTATACACGGACGCGAAGCGGATGTAGGCGATCTTGTCGAGGCGTTTCAGTTCCTGCATGACCAGCTCGCCCACGTGGCCGGTATCGACCTCGCGCTGTCCGCTGGTGAGCAGTTTTTCCTCGATCGAGGCGACTGCGCTGTCGATCGCTTCGGCCGACACCGGCCGCTTGCGCAGCGCCAGCATCAGGCTGCCGCGCAGCTTGCCCGAGGCGTACTCGGTGCGGCTGCCGTTTTTCTTGACCATGATCGGCATCGACAATTCGATCCGCTCATAGGTTGTGAAGCGCTTGTCGCACTTGACGCAGCGGCGCCGGCGCCGGATCGAATCGCCCTCCTCGGATACACGCGTATCGAGCACTTGCGTGTCTTCATGCTGACAGAAAGGACATTTCATGGGGCGCCGGGCTTGCTGTGAAAGGACGTGAGCTTACATCAAGCCGCGTAAACCGGGTACTTGTCGGTCAGCTTCTTGACTTCGGCCTTGACCCGTTCGACCACGGCGGCATCATTCGGGTTGTCGAGGATGTCCGCGATCAGGTTGCCGACCGTGGTCGCATCTTCTTCCTTGAAGCCGCGCGTGGTGAAGGCCGGGCTGCCGAGGCGGATGCCGGAAGTGACGAACGGTTTTTGCGGATCGTTCGGGATGCCGTTCTTGTTGCAGGTCATGTGGGCGGCGCCCAGCAAGGCTTCGGCTTCCTTGCCGGTCAGGTTCTTGGCGCGCAGGTCGACCAGCATCACGTGCGATTCGGTGCGGCCGGACACGATGCGCAGGCCGCGCGCGATCAGCGCCTTGGCCAGCGCGTCGGCGTTCTTGACAACCTGCTTCTGGTATTCGGTGAACGAGGGCTCCAGCGCTTCCTTGAAGGCGACCGCCTTGCCGGCAATCACGTGCATCAGCGGGCCGCCCTGGATGCCGGGGAAGATCGCCGAATTGATGGCCTTTTCGTGCTCGGCCTTCATCAGGATGATGCCGCCGCGCGGGCCGCGCAGCGATTTGTGCGTGGTCGAGGTGACGAAGTCGGCGTGCGGTACCGGGTTCGGGTACACACCGGCGGCGATCAGGCCGGCGTAGTGCGCCATGTCGACCATGAAGTACGCGCCCACGGCCTTGGCTACCTTGGCGAAGCGCTCGAAATCGATCTTGAGCGAGAACGCCGAGGCGCCGGCGATGATCATTTTTGGCTTGTGCTCATGCGCAAGACGCTCCATGGCCTCGTAGTCGATGTCTTCCTGTTCGGTCAGGCCGTAGGACACCACATTGAACCACTTGCCCGACATGTTCAGCGCCATGCCGTGGGTCAGGTGGCCGCCTTCGGCCAGCGACATGCCCATGATGGTGTCGCCCGGCTTGAGCATGGCGAAGAACACGCCCTGGTTGGCCTGGGAGCCGGAGTTCGGCTGCACGTTGGCCGCTTCGGCGCCGAACAGTTGTTTGACACGGTCGATCGCCAGTTGTTCCGCGACGTCGACGAATTCGCAGCCGCCGTAGTAGCGCTTGCCCGGATAGCCTTCGGCATACTTGTTGGTCAGCTGCGAGCCCTGGGCTTGCATGACCGCTGGCGAGGTGTAGTTTTCGGACGCGATCAGTTCGATGTGATCTTGCTGGCGTGCGTTTTCCTTCTGGATTGCACCCCACAGTTCCGGGTCAACATGGGCCAGCGTGTGTTCTTTTGAAAACATGAAAAAACTCCAATCGATAAGAGTGCGAGGCACCTGATTGCAAGGATCGAATGAGGGGAGCCGTCGGAAATGGAACAGGCAGCCTCATCGTGCGCTTCCATCGGTGGCTGCCCAGGCGAACGGCTGATGAAATCTCACGTTCCCCGGTGGATGCCCACCTTTCGCCGCCAGGCAGCAATGCGCCGCGACTTTTCGCCAGTTACGTGAGACATAATGGAGCCCAAATTGTAAGTTAAGTCCCCGATTAGGGCAAGGAATGGGATTGCCTAAATGGCAGGTAGCGGCCATTCCAGTCACTTCGACTACAATTGAGCACAGCCTCGCACTTCTTCAGGACACTACCATGATCGTTTTTATCACCGGCGCCTCCGCCGGCTTCGGCGCCGAAATGGCGCGTACCTTCGTCAACAGCGGCCATCAGGTCGTGATCAGCGGGCGCCGCAAGGACCGCCTCGACGCCCTGGCAGCCGAACTGGGCGACCTGGCTTTGCCGATCGTCATGGATGTCACCTGCAAGGAATCGATCAATGAAGCCTTGTCGATGCTGCCGCAGTCGTGGCGCCAGGTCGATGTGCTGATCAACAATGCCGGGCTGGCGCTCGGCACGCAGCCGGCCCACGAAGCCCCGCTGGCCGACTGGGAAACCATGATCGCGACCAATTGCACCGGGCTGGTGACGATGACGCGCGCCGTGCTGCCGGCCATGGTCGAGCGCGGCAGCGGGCTGATCATCAACCTGGGATCGGTGGCGGGCCACTATCCCTACCCGGGCGGCAATGTGTACGGGGCGACCAAGGCGTTTGTCGACCAGTTCACGCTCAACCTGCGCGCCGACCTGGCGGGGACCGGCGTGCGCGCGACCAACCTGGCGCCGGGATTGTGCGGCGGGACCGAGTTTTCCAACGTGCGCTTCAAGGGCGACGAGGCCGCCGCCGCCAAGGTGTATGAAGGCACGGTGCCGCTGACGGCCAAGGATATCGCGGCGACGGTATTCTGGATCGCCACCCTGCCGCCGCATATGAATATCAATACGATCGAGATGATGCCGACTTGCCAGGGGTTTTCGCCGTTTGCGATCAAGCGGACCTGAGGCCCCTCCACCCCCACATCGTTCCTGGCACTGCCAGAAACGGCTACCCGCGCCAAGGCGGCACTCGGCGGGCACGACGCGGCGCGGCAAGTAACACAACTACACCCCATGTAAGCGATTGTTACAGAACTTGGCACTTCGTTATCACTCACGTCTACTTGTGCCCCACCCAACCCGCGCCGGGTCATGTTTATGTACGCTTGCGTACATTTATGGCCCGGAAATCGCGTAAAATGTTTCCGATATTCATTTATGGCAAATCAAATGCCCTCAGTATTCAGTTGGCCGGTACGGGTCTATTACGAAGACACCGATGCCGGCGGCATCGTCTTTTACGCGAATTACCTCAAATTCTTCGAACGTGCGCGCACCGAGTGGCTGCGCGCGGCCAATGTCGGCCAACAGGCGCTGCGCGACCAGGAAGGCGCGATCTTCGTCGTCAAGAACGCCAGCATCGACTATCACGCGCCAGCCCGGCTCGATGATGCATTAAACTTGACATTGAGTATAGAAAAACTGGGGCATGCATCGGTCCTGTTCCTCCAGCAAGCCTGGCACGGCGATGTCTTGCTGGCCAGCGCACGGGTCAAGGTTGCTTGCGTCGATGCCGCAACGCTGCGTCCACGCGCCCTGCCCGAGGCCACCGCTGCTAAAATGCGTGCCGCCTGACACTTCACACCTAGAAAAATCCAACGCCCATGAATGCAGCCCAAGACCTTTCCTTTCTCGCCCTGATCGGTAACGCGCACCTGATCGTGCAATTGATCATGGCACTCTTGCTGGGCCTGTCCATCATGAGCTGGACCTATATCTTCCGCAAAGCCTTCGCCGTGCGCGCCGCCCGTCAGCAGACCGAACAGTTCGAGCGCAGCTTCTGGGCCGGCGGCAACCTGCACACCCTGCACCAGAACGCCAGCACCACGCGCGAGCAAAGCGGCGCGCTGGCACGCATCTTCGAAGCCGGCATGGGCGAGTTCATCAAGGGCAAGCAAGCCTCTTCCCAGCGCGATCCGCTCGATACCGGCGCCGTGCTCGATGGCGCCCGGCGCGCCATGCGCGCCGCCTTCCAGCGCGAACTCGACGGCCTCGACTCGCACCTGAACTTCCTGGCCTCGGTCGGTTCGGTCTCGCCCTACATCGGCCTGCTCGGCACCGTGTGGGGCATCATGAACGCCTTCCGCGGCCTGGCCAACGTGCAGCAAGCGACCCTGGCGGCGGTTGCGCCCGGCATTGCCGAAGCGCTGATCGCGACCGCCATCGGCCTGTTCGCGGCCATTCCGGCCGTGGTCGCGTACAACCGCTTCACGCACGATATCGACCGCCTGGCCATCCGCTTCGAGAGCTTCGTCGAAGAATTCTCGAACATCTTGCAGCGCCAGTCGCGCTGATCGGAGTCACTGATGGCCTCGTTTTCCAGCAGCCTGCGCGGCGGACGCAAACGCAAGTTCAAGTCCGAAATCAACGTCGTTCCCTACATCGACGTGATGCTGGTGTTGCTGATCATTTTCATGGTCGTGCCGCCCGCCAATAGTCCGAGCGTGATCAACCTGCCGAGCGCGGAGAAATCCGCGCTGCCGCCGGACGACTATATCCAGATCGTGCTCAAGCCCAACGCCAGCCTGAGCATCGGCGTGAACGGCAAGAACAGCGCCGCGCCCGAGGAGCTGCCGAACCGCGCCGCCGTGCTGCGCCGCCTGCGCAGCTTGCATGGCGAGCATCCCGAGTATCCGGTCATGATTGCCGGCGACCGCGACAGCAAGTACGACGACGTGATCCAGCTCATTTCCGAAGCGAAGAAGATGGGCATCAACCGGGTCGGCCTTGCCACCAAGTGAAGACGATGGCGCCCCTCCCCCCCGCCGCCCACGCTGGCGGCCCTTACATTGTTCCGCCGGAGCCGAGCCGCACCCCGGCCATCCTGCTGGCGCTGGCGGTGCACGCCGGCTTGCTGCTGTTCCTGTGGGCCGGCATCAGCTGGCAGAATGTCGCCCCGACCACGACCGAGGCTGAAGTGTGGGACATGCAAGTGCGTGAAGCCGGCCCGGCCGCGCCCGACGAGCCGCCACCACCGCCGCGCGTGGTGAAACCGGTGGAGCCGCCCAAGCCGGTGGAAAAGGCCGTGGAGAAAGCGGTCGAGAAACCCGTCGAAAAGCCGCCGGCCGTCAAGCCGCCGGACATCGCGCTCGAACGCGAAAAGAAGCTCAAGGAACAGAAGCTCAAGCAGGATCAGCGCCTGGCCGAGGAAAAGCGCGAGCTCGAGAAAGCCCGCAAGGAGTTGGCCGAACAGAAGAAGCGCGACGAGCAAAAGAAACTGGCCGACGAGAAGAAACTCGACGAGCAAAAGAAATTGGCCGAGCAGAAGAAGCACGACCAGAAGAAGCACGAGCAGGACAAGGCGGAACAGGACAAGCTGGCCGACAAGCTGGCCCAGGACAAAGCGGCCAAGGCCGACAAAGCGGCCAAGGACAAGAAACTGGCCGAAGAGAAGAAGAAACTCGACCAGTTGCGCGATGCCGAAATGCGCCGCATCACGGGCGGCCCCGGCGGCCCCGGCGACAACGATCACAAAACCGCACCGAAAGGCGACCCGAGCTACTTCGGCGCGATCGGTGCCAAGATCAAGAGCAACCTGAATTACACGGGCAGCACCAGCATGGCCGGCGATCCGGAAGCGGTGTACCAGATCGAACAATGGCCGACCGGCGAAATCAAGTCGGTCAAGAAGATCAAAAGCAGTGGCGTGCCGGCGTACGACCTGGCGGTGGAAAACGCGATTGCCAAATCGTCCCCGCTGCCACGGAAAAAAGATGGTACGGTAGATCGTTCAGTTCCCGCGGCATTCAAATTGAAGGAAACCCAGAAAAACCATGACTAAACTCAGCACACTGATCCTGACCGGGGCCCTGATCACCGGTTCGTCGGCCTACGCGCAAATGCGCGTGGAAGTCATCGGCGTCGGCAGCAACCAGATTCCGATCGCCGTTGCCGCCTTCGCCGAAGAAGGCGTGGCGCCGGCCCAGATTTCGGCCATCATCCGCGCCGACCTCGAACGCAGCGGCATGTTCAAGATCATCGACGCCGGCAGCACCCTGTCGGAAACCTCGCCGATCGATTACAGCCAGTGGAAATCGCGCGGCGCCGATGCGCTGGTGGTGGGCAGCGTGCAAAAGCTGGCCGATGGCCGCTTTGAAGTGCGCTACAAGCTGCACGACACCATCAAGACCAACCAGTTGTCGAGCCTGACCCAGGCCGCGCAGCCGAAATACACGCGCCTGTCGGCCCACAAGATCGCCGACGATATTTACGAGAAGCTGACCGGCAGCCGGGGCGCCTTCGCCACCCGCGTCGCGTACGTCAATGAAAACCGCGGCGCGCGCGATTACCGCCTCGAAATCGCCGATGCCGATGGCGAAGCGGTGCAGGTGGCGGTGCGCTCGAACGAACCGATCATTTCGCCATCGTGGTCGCCGGACGGCACCAAGGTCGCCTACGTCTCGTTTGAAAAACGCAAGCCGATCATCTACGTCCAGGACCTGGTGACGGGCGGACGCAAGATCGTGGTCAATGAAAAGGGCAGCAATTCGGCGCCATCCTGGTCGCCCGACGGCACCCGCCTGACGGTGGCGCTGTCGAAAGACGGCCATACCCAGGTCTACGTGGTGGGCATCGATGGCAGCGGCCTGCGGCGCGTCTCGAACAGTAACGGCATCGATACCGAACCGCAGTTTTCGGCCGACGGCCAGACCATCTATTTCACGAGCGACCGCAGTGGCGGCCCGCAAATCTACAAAATGCCTGTCGGCGGCGGCAATGCACAGCGCATGACCTTCAATGGCAGTTACAATATCAGCCCGCGCGTCTCCTCGGACGGCAAGACCCTGGCCTGGGTATCCCAGCGTGACGGTGGCTATTCCCTCTATGCGATGGACCTGGCCAGCGGCCAGGAACTGCGCCTGGCCGATGCGGCCACCGAACCGAGTTTTTCGCCCAACGGCAAATACATCATGTACGCAACCAAAGGCGGCGGCCGTACTTCGCTGGCTGTGGTGTCGGTCGATGGAAGGGTCAAGCAGCGCTTAACAACCCAGGCAGGAAACATCAGGGAGCCCAACTGGGGTCCCTTCATGAAGTAAAACGAAGTCCAAACGTCATTCACGTCATTTTTAACACCGACCAGGAGAACAACCAATGCGCAATTTCAAAAGCCTAGCAGTCATCGTCACGAGCGCCGCCCTGCTCTCAGCCTGCAACACGCCAGTCAAGGAAACCCCGACCCCGGTGACCGAGCGTCCAGTCGTCGCCAAGCCTGACGTTGCCGCCGACAAGCGCGACGTCAACCCGGTCGAGACCGGCTCGGTCGATCCGCTCAACGATCCAAAAGGCGCTTTGGCAGCCCGCAGCGTCTACTTCGACCTCGACAGCTATGTCGTGCGCGAAGATGGCAAGCCGATCGTCGAAAACCACGCCGGCTACCTGAGCAAGAACAAAGGCCGCAAGATCATCATCCAGGGCAATACCGATGAACGCGGCGGCACCGAGTACAATCTGGCGCTGGGCCAGAAACGTGCCGAAGCCGTGCGCAAGTCGATGGCCTCGCTGGGCGTGGCCGAGTCGCAGATGGAAGCGGTCTCGCTGGGCGAAGAAAAGCCAAAAGCAACCGGTGGCGGCGAAGCGGCATGGACGGAAAACCGTCGTGCCGATATCGTCTATTAATCGCTTGCCGTAAGCGGCATCCGGACCATCGGGGCGGCGCGCAGTGCGAACTGTGCCCCGCCCCGCTGACCTTGCGCGGCCCTGTTTTGCCGCCCGGGTCCCGTGGTTTTCAGTTTCAACGGTTTTGAAAGAGTCACGATCATGATCACACTGTCCAAGTCCCGCATTGCCGCCGCCTGTGTCGCGCTGGCCGCCTGGATGCCGCTGCAAGGCCACGCCGGCCTGCTCGACGACGATGAAGCGCGCAAGGCGATCCTCGACCTGCGCGCCAAGGTCGAGAACCTGACGCGCGAGCTCAACGCCCGCATCGACACCAAGGCCGACCGCAGCAGCGCGCTCGACATGGTGAACCAGCAGGAACAGGCCCTGTCCGAGATTGCCAAACTGCGCGGCCAGGTGGAAGTGCTGAGCAATGAACTGAGCAATGCCCAGAAGCGCCAGAAGGATTTATACGGCGACCTCGACGAGCGCTTGCGCAAGCTCGAACCGCGCCAGGTGACCATCGACGGGCGCGAGGCGGCGGTCGACCCGAACGAGCAGCGCTCCTACGATGCGGCCATGGTCCTGTTCAAGGGCGGCGACTACAAAACGGCGGCAACGGCGCTGGGCGAGTTCGTGCGCCGCTATCCGGCCTCGGGCTATGCCGCCAACGCCCAATACTGGCTGGGCAACGCCTACTACGCGCTGCGCGACTACAAGAGTGCGATTTCGGCGCAGGAAGTGGTGGTCAGCCAGTACCGCGACAGCGCCAAGGCGCCGGACGCCATCCTCAACATCGCCAGCAGCTATACCGAGTTGAAAGATATCAAGAACGCCAAGAAGGCCCTCAAGGAACTGGTGCTCAAGTATCCGGACTCGAGCGCGGCGCAAGCGGCCAAAGACCGGCTGGCGGTGCTTAAATAGCAGCGTGATGTAACACTGCGGTAAAAAATGTATGCAGGGGCATTTGACAGAAGCACGGATGCCCCCTATAATCTTGCTTCTTCGGGTCGTTAGCTCAGCTGGTAGAGCAGCGGACTTTTAATCCGTTGGTCGCAGGTTCGAATCCCGCACGGCCTACCACGAATACAGCAGTACAGATCAGGGTTAGTGAGCGCAAGCTCCCTAACCCTTTTTTGCGCCCGCTCAAAAAATATTCGCCAATTGGGGAACCGCGTTGCAGCGCAGAGCTACATTTCAGGGCCGCGCTGCGCCAACGTATTGCTTCACGATCGTGTCATACGAGCTGTTGGCGCGGATGATCTTCAGGCCGGCATTGAAGGCGTCGCGCACGCGCGCGTCGCGAAATACCGCCTTGCGCGGGCTTTCAGGGAAAATCCTGTGATAGGTCACCGCCTGCGTGGAATCGATCTGCGGTTCGAGCTTGTCGCTGAAGTAGCGAAAAATCAAGCGATCTCCCACCACCACATCGACCCTTCCCATGAAGAGCAGCTTGTTTTGGGTGATCTGGGATGGCAATTCCCTATAGTCCGAATGGCCGCTCACGACCAAACCAAAGCGATCACCTAGAACCATGCTGGCATTCTGGAATGCCGCCACCGAATAGTTGGACAAATCCTCAATTTGCCGAAGTTTCAAGTTGCGACTGGTGAGCGTGGTCGCGACGTTTTGGTAAACGATGTAAGTGTCAGTAAAGTAATCTTGGCCACCGACTCCTTCCGTCGTCGAGAGCATGCCGTCGAGCTGGCCGGCACGCAGCATCGCCAGCGCGCGCGTCTGCGGCAACATCTGGCCAACCAGCTTGTAGCCGCCGGCCGCCAGCGCCTGTTTGGCGATGTCGTAATCGAGGCCCGCCGTACCCGATTCCATGATGTAGGGTGGCTTCGACAGACCCATGCCGACATTCACTTCCTGCAATCTCAATTCTTGTGCGCGCGCCGTGCCGCCCAGCGCGCCAACGCAAGCGATGGCAAGCAGGATGACAAAGAGCGACCATTTTCCCGGTTGCGCTCGCAACTGTGGTGTATGCTGAAACAGCATGCCGCCCCCCAAAAAGCTGTGGATGATAGCCATCACAATATACCAAGCCGAGTGAAATTTATACTCTCATGGCATTGTATCGCGACGATCTTTGGCAACACAATCCAGCAATGGGCCGCTTGCCTCGCACTTGGAAAATGGACAAGTACAGGTGGACGGAAACAATTCAGGGCCACATCAAATCTGGGGAATATTCAGGAGGCGAAAGCACTCCTTCAGGGTGAAAGGTGTCCAAGAATAGTCGGAAATATTCCCCACGTTTTTCGCTGAAAGCCGGTATCCATGCGGCTCCTTGATCAATTGCATCGCGGACTTTTAATCCCTTGGTCGCAGGTTCGCATCCCGCACGGCCTACCACGAATACAGCAGTAAAGAAAAAGAGGCATCCGCCCTCCTCCTGCTCAGTGCCTGCGGTGGTGGTGGAAGTGGTGGCAATGGCGGCACGACCCCGCCCGTATCGAACAATGGCGGCACCCCACCCGTAGGGGGCGATGCCGGCACGCCGCCAGCATCGAACGGATGGCTGCAATTTTCGCCTGCCAGCATCAGCATCACCGCCTTCCAGGGCCGGCCCGACGACATCAAGCTCAGCGCCCGGGCCAGCAGTAACATTTCACAGAACGCGCGCATCGCCATCGTCGACAGCAAGGGCGTGATCAGCACGGACGTGTCGATCAACAAGACCAGCGAGCTCGACTACAAGCTTGTGCTCCAGCTGGCCGACACGCTGGCGCCGGGCCGCCACGACAGCAGGATCGAAGGACGTCTGTGCGAGGACAGTCCTGCCATCTGCGCCAAGCCCTTCGACGGCTCGCCCTGGTATGTTCCGCTGGCGGTGGACGTCAAGCCGGCACCAAGCTGAGCGCCTTGAGCGACGTAGCGCAACTGGGCGACTGGTCTGGGCTGCGCGGCAACGCGGCCCACACCGCCACGGTCCAGATTGTCGGCCGCGCGTGCATATGCCGGCCACGCCGTCAATATGCATGCTGCTCGTGAATATTGGAGAGAATTTTCCGGCATGGCCGGCGTAGAGTAGCTGGGTCTTGGAACATTTTCAACTGACACAACACATTGGAAAGAATTGCTTTCTACACCCTTGGAGGAAGACGATGAGTACGAACGGCATGAACACCTTTTCCCTGCACAGCGCGGATACCGCCGCGCTGTCCACCATTGCTACGCTGAAAAGTGAAGTCCAAGGCGCGGCCACTCACGCCTTCGCCGGTGCGCCGGGAATCCATGCGCTCGATCCGGAAACGGCGGCGCGCCGTTACCTGAACAGCGCATTGGCCAGTCCCGCGATCCCGTCATTCACCGCCCCCAAGGCCAACCAGGTGGGTAGCGAATTCAAGAGCATTGGCGCGGAAACGGTGCCGCTCACCGACACCGTCACCGTCAAGTTCCGGCAGAACCTGAACAAGATTCCCGTCTACGGTTCGCTGGTGACCGTGGAGTTGGACGGCCAAAATGAATTGATCGGGATTGACTCGGCGTTGGGCACGCCGCAGGGGGTCGACCCATTGGCCAAACTGGCGCCGGCCGATGCCGCGGCAATCGTGCAGAACCATAGCGGCTATCAAAAAGAGTTGGCCGGGATCGTGCCGCGCCTGAACTATTATTTTGACCAGAATCAGGAAAAATGGCGCCTGGTGTTCATGTTCGAAGATGTGCCTGTGGTTCCCACGACCAAGGTGGCAGGGCAAAAAGCGCCGGTGTTGATGGATTACTTTGTCGATGCCCACGACGGCGATGTCGTGGCAGAGTTCCCCCGCACGCCGGCTGCCGGCGCCTCGGTCAGCGCAGTCGACGATTTTGGCGTACAACGCCAGTTCCGCGTGGAGGCGAATGACGGCGTCAAGACCCTGTTCGACGCCGAGCTGAACGTGCAAACCTACGATTTTGAATTCCGCGACCCGGTGCTGGCTTCGGAGCAGTTGCCAGGCGACGCCATCCAGGCTGGCGCCAGCGATTTTTCCGGCAGTGCGGTCAGCGCCCACGCCAATGCGTGCGAGGTATCGCGCTACATGCGCGAAGTACTGAAGCGCTCCAATATCGACAACCAAAACGGTCGCATGACCTCCAGCATCAATTGCGTTGACGGCAGCGACTCTCCGGACGGCAAGCAGTGGCTGAATGCATTCTGGAACGGCAGTCAGATGGTCTACGGACAGCGGATCGATGGTGCCGCCGACATGTTGTCCATGTCAGCGGCACTCGACGTGGTAGCGCACGAAATGTTCCATGGTGTAACGGACAAGACCTCCCGCCTGGTGTACGCGCAGCAGTCCGGCGCCCTGAACGAATCCTATTCGGATATTTTCGGCATTATTATCAACAACCAGCAGGAGCCGGATGCCCGCCTGTGGAACTGGGCGCTAGGCGGCGGGCTGTTGCCAGGCGGCGATCCGTTCCGGGATCTCAGCAATCCAGGCAAATTTGGCCAGCCCGAGCATATGACAAACTATAAGAAATTGCCCAACACGCGCGCCGGCGATTATGAAGGCGTCCACACCAACAGCGGCATCCACAACAAGGCTGCGTACAATATGCTCACTGGCACCGGAGGCGACGCCAAACCGGTACTCAAACCGCGTGAAGTGGCGGCAGTATTCTACCTGGCACTGACACAACACCTGGCGCCCACGTCGCAATTTCGTGACAGCCGCAACGGTGTGTTGAGCAGCGCACGCAGCCTGTTCCGCAAGGACCCGCCTGCGGAGCGTGAACTGAAACTGAAGGTGATCGGCGACGCATTCTCGCAAGTGGGCGTCGGCTGAAGCTCTGCGGCACTGCGCGGCTCGGTTGCTCCACCTGGCAGGTCAAGCCAGGCAAACGCCGCGCAGATCGTTTCAATAGCGTGTCTCGTTTTGACATGCGTTGACGGGACAACGCAATTTTCGGCCCCATTTTCACGACGGGACCTCGTCACATACCAGATGTTTCCAACTAAGAAATATTCGAATAAGCTCACTACAGGATCCGAAGCGATGGTGAAAAACGATCGCCGGCCACACTTGTCTTAACCGGGTGCATGAGGCAAGCTGGCGCAATGAACAATCAATCAACTCAATACTCGTTGGAAAATCCGAACCGCATGCGCGCCAGCCAGAAAAAAACGGCTTGTCATGCAGCCTCCTTGGCCAGCAAGCATGCCAGGTCGTCGTCCTGATGCGAACATTCCGCTACGGCACTTCTGAAAGCCAGGTCGGCGATCTCTACCTCCCCGCACTGGGCATGCCGGCAGTCGTCTGCCTCCTGCACGGCGGTTTCTGGCGCATGCCGTACGGGCGCGAAGAGATGGCAGCCATCGCGGCCGATCTTGCTTCGCGCGGCTTTGCCGTGTGGAATATCGAATACCGCCGCATTGGCAGCCCGGGCGGCGGTTGGCCCGGTACGCTGGAAGACATTGCGGCGGCCATCGATCACCTGGCCGCATTCGCCACTGGCGAGGCCGGCCTGGATCTTCGCCGCGTTGCCGTCGTCGGGCATTCGGCTGGCGGCCACCTGGCGCTGTGCGCCGCCGCTCCAAGAGCAGAGGCCGATGCAAGGTTTGCGCCACGCAAAGTCGTCCCCACGGCAGTTGCCGGGTTGGCAGCCGTGCTTGACCTGCACGCCACGTTCACCCTCAACGCTGGAAACAATGCGGTCAGCGCGCTGCTCGGGGGATCCCCAAGCCAGCACCCTATCCCTTACGCGAAAGCATCGCCACTCGCCCTGGTCCCTCTGCATGTGCGACAGTTGATTCTCCATGGAACGGAAGACGACGCATTGCCAGTCGAACACTCTCGTGCGTATGTGAAAGCCGCTCGCGACGCGGGTGACAGCGTCGACTATGTCGAACTACCCGGCATGGGCCACATGGAATACCTCGATCCCGCAAGCGAAGCGCACGATACGCTATGCAAGTGGCTCGATATCGTGCTCGCTACTCAAGACGCCTGAAGCAGACCTGACCCAGCCGCTCCTTGCGGCGCAAGGCCGCATCCACGGCTGCGGCTTTAACAACGCCAGTATTCCCTTCTCGTCTGCCTGCGACTAGGTCGACAAGAAACTGTTCTGAGCGCCAACGGCGAGCTCAGCGACGCCGTGGCCCTGTCCGGCGCCACACCGGCATGCGCTCGATGCAAGCAGCCTGGCCACCATGAGTGACGCCGAGGTGGAATGTTTTGCAACGCCCGGCCCTGACAGGCGCGCGCAGAAATCACTCGGTCCAACCCGTCAACATCCCTGGCACTGCCCGAAGAATCGCCCGGCAGAAGCGGCTATGTGCCCGCCAGCTTGCCTCGCGAGAAAGCCCTCTGTTGTAAGAAAGCCCCTGCTTGCGCTTGCTTAACCTTAATCAACAGGCCGCGTGTCGGACAATCTTACACTGGACTACTAAGTTGACTATTGGAAACAAATTCCCGCCAAACCCCGCGGGCTTTCCGCCCGGCATAACCGGCGGCCATTCCGCAGGACCAGGACATGTATCCGACAACCAAATATCCTCGACGCGGCCTACTCGCCGCCGCACTGGCCAGCATGGCCAACATCGCCGTGGCCGGCGCCGACCAGCCGCAAGACCTGAACGCTTTGCCGATCGAGCAATTGCTCAACCTGGAAATCATCACCGCCTCCAAGTTCGCGCAAAAGATCAGCGAAGCGCCTTCGTCGGTGTCGGTCATCACGGAGGAGGATATCCGCCGCTTCGGCTACCGCTCGCTGGCCGACATCCTGCGCAGCGTGCGCGGCGTCTACGTGACGGACGACCGCAACTACAGCTACGTCGGCACGCGCGGCTCCGGCCGCCCCGGCGACTTCAACACGCGCCTGCTGATCCTGGTCGACGGCCGCCGCCTCAACGACATGGTGTACGACCAGGGCGCCGCCGGCAACGAATTCCCCATCGACATCAGCCTGGTCGAGCGGGTCGAATTCGTCCCCGGTCCGGGTTCGGCCATGTATGGCAGCAGCGCGTTTTTCGGCGTGGTCAACGTCATCACCAAGACCGGCGCCGCGTTCCAGGGCAGCACCGCCAGCGCCAGCGCCGCCAGCAGCGCCACGCGCCAGGCGCGCCTGGCCAGTGGTTTTGCGCGCGCCAGCGGCGTCGACCTGCTGCTGGGCGCCTCCTGGCTGGAGCGCAAGGGCAGCGACCAGTATTTCCCCGAATACGACGATGCCGCCCATAATTTCGGCCTCGCCCGCAACCTCGACCATGACAGCTACAAGCGCGCGTTCGCCAAGCTGTCATGGGGAAGCTTCGCGGCCAGCGCCTACTTTGGCCGGCGCACCAGGGGCATCCCAACCGCCTCCTACGGCCAGCAATTCAACGATCCACGCAGCCGCACCACCGACGAGTACGCTTCCGCCAGCGCCTCCTGGCAGGCGGCGCTGAGTCCGACCCTGGAAGTGCACGCCGGCGCCAACCTGCGAAGGTACCGCTACCAGGGCACCTATATCTACGTGCCCGACAGCGCAACGGTGAATATCGACGAGGCCGACAGCCGCACCCTGTCCACCGAATTGCGCCTGCTGAGCACGGCATTCCGGCACCACAAGATCATTGCCGGCGCCGAATACGCCAGCGACACCAAACGCATGATGAGCAACTACGACCTGGCTCCGTATGCTTCCCTCCTGTTCAGCGACCGCCCGAAAAAACGCGCCGGCGTGTACCTGCAGGACGAGTTGCGGCTGGGCGAACGGGTGATCCTCAATGCCGGCCTGCGCCACGACCACGATGCCGAAGGCGGCGGCGCCAGCAATCCGCGCGTGGCCCTGATCGTCAAGGCGGCCGCGCACAGCACCCTCAAGGCGCTGTACGGCACCGCCTTCCGCTCGCCCAACTCCTACGAGCGCTACTACGCCACCAGCACCGGCTTCAAACTCAATCCCGCGCTCAAGCCGGAGCGCATCAAAACCTACGAACTGATCGGGGAGTATTTTCCGACTGAAAATTTCAGGGCCAGCGCCTCGCTATTCCATTACCGCTTCACCGACCTGATTGCCTTGAGTACCGATCAGCTCGACTGCCGGCTGGTGCAGTCGAACATCGACTCGGCCCGTTCCAACGGCGCCGAGTTCGAGGCGGAATGGCTGCGCGATGACGGCGCGTCGCTGAAAACCAGCGTCAGCCTGCAATACGCGAAAAATGGCGCCAGCGGCGAATGGCTGAGCAACTCGCCGCGCCAGTTGTTCAAGCTGAACTATGCCAAGCCGCTCTGGCGCGATACCCTGCACAGCGCGCTCGAATACCAGTTCACCAGCCGCCGCCGCACGGCGGCGGGCGGCCACGTCGGCGGATTCGGCCTGGTCAACGTCACCTTCCTTGGGCACGCCATGGGCAAACGGCTGGAACTGTCCGCCAGCGTCTACAACCTGCTCGACAAGCACTACGCCGATTCCGCCAGCGAAGAGCACTACGATAGCAGCAGCCCGGCGCGCTATCTGAACGCCATCGGCCAGGATGGGCGCGCCTGGCGCATCCAGGCCAGCTACACCTTCTGATATGCGCCTGCGCCCCGCTTCCATGCATGCCGCGTGGCTGGCCGCCAGCGCGCGCCAACGGCGTTGCTGCGCCCTCGCGCTGGCCTTGCTGCTGCCCGCCGCCACCCGCGCCCAGGCCCCGGCGGCGGAGTACGCGGCGAAAGCGGCATTCATCTACAACATCGCCTTGTTCAGCACCTTTCCGAATGCGCAAGCCGGCCTGGTCAGGCTATGCATCCTCGGCCGCGACCCGTTCGGCAAACTGCTCGCCGGCCTGGAGGGCAAGCCGCTCGGCGAAGCGAAGATGACGATCGCCTACCCGCACTCCGGCCGCGACGCGCTCAAGCAATGCCAGATCGTGTTCATCAGCGCCTCCGAAAGCGACACCGTGGCCCTGCTGGCGCAGTCGGCGCGCCAGGAAGGCGTGCTGACGGTGTCCGATGCGAAAGGCGCGGCGCGCAGCGGAATCATGGTCGAACTGGACGTCGAGGACAAGCGCATCGCCTTCGAGTTCAATGCCGAGGCGGCGCGCGCCGCCAATATCGCGCTCAGTTCCAAAGTGCTGCGCCTCGCGCGCATGGTGTATTGAACCCACGAAACGGACCCATCATGAAACGCCCCTGGCCTCGCCGCCGCAGCCGCAAACAAACCCTGAGCACCAAGCTCAAATGGGCAAACCTGGTCACCAGCGGGACTGTCATCCTGCTCTCGACCCTGTTCCTGCTCGGGATCCAGACCTATTTTTTCACCTCGGCACTGGTACGCCAGACCCAGGCGCAAGCGGCCATGGGCAGCGAAAACATGTCGGCCGCCATGGTCTTTGGCGACCAGCACGCGGCCAACGATATCCTGGCCGCCCTGCGCGTGGTGTCCGACGTGCAGTCGGCCGTGGTCTACGACAATGCCAACGGCCGCTTCGCCAGCTACCTGCGCGACGCCGGGGCGGCCCCGGTCGCGCTGCGCCACGCCAGCGGCCCCGGCTACGCCTTGTCGTACCGCCACGTCACCGTGGTCGAGCCGCTGATCGTCCAGCGCCAGCGCCTGGGCACCCTGATCGTCCAAAGTTCGCTGGACAATGTGTACCGCCAGCTGGCGCTCTACCTGGCGCTGACCATTCCGGTCATGCTCGCGGTGCTGGCCATCGCCCATCTGGTGCTGTCGCGCCTGCAGCGTTTCATTACCAGTCCCCTGCGCGCGCTGTCGGACGCGAGCGCGCAAATCTCGCGCCTGGGCGACTACTCGATCCGGGCCGAGGTCAGCACCCTGGCCGATATCGGCATGCTCTCGAGCGCCTTCAACACCATGCTCGACCGCATCCAGAAGCGCGAAAGCGAACTGGAAGCCGAGATTGCCGAGCGCAAGCGGGTCGAGGTCAAGCTCGACCGCCTGGCCCACTTCGACAACGTGACCCAGCTGCACAACCGCCACTTCTTCAACGACCGGCTCGAAGCGGTGATCGCGCGCGCGCAGCGCTGCCAGGAGCGGGCCGTGGTGATGTTCATCGACCTCGACAATTTCAAGGCGGTCAACGATACGCTGGGGCACGATATCGGCGATGAGCTGCTGCGCCTGGTCTCGCGCAGCCTGAGCGACACACTGCGCCCCGGCGACGCCATTGCCCGCATCGGCGGCGACGAATTCGCCATCATCCTGGAAAACGTGCACCAGATCGGCGACGCCGCGATGGTCGCCGAGAAGTGCCTGCAGCGCATTGCCCAGCCGGTCGCCATCGCGGGCCACGAGATCCACATCAGCGCCAGCATCGGCCTGAGCGTGTTTCCGGACCATGCATCGAGCATGCACGAGTTGCTCAAATACGCCGACAGCGCCATGTACTACGCGAAAAACAGCGGCAAGAATGCCTACCGCCTGTTCACGCACAGCATGCAGGAAGATGCGCGCAAGCGCTTCACGCTCGACAACAACCTGCGGCGGGCGCTTGAACGCAAGGAATTCGTGCTGCACTACCAGCCCCAGATCGACTTGCGCAGCGGCGCCGTCTGCGGCGCCGAGGCCCTGATCCGCTGGATCCATCCGGAACTTGGCTTGATCAGCCCGGCGGATTTCATTCCCGTGGCCGAAGATACCGGGATGATCGTGGCGATCGGCGAATGGGTGCTGCGCGAAGCCTGCCACGAACTGCGCAAATGGCATGACGATGGCCACCGGGTACGGATGTCGATCAACCTGTCGGGACGCCAGCTGAGCGAGGAAGGGCTGGTCGCCTCGGTGCTGGCGATCGTCGACGACAGCGGGATTGATGCGCGCTGGCTGGAACTGGAACTGACCGAAAGCATGCTGATGGATGCCTCGGCCAGCGTCATCGACAAACTGCATACGCTCAAGCGCGCCGGCATCGCGCTGGCCATCGACGATTTCGGGACCGGCTATTCCTCCATGAGCTACCTCAAGACGTTTCCGGTGAGCGCGCTGAAGATCGACCGCAGCTTCGTGCGCGACCTGCCGCACAACGCCGAAGATGCCGCCATCACCAAGGCCATCATCGCCATTGCCCGCAGCTTGAAAATGGAAACGGTGGCCGAGGGCATTGAAACGCCGGAACAAGGCGAATTCTTGCGCGCAAACGGGTGCGACAAGGCACAGGGCTATTACTACGGCAAGCCGCTGGCGGCGGCGCAGATGCGCGCCTTGCTCGCGTGCCGCGAGCCGGTGGCCGAACCGGCCCTGCCCTGCGGCGCCTGAAAGCCGGGACGGCCGTGCCTGCCGCACCGTGCCGTGCTGTGCTGTGCTGTCCAACAGCGTCATCCATGCAACGGCGAGCTCCCGCAAAAATGGCATGCCTCTATATAAATTGCATATATGTGTATGTAGAATTTAGCTGATAGCATCCGATTCTTTTCATTTAAATAACAAAGGCAAGCCCTTGTCGTGGGCTACGTGCCAACTATCCGGAGCTACACCAGCCATGACCGAATTCCCCGTTTCCGACGCGTCGATCCGCCTGTTTCCCGCACGGCGCATGGGCGCCCTGGTCGCCTCGCTTGCCCTTCCTTTGTCGCTGATGGCCAATCCCGCCAGCGCCGCCAATTGCAACGCCGCCGTGTACAACGGCGGTTTGTATAACGTGGTCAACGCCGCGTCCGGCAAAGTGCTCGACGTCGTCGCCGGCTCGACCCAGCGCGCGGCCGAAGTCCAGCAGTGGGGTTCCGCCAACAGCGCCAACCAGCAATTCTATCTGCGCGACGCCGGCAACGGTTACTGGACCATGCAAGCCAAGCACAGCGGCCTGCTGCTCGACATGCTGAACCTGTCCGCCAACGACGGCGCCCGCATCATCCAATGGAACGCCACCGGCGCCCAGAACCAGCAATGGCTGCTGAAAAAGTCGACCGGCGGCGGCTACAACGTCGTCGCCCGTCACTCGGGCAAGTCGCTCACCGTGGCCGACAACAACAGCGGCTCGCGGGTCTACCAGGCGCTTGATACCGCCGGCGGCCTGCAGCGCTGGTTCTTCAACCCGACCAACGGTGCCTGCGGCGGCCCGGCACCGGACGGCTTCGCGGCCCAGTCCGGCGCTGACGGCTTGAGCACCACCACCGGCGGCGGCAACACCGCGCCCGTCACCGTGACTTCGTGCGGCGCCCTGTCCAGCGCCCTGAGCTCGACATCGCCCGCAGTGATCCAGATTCCGGCCGGCACCACCATCGATTGCCGCACCGCCGTGCGTTCGGAAAGCACCTGCGCGGTCGCCTGCCCGACTTACCAGGACCCGGGCAAGAGTACCTACCGCGTTCCGGTCGGCACCCAGACCTGCAAGGAACTCGGCTCGACCAACGAAACGCGCTATATGCGCCCGCGCGATGAAAGCGCTATCTGGGTTGGTTCCAACAAAACCCTGGTCGGTCTGAACAAGGATGCGCGCATCATCGGTGCCTCGCTGATCGTGCGCGACGCCAAGAACGTCATCATCCGCAACCTGTCCATCGAAAACATCAACCCCGGCCTGGTCGAAGCGGGCGACGGCATCACCATCACCAAGTCGAGCCATGTCTGGGTCGACCATGTGCGCTTCAACCTGATCAGCGACGGCCACATCGACATCCAGGACAGCAAGAACGTGACCCTGAGCTGGAACCGCTTTGACGGCAGCAACGCGGCCGTCTGCGGCAACCAGCACCACTACACCAACGCCTTGAGCAACTCGCAGGTCAGCTTGCACCATAATTTCTGGAACAAGACCTCCGGCCGCAATCCGAAGCTGCTGGGCGCGGCATCGCGCACCCACCTGTACAACAACTACTGGCTCGACGTGCCCTACTTCGCCATCGGCGCCAGCGATCACGCCCAAGTGAAGGTGGAAGGAAACTTCTTTGCAAACACGGCCAGGCCGCACTGGAACGAAGACAATGCGCTGATCGATGCCAGCATTGGCTCGAACCGCTACACCGGCAAGTCGGAAAACGATGTGGAGAAGGATAGCGGCGCCAGGGTGTTTGGCGACACCCTGCTGTTCCCGTACAAGCTGGACAACGTCGACAAGCTGCCGGCCGCACTGAGCAGCGGCAGCGGCGCCCGCTGATCCCCAGCCCGGCTGGCGTGGCCGGGCTGCGCGTGATACCGTTGCCGCTGTTGCCGGCAACGGCGTCCCGAAGGCCCTGACATGCGCCAGCATTCACCGTACATACCTTCCGACAAGCACGACCTGGCGGCCGTGCAAGCTGCCATGGCGGCCGGCTGGCCCGCCATCGCCCCGGTCGTGCCTGATTTGCTGGTATGGATGCAGGACCCCAACTGGCCGCTGGCGCGCACGCTCGCGCCATTGCTCTCCAGCCTGGGCGCACCGCTCGCGCCCGCCATCAGGCAGATTCTCGATGGCGACGACGCCATCTGGAAACACAACCTGATTTTCCGCGTGGTGGCGCCCTCACCCACCTTGCTGCAAGCGCTGGCCGCCGACCTGCACCGGCTCGCCACCCATCCGAGCGCCTCGGACCGCGCCGAGGAAGTCGACATCGAAGCGCGCGCAGCCCTGCTCCTCCTGTAGCGCCGCCAACGCCGGTGCGCCATGCGCGCGGCCGGCATCCCAGATTGCACGTGACAGGAGCCGCCGCGCCCGTCATACTTCTTTCCGAACCAATCAGATTGCCCGTGCAGCAGCCGTATTTACCGAACCAGACACAAACACTCCTCTGCGCGGGAAGGCATTTTCCCAACATAAAGCAGACGCAACAATGACGACGAACTGGTCACTTTTTCACAAATACGCCGGCACCAAGCCACGACAGTTTGTCGAGGTGCGCGACCTCGGCACGGCGGTCTGGCACGCCACCGGCATGACCGAAACCTGGGGCACCGACACCCTTGAACAACTGGCCAGCCCGGCCGCCGCCCAGGCGCGCTACGCGGCCCTGTGCGCCGACGCCGTGGCGGCCGGCTTCACGCTCGCGCGCCAGGCCGCTATCGACCTGAACCGGCTCGATGGCGACCTGCTGGCCAGCGAAATCCGCGACGGCGCGCGCAATGCCTTCAACGCCATGCGCGCAGCCCATCCGGACCAGACGCTCAACGCCTTCGCCCTGGTCAGCGACGACAGCGCCATGACCATCATCCCGCTCGCCAACAGTGTGCAGGCGCTGAGCGAGGACGGCGGCGGCGACGATATCCTGTGGAATCCATCGGAATGGTCGTTCTTCGAGGAAGGCGCCTGGCTGGACATCGCCTACCGCATGATCCTGCCGTATCACCGCGACATCCCCAACGAAGTCGACATCGACGCCCTGCGCGACTGGGTGTTCGGCGCCTGCGCGGCGGCGCTGCGCCAGCTGGCCGACGAGGGCCTGTTCGGCAGCGCCGCCGAGCGCGACGAGGTGGCGCTGCTGTTCCACGTGACCGACGGCGACGGCGACGACGACGTCATCGAAGAACTCAGCACGCCGGCATCGTTCAAGCGTTACGCCGCCTGGCGCGCCACCTGGAACCAGTGAAGGCGGTCTAAGCCCTGATACGCGCCAGCACCTGGCGCCACAGCAGCTGCGGCGCAGGCGTATGGCGCCACCTGATGCCAGTAGCGTCCCCAGCCCAGTCAGTCACTCTTCCGCAGCTGCGTTTCACTTCGTTCACTGTGGTGAGGCTGCGGCGGGACGTTCACCCGAAGGAGCGCCCATGCTGGGCGCACTAACAAAAACGGCCCGCAGACGCGGGCCGTTTTTGTTAGATGGGGAGGAGAATATTGCGGGACAAACCCAGACCAAATAAACCCAAACCCCTTTGATCGATCGTTACTTTAGCAGTATCCATCAAGACCCGCTTGGTTATACATGCGTATCAAGAATAGAGCAGGCCTGCAAGCTACGGATGGGTACATAACCCCACGAGTCCACACAAGTATTGCCCCGACCTCGGCTTTGACTTGCCATCATCAATCGCTGATGACTTATTGAGGGAAGAGATCTCGTACTCGAGAAAAGGGAGCGCCAGTCTCGGCGGCTCTCCTTACTTTGCGGTCCAGGACGTGGTTGAGCGGAATTTCCCGATGCATCGTGTCGTGGAGGTCGAGTCCATCCATGCAGATTACCCGCTTTCCTCGGCCAAAGGCTACAATCCCGTCCTCGGTGAATCCACTGTTGCTGATGAATAATCCACGCGTCCAAGCGGCCTTCTGCTCAAGCTTGCCGTGGAACGTGTGCAGATCGGCGACACCAGTTTGTTCTCCCTGCCACTTCGCTTCAAACAGGTAGGTTTCATTCAAGAGCTGAAAGCTTCCATCGATCTGTTCGCCCCGCAGGCGAAACGGCTCGCGGGCTTCCAGTCCGTAGGCGTTGAAAATATCGCAAAGCAGTTTTTCGAAAGCGTAGCCTCGCGCTTGGGGCGCGAGCTGGTGGAGCGCAAGCAGGTCGGCCTTGAGCTGGATGAGCCGCGGTCGGTCGAATGCCGGCGCGGGCGCCTGACCAGCAGGCTTAGCGGACTCGGGGTTTCCCTCCAACCGATTGATCAGGGCCAGCAGCCGCCCTTCGGCGTTCTCCACTGTCTCAGCCTGTTGATCACGAGCGCGCACTGCCTCGCGATACTCCCACAGGGCATTGAGCGCGCGGACGACGGTGGGGATGTCGACACTCTGCAGGAAGCAGCGAAGGCGCTTGCCCTTAGATCTGCCGTTCACCGCATAAGCGAGATCGTCAATATCGCAGTTGAGCTCCTCGGTGAAAAACTGCGACATGGTCCGGTCGGAGAAATTGAGGACATACCCGCCGCTCATGGCGAACACATCGTCAAGGAAAAGCATGTCAATCGAACGAATGTTTGGCATGTCCCCACTCTCCTCATTTCTTCTAATAGACGCCTGCCGCTAGCATCCTCATTTCCGCCGATCGATCACTCCTCGAATGCCCGGTGACGTATCGGACATGGTCAACCCAGCGTTTTGTCGCCGAGCAAGTACCATGAACGAGGTGTTCGTAGCGTCCAACGTTTAGGATCTATTCGTCAAGCTCAATGTCATCGAAACGAGACACCTGTGCAGGGCCTAGTCGGACCCGCACCGTCACGCGGCGATTCACCACCGGTCCAATCACATCGTCGAACGCCTCGGCTAGACCTGAAATATGATGCGAAGTTCCATCAACCGAAACCTCGATCCAGTCCTTGTCGAGGTTGATAGCGCAAAGAATACCATGCAGCGCAACCTCCGTCACGCCAACCTCGGGCACGGCCAGGGTCACCATCAACTTCAGCGTCGCATTGATCACCTTGCGATTTTCGGGCTGCAACGCGAGGGGATTGTTGTCCGCCGCCGATCTAATTTCCAGCCGGTCAAAGCTCTTGCCAGGAGGAGCCAAGTTGTGCGTGAGCTTTAGAAACGTGGATGGATATCCCTGGTCAGGCACCAGCAGTGAAAGCTGGGCTGGATCACTCGACACGGCTGCTCGCAGGACGGCAAGAAAACGCTCAGCGATAGAGCTTGGATCGACAGTCGCCTTGAACATGTCTGGCTGTGTCGGCTCCTGAATTGCGACGCTAAATTGGTAGCTTCCCGGCAGCGCGTGGAATATCCACGGGCGACAAGCATCCTGCAACTCCCGAGCGGGACCGCCCCGCCCCGCAGCCTGAGCGGCATGCCGTTCGATCACCAATTTTCGCCGACCATCATCGATTTAAACTATTATTGCTTTTAAATAAACAACAACCGCAAAAACGAATACTGGACAGGGACCGAGATGGACGACGTGGAATACGACATCAACAAGCGATCTGACAAGACGTACGTGAGCAAGAGTCTCCCCTCCTTCCACGACAAAGCCGTCAAGGTTCGGATTGCGAGCAAGGCCTTCGACAAGGCGGCCGAGCCAGCATTCGCACTGGTAAAGGGCGAACTCGTCTTGCGCCAGAAAGAAGGAGGAAAGCATATCGTCAAAGCCACATTCTTTGAAGACGACCGAAGGATATCGGTCCTCAATTTGCAGACTTACACCGCAGAGACAGGGTCGCCGCACAAGGCTAGCTTCGCCTTGATCGGCGACGAGATCGGACGCTTCATCGAATTCGCGAAGCACATCCAAGAAATCGCATTCCATCACGAGGGCGCGGTGAACATCACCGACGAGGAACTTCGCAAATACATCGTCTCCGAACGCCAAGCGACCGCCCTCCTGATCGAAAACCCCGAGGTCTTGGCCGAGGTGCTTCGGACGAAAATAACCAAGGAAGACATCGTCGCGATCGGCTATCGGCGCGAGCAACTGGACGCCTACGCGCGACTGCTCAATGAGCCCGACTACTTCGCCAAAGCCAAGGATTCGAAGAAGTGCGGGGACGAAGCGCTTTGGCAAAAATTCTTCGAGAAAAACACCTGGTTTTTCGGATACGGCCTCGGCTACCTGTTCCTTTCGTCCCTGAATGACAAGAAGCTCGAAAACGTGGTCCAAGGACACTCAGTTGCGTCCCGTGGCAAGCGGGTCGACGCGCTCATGAAGACTCGGGGACTCATCGCGAGCCTGTGCTTCATCGAAATCAAAACGCACGCCACGAAGCTGCTCGCGGACAAACCATATCGCGTCGGCTGCTGGGCGCCTTCCGAAGAGCTTGTCGGCGCGGTGGCCCAGGTCCAAGGGACTGTCCACGGCGCGGTGGGCCAGATAGGCGCCAAGTTCGTCGGGCAAGACAAGGACGGAGCGCCGACGGGCGAAGAGGCGTTCAACTACCAGCCGAGATCATTCTTGGTGATCGGCAGCCTGTCGGAATTCATGGGGCCGAACGGCGTTAACGCGGATCAATATCGCTCCTTCGAGCTCTATCGGCGCAACACGGCATGGCCGGAGATCATCACGTTCGACGAACTCTACGAGCGGGCAAATTACATCGTCAACCACAATGGCAGCGCAAAGCCAGCGGTCGCGGGAGCGAAAGGGTAGTGAACGGGGGACCGTGCATGCTGCAAATCATAAAGAAATTGCGGAGTCCACACTGGGCACGGCTCATCTATTTCCACGATCTAACGATGGATAGGTGTCATAATCCGCATGAAAATCGAAATTAGGGCGAACGGGATAGATCAAGAAGGCTTGATGTCAGCGGTTTTGTAAAAGCGCGCCAATTTGGCCTTTGCATGCGCCTTCCCGCGACCACTTGCATTCGACCTATACGAATTTTGATTTTCTCTACATGTCCCGCAGCGGGTGTATCTGTGGACCGGTGGCCGGACGCTCTGATCGTCGCATTATCGTCTAATTATTCACCCGTACCGTCGAAGTGCAACTCGGCATCGAAGTCGTAGGCGGCCACGCCCACCGGGTCGCTGACGACCACCAGCTTGTTTTCTAGCCGTGCAATGCTGACCATCCGCTGCCTTGAAAGAGGAATTACCGCACCAGCACCCGGCCGGTCACGCTGGCGCTGCGCGCGCCCGGAACGGCCGGATCGTCGTCGAAGCGGCAGGATTGCACGTAGTCGACCGCGTCGGCCACCAGCGCGTCCGGCTCGCTGCCGGTCTCGGCAGCAATGCGCCACGGCACGCCGTCCGCGCCCACCATCAAGCGCAACAGCACCCCGCTGGCGCTGGTCGGCGCCGCATCGAACGGGACAAAGCGCGCAAAGCGCGGCGAATCCCGGCAACTGCCGGCGCGCAGCAGCGGCGTGACGCCACCCTCGCCGTCGAGCTTCCAGTTGAACTGCATCGGATACGGTCCGGTGCGCTGCGCCGCGTCCAGGCCGGGCTTGAAGCGGCAGGCGGCAATTCCGGCCAGCGCGGCATCGTCGAGCATTTTCCAGCCGCTCGTGCGCAGCAGAAGCGGCTGCACCACAGCGCCATCCGGCCCGATCGCAAACGACAGCGTGGTGCTGCCCTGCAAGTCGTACAGCAGCGCCTCGCGCGGCCAGGCCGGTGGCGGGCAGGCACCTGCCCCGGCCAGCAGATGGCTGGGAAACGCCGGCGTGGCCGTGGCGGCCGGCGTGGCGTGCTTGTCCGGCACCTGCGCCACCGACGCCGCTGCCGCGGCGATGCACACGCCGATGACTAATTTTCTGTTCAAATCATTCCACCCGATAAGCTGTGACGGGGCGCTAGCGACCTTGGTACACTTCCAGCGTCAACAACGAGACCGCAACGATAGGCGCATGCGCCGATGGCACGCACACGGCGCCCGGCGGCGTGCCCGCGCCCGGAATACAACGTGGCCGCTCACCAACAAACAGCGCTGCAATTTTCACCTATTTGCCATCGTTGCATCGTTTCTTCGGTACAATAAATACATCCCACAGTAAATTTAACACGGCATAACGCATGGCGGTACTAAAATCAGCGGCAACCCGGCAGCGCAAAGAGGCCAGCGCTTGCTAGACGGCCGCCTGTCCCTGACCACGCCCGAGGGCGTGAGCCTGCAATTGACGCCTGCCGGCCCCTACCTGCGCGCGGTCGCCTGGCTGGTCGATTTCCTGCTGTGGGCCGCCGCCTGCTTTCTGCTGCGCCTCGCCATGCCCAGCGGCAAACTCGGCCAGGGCATCTTCCTGCTGCTGCTGTTCGTGAGCTACTGGGGCTATCCGATCATCAGCGAAGTCTATTTCAACGGCCGCACGCTGGGCAAGCGCGCCCTCGGCCTGGAAGTGGTGCGCAGCGACGGCCTGCCGGTCGGCTGGCGCGAATCGACCCTGCGCAACCTGATGCTGGTGGCCGACTTCCTGCCGGTCATGTACGCAACCGGGCTGGTGTGCATGATGTTCGACCTGCGCTTTCGCCGCCTGGGCGACATCGTTGCCGGCACCCAGGTCATTTATTACGAAAAAGCCGCGCCGCGCCCCACGCCCTTGCTGGCCCATCCGCTGCCGCTGCCCTTCCCGCTCAGTCCCGACCAGCAGCGCACCCTGGTCGACCTGTTCGAGCGCGAATCGAAGTTGCCGATCGACCGCATGGCCGAACTGGGCAGCATCGCCGAAGCCTTGACCGGCACCCGCGGCATCGAGTCGGTCGAGCGCATGCGCTCTTATGTGGCGGGCCTGACCAAATGAAGCAAATCCAGTTTGAAGCCGACAACGCCGCGCTCTGGACCGAGATCGGCGCCATCCTCGACGACAGCGGCCACGACCAGCGTGCGCTGCCAGCCCTGTACCGCCGCCTGTGCCAGTGCCTGGCGCTGTGCAGCCAGCGCGGCTATTCGCCGGCCCTGACCGATCATCTGCAGAAAATGGTCGGCGCCTGCCACCGCCGCCTGTACGGCACGGTCGTCGAGCGCCCCACCACCCTGATGCGCTGGATGCTGGTCGACTTTCCCTGCCGCGTGCGCGCCGAATGGCGCTTGCTGCTGATCACCTGCCTGGCGTTTTTCGGCGTGGCCCTCGCGGTCGGCCTGCTGGTCTGGTACCAGCCGCAGTGGGCGTACAGCTTCGCCTCGGCCCATCAGCTCCAGGAGTACAGCGACATGTACCAGCCGGGCCGCATCCACGTCGGACGCGGCGGCAGCCAGGGCGACCTGATGATGTTCGGCTTCTACATCTGGAACAATGTCTCGATCGGCTTTCGCAGCTTTGCCGGCGGCATCTTCGGCGGCATCCCGGCCTTGATCAGCCTGGGCCTGAACGGCATGCACATGGGCGTGATCGGCGCCTGGCTGAGCCGCGACCCGGCCACCGTCCACCAGTTCTGGTCGTTCGTGATCACCCACTCCAGCCTGGAAATTACCGGGCTGCTGCTGTGCGCCATGTCCGGCATCCGGCTCGGCCTGACCCTGATCCACCCGGGCCGGCGCACCCGTGCGCACGCGCTCTTCGCCACCAGCCAGAGCATGTTCCCGGTGATCGTCGGCGGTAGCCTGATGACCATGTTCGCCGCCTTCTTTGAAGCGTTCTGGTCCGGCTCGGGCGCGATTCCGATCCAGGTCAAGTACAGCGTCGGCGGCGTCTGCTGGGCGCTGGTGATCGGATTTTTCCTGTTCGCCGGCCGCGGCAAGCAATAAGGGCCGCCATGCAAATCGACAAACTGCAGATCGAACTGCGCCCGCGCACCAATGCCCAGGCGCTCGACCTCGGGTTCAGCCTGCTCCATTCGCACGCCGGCGCCGCCTACATGGCCTTCCTGGCGCTGTGGCTGCCGCTGGTCGCCGTGTGCGCCGCGCTGACCGTGTGGCGGCCCGACCTGGCCTGGGCCTGGCTGATCCTGGCCTGGTGGTTCAAGCCCCTGCTCGAACGCGCGCCCCTGTACGTGCTCTCGCGCCAGGTGTTCGGCACCGCCGTCACCTGGCAGGAAGCGGTACGCGCCTGGCCGGGCCAGCTCGGCGGCGGCTGGTTCCGCCTGATCACCTGGGGCCGCCTGATCAGCGCCGGACGCGGCTTTTGGCAACCGGTCTGGCAGCTCGAAGGCGCCCGCGGCTCGGTCGCCAGTGCGCGCCGCAGCGCGCTCGGCAAGAACGGGACCGCCTCCTCGGCGGCCTGGTTCGGCGTCGTCTGCGCCCACCTGGAAGTGGTGCTGCAACTGGGCGCCCTGGGCTTCATCGGCATTTTTGCCACCGACGGCAAGATCGGCAATCCCTTTTTCCTGTTTACCAGCCTGACCGGCGACGGCGTCAATGTGCTGACGGAATTGCTCACCCTGGGCGCCTTCGCCCTGTCCACCGCGCTGATGGCGCCGGTCTACACGGCCTGCTGCTTTACCCTGTACCTGAACCGCCGCGCCAGCATGGAAGCCTGGGATCTGGAAATCAAGCTGCGCCAGATCAAGCGCCCGCCAGCGCTGCGCGCGCGCGCCGCCGCGCCCACGTCGGTGCTGCTGGCGCTGGCCGGCGCCGGCATGCTGCTGGCGCTGGCCGGCGTGCCCGCCCCGGTCAGTGCGGCACCGGCCACGCCGCTCAGTGCGGCACCGGCCGCGCCGGCCCCGGCCCAGGCGAAATGCGCACCGCCCAAGGGCATGGACTTGCCCGAACGCGGTCCGCTGCAAGCGCCCGAGCAGGCGCGCATCCGCCAGCAGCTCGACCAGTTATATGCCGAGCCCGACCTGCGCGGCTACGAATGCGTGGAAAGCTGGGAGTTCAAGAAGCGCGCCATCAAGGAAAGGAAGAAGGAGGTACGCACCCGTTCCTCGTTCGACATGAACCTGATCGCCGCCATTCTCAAGGTGCTGTTCATCGCGCTCGCCATCGGCCTGGTGGCCTGGGTGCTATACCGCTACCGCCACCATTTCCCCTCCTTCGAGCGGGCCGCCAAGGCGCGCGTGGCCACCGAAATCGGCGGCCTGAATATCCGCGCCGAATCGCTGCCGCCCGACGTGACGACCCAGGTGCGCGCCCTGTGGAGCCACGGCGAACAGCGCGCCGCCCTGGCCCTGCTGTACCGCGCCACCCTGTCGCGCCTGGTCACCGAAGATGCGCTGGCCCTGCGCCAGGGTAATACCGAAGGCGACTGCCTGCGCCTGGCGCGCCAGGCCGCGCAGCACCAGCAGCTCTCGCCCGGGCGCCTGGAAGTGGCCATCAACGCCACCTCCCTGTGGCTGGGCGGCGCCTACGCCGCGCGCTGGCCCGCCGATGACGCCCTGCTGGCCTGCTGCGCCGCATGGGATGCGCAGTTCGGCGCACTGCGGGAGACGGCGGCATGAACGACAACCTGAAAAGCATCCTGTCCGTACTGGCCCTGGTGGCCCTGGGCGCCCTCGGCACCTGGTGCTGGTACGACCAGATGGAACTGCGCTGGGAATCACGTTATTACAGGTCCGAGGCGGCCATGAAAGACCGCATGCTGGCCGCCACGCTCCTGCTGCGCCGCAACGGCCAGGTCGTCAACGGGGTCGGCTCGCTCGGCGAACTGGTGTTGCCGAAAGTCGCGGGCGGCACCATGATCCTCAGCGGCGCCTCGGGTACGGCACTGCCGGGCCAGGCCCAGGAAATACTCGACTGGGTTCGGCGCGGCAACACCCTGATTGCCGAACCGCGCTCGCTGACCACTGCCGAAGAAGCCGCGCTCGCCGCGCTGGAACCGGCCAGCGAAGAAGAAGACGAGGAGGAGGAAGCCGAGGCCAAGCCAGCTTCCGCCAGCGCCCAGGACAAGGACGAGAGCAAGGCCAACGAGGATGACGAGGACGAGGACGACGAAGACGAAGACGAAGACGAAGAACCCACGCGGGCCGTCCGTTCACCGTTCACCGCCGTGGCCGAAGGCGACCCGCTCACCGACCGCTTCGGCGCGCGCGGGCGGCGCGACGCCAAGGCGTGCAAATGCCGCACCCGGCCGGCCGACGAAGACAAGGACAAGCCGGAAGCGATCGCCGCCGCCCGGCGCGAACGCGACAAAACCGTCAGCCACGTGATCCTGCCGGGCAAGACCCATGCGCTCGAACTCGACGGCAGCTCGCGCGAACTGGTCAGCCTGCCCAAGGCCGTCGCCCCGCTCTGGAGCGATGACGATGGCGGCGCCGTGCGCGTCTACCGCGAAGGCAAGGGCCAGGTGGTCTTGCTGGCCACCGATTACTTCGACAACGGCAGCCTGGACGAGCGCGACCACGCCGAGCTGCTGCTGGCCCTGGCCGAGCTGGCGCCGGGCCGCCACGTCACCATCGTGCGCAACCTCAACGTGCTGCCCTGGTACAAGGCGCTGTGGCGCAATTACAGCCTGTTCCTGGTCAGCCTGGCGGTCGGCGTGGCACTGATGTTCTGGGCCGCGGTGCGCCGTTTCGGCCCGATCGTGCCCGCGCCCAAGGCCGAACGGCGCTCGTTGATCGAACACATCGACGCCAGCGGGGCCTGGCTGTGGAAGGCCGAGGGCGGGCGCCAGCTGCTGCTGGAAGCCGCGCGCGACGATACCCTGGCCCTGATCCGGCGCCGCGCCCCGGCCCTGTTCCGCATGCCGGAAAACCAGCTGTGGGCCACCCTGGCGCGCGACTGCGCACTGCCCGAGGCCGACGTCAGCGAAGCGCTGCAGCAAGACGCCGCCAGCCATGTCACCCGATTCACCCGTCAGATCCGCACTCTTCAAGAACTGAGAAATCACTATGAACGATAACACCGCCACCAGCGCCGCCCCCGCCATCACGGCCGAACGCCTGAGCCAGGCGATCGGCATTGTCCAGCGCATGCGCGAGGAAATCCGCAGCGCCGTGATCGGCCAGCAGGCCGTGGTCGACCAGGTGCTGGCCTGCTGCCTCGCGGGCGGCCACGTGCTGATCGAAGGCGTGCCGGGGCTGGGCAAGACCTTGCTGGTCAAGGCCCTGGCCAAGACCTTCGCCGGCGACTTTTCGCGCATCCAGTTCACGCCCGACCTGATGCCGGCCGACGTCATGGGCCACGCCGTCTACGACATGAAGAGCCAGTCGTTCAGCGTGCGCCGCGGCCCGGTGTTCGCGCACCTGCTGCTGGCCGACGAGATCAACCGCGCCCCGGCCAAGACCCAGTCCTCGCTGCTCGAAGTGATGCAGGAGCGCCAGGTCACGATCGAAGGCGAATCGCACCACCTGGCGCCGCCGTTCATGGTGCTGGCCACCCAGAATCCGCTGGAAAACGAAGGCACCTACCCGCTCCCGGAAGCGCAGCTGGACCGCTTCCTGATCAAGGTGCGCATCGATTATCCGAGCGTCGACGAGGAAGAACAGATGCTGCGCATGGTCACCCGCGACCGCGTCGGCGACGGCCTGGAAGTGAGCCAGGTGGCGACCCTGGTCAAGCCCGACACCATCGTCGCGCTGCAACAGCTGGTGGCCCGCATCCGGGTCGACGACGCCGTTGCCGCCTACGCCGTGCGGCTGGTGCGCGCCACGCGCGACTGGCCCGGCATCGCGATCGGCGCCGGGCCGCGCGGCTGCATCGCGCTGGTGCGCATGGCGCGCGCCATGGCCCTCACCTCGGGGCGCGACTACGTGACCCCGGACGACATCAAGGCGGCCGCGCTGCCGGTGCTGCGCCACCGCATCGCCGTCTCTCCCGAAAGCGAACTCGATGGCCTGAGCAGCGACGAACTGCTGCTTGGCCTGATCGAAGAAGTCGCCGCTCCGCGTGGCTGACGTACTGACCCCGTCGCGCACCCTGCTGGCGGTGGCCGGCGGCTGGACCGTGCTTGGCCTGGCGGCCAGCCACGTCGAGGCGCTGCTGCCGCTGTGGCAGGGAGCGGGCCTGGCCGCGCTGGCGCTGGCCTGCGTCGACGCCTGGATTTCGCGCAAGGCGCCGCTGCTGCGCGTCGAGCGCGAACTGGCCGGCGTGTGGCCGGTCGGCACCTGGAACAAGGTCACGCTCAAGCTGCACAACGAGGGCGGCCGCCATGTCGCGCTCGACCTGTACGACGACTACCCCGCCACCTGGGCGATGGAAGGCCTGAGCCACCGCAGCCGGATCGCGCCGGGCGAGTACGCCGCCGTCAGCTACAGCCTGTGCGCCGACCAGCGCGGCCCGGCCAGCTTCGGGCCGGCCCACCTGCGCGTGCGCTCGCCGCTGCGCCTGTGGCAGCGCGTACACCGCATCGGCGCGCCGAGCAGCATCAAGGTGTTCCCCGATTACTCCAAGCTGCTCGGGCACACCCTGAGCGCGACCGACCGCCGCGCGCCGGCGGCCGGCGCCATCCGCAAGCGGCGCCGCGGCGAAGGCACCGACTTCCGCCAGCTGCGCGAATACCGCGACGGCGACAGCATGCGCTCGATCGACTGGAAAGCCACCGCGCGGCGCCAGAAGCCGATCACCCGCGAGTACCAGGAAGAACGCGACCAGCAAGTCGTGTTCCTGCTCGATACCGGACGCCGCATGCTGGCGCGCGACGACAGCACCACCCATTTCGACCACGCGCTCAACGCCGTGCTCACGCTCGGCTTCCTGGCGCAGAAACAGGGCGACGCGGTCGGCCTGATGACCTTCGGCGGCGATACCCGCTGGGTGGCGCCGCTCAAGGGCCGCAACGGGCTCGATCGCCTGCTCGGCGCGGTGTACGACGTGCAGCCGTCCGAAATGGCGCCCGACTATCTGCAAGCGGCCACCAACCTGCTCAACCGCCTGAGCAAGCGCGCTTTTGTCGTCATCATCACCAACCTGCGCGACGAGGACGACACCGCGCTGCGCTCGGCCTGCGAGCTGATGTCGAGCAAGCACCTGGTGATCTGCGCCAGCCTGCGCGAAAAAGTCATGGACGGCGCGCGCAGCACGGCGGTCGACAGCTTCCCCGGCGCGCTGCGCTACAGCGCCACGGTGCACTACCTGCAACAGCGGCGCGAGGCCATCCGGCGCCTGGGCATCCGCGCCGAGCGCCTGATCGACATCACGCCCGACCAGCTCAGCACGGCGCTGGTGAACCGCTACCTCGACATCAAGGAAAGCGGGCAGCTGTAAGGCCGCCCCGGATGCCGGAGCGTGGCGCCGGCTCAGTTGGGCGGCGCCGGCGCGGCCGGGGCTGGCGCTTCGGTATCGGCGCTGGCGTCAGCCGGCGCGTTGCCAGACGCAAAGGGGTCCCTGGTCTTCCCGGACCTGGCGGCCTCGCCATCGAAAATCCTATAGATCCACTTTTCTTCCAACGTCATCAGACTCGGCATCGACGCGGCAAAGGCGATCGGCAGTACCCAGGCGGCAATCACCAGCGTCCGCGTGTTCGGCGCCGGCGGCAAGCCGTACTTGTTCATCCACAGGTTAAAAAAGACGTTCACGAGCGGGGCCATGTGCAGCAGTCCGAACCAGCCGGACAGCTCCATATCATGAAGGCGGCGGCGCGTGAGGATGAACGTCGCGCCAGCGCGGGGATCAGCATCACCAGTCAGAACAAGTTCATCATGGGGCTGAACGCCGTCACGAGCAAGACAATCAGGGCGGTAATCAAGAGCAAGATCGCGATCCACAGAAACATGGAATAGGCCAGATAACGCACTGCGCTCCTCAGCGCCAGGCTTCAATCGCAGCCTCATATCTGTCACCATCCGGATCGTTACCGATCCGGATGTGACAAGAAAAATCTGGCGATTACTTAGCGCGTTTGGCCGAACATGGGCGCGACCGCGCGCACGATCTTGCGGGCATTCGCATGCTGGCCGCTCAGCGTGGTAAACACAAATGATGGTCAGCTTCTGATCCTGGTAGCGCATGAAGTCGGTAACGTATCCGGGCATGCCGCCGCAGTGGTACACCCAGCGCTTCCCGTTCTCATGGGGGCCTCTTCATGGTTGCAGCTGCGAATTGGATCCCAGCTCATGAATCTTACGTCCAGTTGGACGCGGAACAGTCAATAAACGATATCGGCACGACGGTTGCGCGCCCAGGCAGTCTCGTTGCTCCCCGTTGCCTGCGGCTTGACCTCGCCCAGCGAAACGGCTTCCATTTGGCTTTCGGCAACGCCAAGAACAGCCAAAGACTTGCGCACCGCTTCGGCGCGCTTTTGTCCGAGCGCCAGATTGTATTCGGTACCGCCGCGCTCGTCGGTATTCCCCTGGATAATAATCTTGCGGCTCTTGTTCTTGTTCAGGAAGCTTGCGTGGCTTTCTACCACACGGTGGCCGTCGTTACGCACAGTGTAGCTGTCATAGTCAAAATACACGCTCCGTTTGGCCAATGCGCCGCCAGTATCGGTCAGCGGGTCGACCGAACCGGCTTGAACCGGCAGCACATCGCGTCCGTTGGCAGGACGGGCGACTGGCGCGGCCGACGCAAGAGGCCGGTCGGTGACCGGCGTGTCATGCAATGTGACCGGCGAACTGCACGCCGACAGCATCGCTGTCGCGAGAATGAATACGAGGGGCCTTGATTTGAACACGTTTTCTCCTGGACTGCATGATGATAGTTGCTCTGATGACTGGCTCAATGAGCCCGCGCCAAGTCGGCATTGCGGTACGACCTTCGAGCATCATAGCGCCGGGGCCTTAGCGCACAATTAGCAAGAAATTGTCCGAAAAAATCAATTCAACCTTATGGCCGCGCCGAGCGGCGCCCGCTGCCCAGCCAGGAGCGCACGCGGTTGGCATCGGCAGCACGCGAAAATTTCCCTTGAGCGTCAAGGAAGACCATCACCACCGGCCGCCCCTTGAGGTTTGCGTGCAGCACCATGCAGCGTCCCGCTTCTGCTATGTATCCGGTCTTCTGCAAGCCTATGTGCCAGCGCGCATTGGCGATAAGCCGGTTCGAATTGCGATACGGCGTCCTGCGACTGCCCTGCGCAATGGTGTGCCCGGGGTCGGTCGAATAGCGCCGGATCAGCGCATGCTTGTGCGCTGCGAGAACCAGTTTTGCCAGGTCCTCCGGCGACGACACGTTCGCGCTTGACAGCCCGGTCGGTTCGAAGAAACGCGAACTCGTCATCCCCAAAGCCTGCGCTCTTGCATTCATCGCCGCGACGAAGTGGAGCACGCCGCCCGGGAAGCTGCGTCCCAAAGCCGAGGCTGCGCGATTTTCCGAGCTCATCAAGGCAATATGCAACATGGCGGAGCGGCTCAGCCTGGTACCAACCTTGAGCCGGGAAGACGAATACTTGAGGCGGTCGACGTCGGCGTCGGTCACTGTCAGCAATTGCTCCATGTCTTGACGCGCTTCTACGACGACCAGTGCCGTCATGAGCTTCGTCAGCGATGCGATTGGCATCACGGCGGCGGAATTTTTCTCGAATAGTGTTTCACGCGATACGGGATCGAGTATCAGCACCGCGTTCGAGCGCAGTGCTGCAGCCAGGATGGCCCTTGCCGGCCTGCGCGCATGCGCCTGTTTGACACTTTGTTCCCTGGAACGCCTGGCACGCCGGCCGGACCGGTCGTTGCGCACGCCGCCGACTGCACAGGCAGGCTTGGCGCGCTGGCGATCGACGCTCAATGGCGGCATTGCTCCGGGCGCCATTGCATGCGCCATGACAGGTCGTCCAGCTCCGGACCGAGCGCCAGGCGCCATGGCGAGCGCCGCCATGGCCAACAGAATTAAACAAGAGAAACGAGGCGTACTCACGCGTAGTGCCCAGCCTGCGCTGCGAGCGCAGTCGAACCTACGGCAACGGCCTGCCCCGGCCCGTCGCCGCCAAATTGGACCAGCGCGCGCAGTCCCGAGTTGGGAGGATCGGCGTCACAAAGCACGATACTGGCGCCCATTCCCGTGGCAACTGTGCGGATAATCGCAAGGCCGAGTCCCGAACCGATTTCGCCGTTGCCGAGCACCCGATAAAACGGATCGAACACCCTTTCCCGCTCGTGCGCCGGGATGCCAGGACCGGTGTCGTCTACTTGGAGGATGACCGATCCGTTGATCTGCTGAACGGTAATGTCGACCCGCCCGCCATCGGGCGTGTAGCGGATGGCGTTGTCGACCAGGTTCTTGATCAGCACCTTCAGGTCGACCAGTCGCGCCTTGACGCGGGCGTCGACATCGCCGACGACACCGAGGTCGATGTCTTTCTCCTCCGCCAAAGGAACCAGGTCTTCCAGCACTTCACGAATCACCTGGTCCAGCGACACACTGCCCTTTTCAACGACACTGGGTCCCTGAATTCGCGCCAGCATCAAGAGTTGGTCGAGCAATATCCGCGTACGCCGCAGTCCTGCAATCAGGGCGCCCAAGCGCGCTCGCGCCTCCTCCGGCATCGCGGTGGCGCCGAGCCGCTCGGCTTGCAGCGACATGGCGGTCAAGGGCGAACGCAATTCATGGGCGGCGTCGGCAATGAACCTGCGTTGCGATGCCATAGAACGGCCCATCCTGGAAAGAAGTTCGTTGATTTCCACCACAAACGGCCACACTTCCGATGGCAGTCCGGACTTGTTCAACTGTCCCAGGTCGTGTTCCGGACGGCGCCCCAGCTCGGCCGACAGCGCCTTGAGCGGCTTGAACATCTGACGTACCAGCACCGTCACAAGCAGTACCAGTACCGGGACCAGGAACAAGATGGGCATCAGCGTGCGTACCGCATTGGCGCGCGCCGCCACGTCGCGCACGGCGGTTTGCTGGCCAACCGCGACCCGCACACCCTTGGCATTGCTCTTGACGAAAACGCGCCATTGTTCCTTGCCGACAAATACCGTCTGCAGCTCATCCTTGAGCAGGTTGGAGAAAACCGGTGGGCGCGCTGGTACCGGCGCCGGCTTGCCGTTGTCCGTTTGCAGGAAGCGGACCACCACGCGCGCATCGAAATCGTCGTCTCCCTTGCGCTCGCGCGCCAGCGGCGACGACGGAACCGCATCGAGCCGGCTAATCAGGTAGGCCGTTTGGCCCAGCTGGCTGTCCTGCATGGCGTGCGCGTCATCCGTGGCCGACGCGAACGAGAATACCCCGGCCGCGGCGGCGACGATCACGATGGCGATCGACAGCCACAACGACAGCTTGAATCGCAGCGAGGACGCTACTGCTCCTTCGAGACCATCCATCCCACCCCCCTCACATTTTTGATGATGTCGCTGCCCAATTTCTTTCGCAGCGAATGGATCAGAAATTCGACCGCGTTGCTTTCCACCTCCTCGTTCCAGCCGTACAGGCGATTTTCCAGCTCGGAACGCGACAGGATCGCACCAGGGCGCAGCAGCAAGGACTGCAGTAAGGAAAATTCACGCGCGGTCAGTCGTACAGCGACTTCGTCGACAAGGGCTTCGTGGGTGGCAGGGTCCAAGGCGACGAGGCCGTTCGACAGGCACGGACCTGCCGCGCTTTCCTTGCGCCGAGTCAGCGCGCGCATGCGCGCCAGCAGCTCGCTGAGGGCAAATGGCTTGACCAGATAGTCATCGGCCCCGCCGTCGAGCCCCGCGACCCGGTCCTCGGTAGCGTCGCGCGCGGTCAGCACCAGTACCGGCACATTATTCCTGGCGGCACGCATGGCGCGCAGAACCGCCATGCCGTCTGTTCTGGGCAAGCCCAGGTCCAACAGAACCAGCGAGTAGTCGAGCGCCTCCATGCTGGTCAGCGCGGCGTGGCCGTCGCGCACCCAGTCGACAGCATAGCTTGCGTCGCGCAATTCCTGCTGAACGACGCTGCCGATCATCGGGTCGTCCTCAACCAGCAATATCCTCATGCATGCTCTCCTGTGCCGTCATGCTCCGCCTGCGCCGGCCAAGCTGCCGGCTGGTGTTCGAACATCTCGCTGGCCAACCGCGACAAATCATTCATCCCTGATCCGCCATCCATATGCGCCTTCAGCCAGCCAGCCTGTCCGCCGTCACGCATCAGTTCCTCGATTATGCGCCGGGCCTCGCCGAAGCCCGGATCGGTTGAGCGCAATGCCAGCCGTTCCAGATCCTCCAGCACCACCTCCCTGACCGGGCGCGCAAGGCCGCTACCCGGATCGATCCAGTCCGCGCCAACCCCGTCCTTGGCCGCGTTGAATCGGTTCCACGCATAAACTTCACGCGAGTCGTCCAGCGGCCACTGGCCGGGCGCGGCAAACACCTCGACACATAATTCGCGGGCGTAGCACGCCAGCGCGGCCGCATAGGCGGGCCGCAGCGGCGTGTCGAGCACCCGCAGTTCGACCGTGCCATATTCGGGCTTGGGGCGCACATCCCAATAAAAATCCTTGATGCTGTTGACGATGCCGTGCTGCGCCAGACGCGCGAAGTGCGCCGAAAAGTCGCCCCACGTGCGGATATGGGATGGCATCGTACCGCTCATGGGAAAGGCGCCCACGACATTGCTGCGGGCGCTGCAAAAGCCGGAGTCCTCGCCCTGCCAGCACGGCGAGTTCGCCGACAGGGCAATAAAGAGTGGTGCGCGCTGCGTCAGCCAGGCGCAGATCCGGATCGCTTCGTCGGCGTTCGGCACGCCGATGTGCACGTGCATGCCAAATACCGTAAACATCTTTGCCAGGTAGCCGTATTTCTTTGCCGACTCGCGATAGCGCTCTTTGGGATAGATGCGCTGCTCGTTCCATTTCTGGAATGGGTGCGCTCCCCCGCCGCAGATTGCCGCCCCGACCTGGAATGCCGCGCGCTGGACGCTCGATCGTATCTCCTCGATCTCGGCGGCGGCCGGGCCGTAGCCGTCGAGGATGGAACTTGCCACTTCCAGCATGGAAGTGGTGATTTCCGGTGTGGCGACCCATTTCTTGCTTTGCATGTCGAGCAGGCGCAGGATGTCGGGCGCTGCCGGCAGCAAGTCGTAGGTGAGTCTGTCGAGCACCATCAATTCGAGCTCGATGCCCATGGTGCCGAGACGGGATACTGTAAACGGCGGCAAGAATGCCGGTCCTCTGCCGGCAACCGCCTGCGTCTGCGCTTGTTCCGGGGTGAGCTCAGCCATGTTCCTCTCCTTCGTGTGTCTCATCCGCAAGCTTCAGTCCATACCACGTGAGGCCGGGCCCGATCAGCACGTTCAGCGCCAATAGTGCCGCCATGATGTTGGCCCCCATCACGCTCATGTAAGATGCTCCGGTCAAGGAATTGTCCACCACCAGCGAACCGAAACCGACCAGTGAACAGAGCGAGAGTGCGATCGCGTGCTTTTTCTCCCGGCTCCACGCTTCGCTGCGCATCAACGCCAGGCGGGTCAAGCCGACGCGCGCGCCGAATATCAGCAGCGCCGCCAGCAAAGGTGTCCATTGAAACAGCTGCTGTATCTGCACCAGCGCGGCCGACAGCATGAACAGCAGCGCGTAGCCGATGTCCTGGGCGGTCTTGATTTGAGCCTGGAAGACATTCTCGCGCGTCTCCGCATTGCGCAGTAGCAGCCCCATCAACAGAAGCGACAACAGCGCGCTCGATGAGGTCACCGAGCACAGGCCGAGATCCATCATCAAGGCCGCCAGCAAAATGCCCGGCCTGAGCCCGGCCTGAGCCTTCGAAATACGTGTCGCCAACGCATACAAGCCATAGCAGGCTACGGCAATGGCTGCGCCGAGCGCGAGTTTGCTTGCCTGGCGCAGTAATTCGCCGTCGAAGGCCGCCTCGGCATTCGCGCTATGGCTGCGCATCCATGCCAGCGACACCGCCAGCGCAAGCAGCGCAACCAGGTTGCTGATGCCTACCGTATTCGCGCCAGCGTAAGTCGCCACGCCGCTGGCATTGGAATCGGACACCATCGAGGTGAACACGACAGGATTGACGGCAACGAGGATGGCGGCGATGAAGCCGGCCTCGCCCCGGCCCAGGCCGAAGGCCAGCAAGATGGCCCATGCACCAAGGCCGCGCAATACGCAGCCAAGTAACAGCGCCGCGCCCTGCTGCCTGCTGCGCCAGAGCCACGCAAGGTCCATCTTGCGCCCGACCTCGAACAACACCAGCGCCGAGGCGGCATTGAACAATTCCTGAAACTGGCTCACCAGGGCGCCATCGATCATGCCGAAACCGCTCACGCCGAGGATCAGTCCGGCAATCACCGCGCCATACAGCTTGGGCCAGCCGTGGACCTGCATCAGCACGCCTATCACTTGCGACAACAGCAGCCCGGCGCCGATCACGGCCAGCGGCGAGAGCAGCCACACGGGCAGTTCGGCGGCCTCGTCAATCATGCTTGTCCGTCCAGCGTACTGCCAGCCCCATCAGTTCACCTTGCACAACTTGCCGCGCCCGCTCGACCACAGCCTGGTCGGGCTGACTTCCCGGCGCCACCGGCACCGCTGTTGTGATGCGCAGCCGGACCAGCGGGCCATCAGCCCTGGTCGGTATCCATAGCTGGCCCTTGAGAACCGCGCCCTCAAGCCACAGCGCATAGAATTTAGCGCCGCCACCCGCCTGCGGCGCCGTCGGCACCAGGCTGAAGGTCGACAGCCACATCGCCTTGGGATAGCGCCGCGCCAGCTGCAGCTGCATCGCCGCGCGTTGCTCCAAGCGGCTGTCGTCGACGGCGTACGGCAGTTGCATCAGGGGCAGTCCCAGACCGGCAGCATCCACCGCAAGGCACAGTCCGCCGGCTTTCCATTGCCACGTATGGCTGCCCGCTTCGCCGACGCGCGTACCGAGATTGGCCTCGAGCAACGCGCGCAGCGTGCGCGCCTCCTGCGGGCCGTAGGGCGGTTCCGGCGCCTGCCGAAGCTGCGCGGCGCGCGCGACCAGCAGTTGCCAGCGCCCCTCCTGCCAGCGGCGGGTCGCGGCGCGTGTGGACGGGCTCCAGCGCCATTCTGTCGCATTCCATTCCCCGTTCGCCAGGCGCCGGAGAATGACGATGCGCTTTTCCGCAGCGCCGTCGTCAACGAGACTGTGCGCCGACCAGGCAGTGCGCCAAGCCGGAGGCGCGCTGGACAAGGCGGCACCGCCGGTGCGCGCCCATACCCACCAGTGCGCTTGCGCACTGACACAAGAAGCTGCCGTCAAGCCGCCTTGCCCGCTCCAACTGCGCATGCGCAAACGGTTTTGCCAGGCGCATTCGGCCTGGCCGCCGCTCCACCCGGTGCGGGGTGTGTCGTTTGCTTGCTGATCCGGGCAGATCCAGGGCCGTTGCTGCGCCAGCAAGGAAAAATTTTCAGTGACATCGATTGTCTCCGCGCGGCGCGGCGCTTTCGGTGCCGCATCGGCCGCGGCCGGCCAGGTGGCGAACAGCAAGCACATGCATAGGTACCCGAACGTAGGTCCCGTGCCGGCAGCACGGAGTGATTGAATCAAAGTGGCTCCTCGCTTCATTGTGAATGTAACCGCGCACGACGCTCGTCAGGACGACAGGGCTCGATAATGGTAGCGGGAAACACTTAGCGAACACTTAGCGAACATGCCCGTAAAAACTTTATTCCCGAAAGTATTGCGTACCGCATGGTCAGGAGTACGATTGCGTAGGCGCAAACTCATTCAGGCTATACAATTATCACTCACAAACATAAAGCAGCGGGCGGCCTCACCGTCCCGACCATAGCAGCGATGCCAAAAAAGGAAATTCCGCCCGAGGTGCGCCGCTTCATCTTGACGAGCATCCCTTCAGTGCCGCATATCGAAGCGCTGATACTGATGCGTGCGACCGCACCGGCGCGCTGGACGCCGCTTGACCTGGCGCAGCGTCTGTATGTGCCCCCAGCGGTGGTACACGGCGTGCTGACAGACCTGTGCGGTTCGGGGATGCTTCAGTGTGACGATTCCACGTCGACATATTACTTCAACGAGCAACCCAACGAACTATGCGCTGTCATCGCTCGTCTGGCGCTCTTGTATTCAACAAATTTGGTGGAGATCACATTGCTTATTCACTCGAAGTTGGACCGAAAAGCACAACAATTCGCCGATGCTTTCAACTTCCGAAAGGAGACGTAGCGTGTCAGCAGCGATTTATATCTTGTGTGCATTAACATCCCTCGCCTGCGCATGGCTTCTGTTGAACCGCTATTGGAATAGCGGGCATCGCCTGCTATTCTGGAGCGGCCTGTGCTTTGCGGTACTGACCGTGAATAATTTGCTGCTGGTGTTCGACAAGCTTGTTTTTCCCGACATCGATCTCTTGCCATATCGCGATGCCAGCGCGCTGGCCGCTGTTTTGTTGCTGCTGTATGGCCTGATTTACGAAAAGGAATAAATCATATGAACGGGATGATATCTGGCGCGATAGCAATGGCCTCTTTGGTCATTGCGCTCTTTTTCTTGCGCTTCTGGCGCAGCAGCAGGGATCGGTTTTTCCTTTACTTCGCCCTGTCCTTCCTGGTTCAAGCCGGCCACCGCGTGTACGCTGCGTTTCCCGTCATCGCCGGCATTGATGAGAACAATCCACTGCATTATTCATTTCGCCTGCTGGCGTACGCCCTGATACTTTGGGCTGTACTGGAAAAAAACTGGCCGCGGCGCAAACGCCCGGGGGATACGCCGTAAGCGTGCCCACCACGAATGCCGATGGAAACGCAGTGCCGCCAGGTCTCGCCCAATTCACTGCCGATATGATGATCGCTTAGCAGGGGATTTCATGGTCCTTTTTATTCCCTCCGCCCCAGGAGGCAATTTTTTTGACCGGCGCCTGTCCTCATCACCATGCCGTCCAGTTCCTTCAGCATCGCCGTGCCGGTCTCGATACGTTTTTTCAGCTAGCGGCGCTTAAGCGGAACAGCCTCGCCCTGCAGCGGTCAAGTAATCTTGCACACATCAATAGGGTTTTGCGCTGCAATTTTTCGTTCGTAGACGGTCGGCGCGGCAGATTGCCCAATGCTGAGTTCAGTCGTTGGCAGTCATAGAAGCTGACGATGTAGTCAGCGACGTCATTGCTCGCCTCGGTGTGGCTGGCATGCTGGCGCTGCCAGACCCGCTCCATTTTGAGGTGTAGGAAGAAGCGCTCGGCAACGGCATTGTCCCGGCAATTGCCTTTCCTGCTCATGCTGCAGACAAAGCCATGCTCGTTCAGCAGTTCTTGATAGAGCTCACTGGCATACTGCTTCCCCGATCCGAATGCACGATCAACCCTGGCGCTGGCCGCCTCTGTTGGATCGCCATGTTCAGGGCGTCACAGACCAGTTTGGCGGGCATGCTCGGCGCCATGGCCCAGCCGACGAGCCGACGCGCGTACAGGTCCAATACGACCGCGGGAAGCGGACTGGGGCCCGATTTGTTACTTGTGTGTCTATTTAAACTATCATTGACATTCAGCCCCGAGAACCCTCGGGGGACACAAGGGAGAAAGTATGTTCAGCCATATCATGCTCGGTTCAAACGACATCGAACGGTCAAAACGGTTTTACGACGCTGTGCTCGGCACGCTCGGGGCGGGCGAACCGCTGCATAACAAGGCGCATTCCGGCCACGTCCGCCTGTTCTACCGCCACGACGGACAAGTCTTTTGCGTCACCGAGCCGATCAACGGCGAAGAAGCGACCTATGCGAACGGCGGCACCATTGCCTTCAAATGCAACTCGCCCGAGCACGTGCAGCAATTTTACGAATCGGCGCTGGCGCATGGCGGCGATGCCTGCGAAGACCCGCCAGGCAAGCGCGAGACCAGCCTGGGACCGATGCACCTGGCCTATGTGCGTGATCCGGACGGCAATAAGATCTGCGCAATTCACCGCACCGAGTAAACTGGCGCGCCGGCCGCTACGGCTCAACCGATATCGAACAGCGATGCGAGCCCGGTGACCACGATCAGCAGCACCATCCACGTCCCGGCCGCCACCAGCGTGGTGTTGTCCGACGGTGGCGGCCCGTAGCGGTTCGGGCCCTTGTCGCCGGGGCGGACCAGCAGAAAGCCGATCAGCAGCAGGTTGATCGGCGGCAGCAGCAAGATCAGGGTCCACCACCCCGGCTGCCCCAGGTCGCGCAGGCGCCGCCGCGTCATCAGCGCCAGCACGGCGGCTACGGCAATCGCCAACACACGGAGCAGCAGCTGCAGCGCGACCGGCCGTTCGGCCAGGCCGAGCCAGTCAATCAGTAGCCACACCGGGGCCACCAGCAGGGTCGACGGCACCGTGGAGTACACCAGGTAACGCAAACGGCCGATGCGCCCGCGCGCGTCGAACCAGGCCGGCGTGCCCATGTCGCCGTGCTCCAGCACCGGTGCGCTGTCCGATCCCGGCGGCGCGTAAGGATTATCCACTCTCGACTCCTGTCTGTTCATGCGCGCATTATCCCGCACGCCGCCCTCATCGCCAGATCGGCGTGAGGTGGGGCGGCGCCGGGATCTCTGGCACGCCGGGCATTGGCACATGGAAGTAGGCGGCGGCAACGAGCGTGCTCCACCGGTACTGCATTCTCAGATAGGTCGGCAAGCACAGCAACATGGCAAGCGGAATCACACAGGCGGCCAGCACCAGTTGCCAGCCGTTGGGCGCCGGCGGCAAGCCGTAGGCATTTTCGCCGGGATTGCCGGCTTCCAGCAGCGGCCACAAGCCCACGACCAGATTGACGAAGGGTACCAAACCCAGCACGCACCACCAGCCGGAATGCCCCATGTCATGCAGGCGCCGGCGCGTCATCACGACCAGCATGCCCAGCAAGGGGATCAGCATCAGCAGCGCCAGCGTGCTCGCCAGTGGGCCGATCGGCAACAGTGCGGCCACCATCAGCACAGCGCCAGCCATCATCGCACTCGTCAACAGCGACACATACACCAGATAGCGCACGCGCCCGATGCGGCCGGTCGTGGCCAGCATGCGCGGCGCATATGTTTGTTCGGCCGCCATGGCCGGGGGCATGTTGGCGGCGGGCGCGGCGTACGGATTCGTCATGGATCATTCCTGTGAAAAAGTTACTACCGCATGAACGGGTAAAAGCTGTACAGCATATAGGCCGGCCATACGCTCCCCAGCAGCAGCGGTACCACCAGCACCACCCCCAGCTTGACCATCACCGTATTCGGCGCGGGCGCCGGGCCACGCTCGTTGGCTGTCTCGCTGCCGGCGACGAACAACAGGTAAAACCAGACAAGAACATTCACTGGCGGCACCAACATCAGCAGGCCCCACCAGCGCGCGTAGTTCATATCATCCAGGCGCCGCAGCGTCGTCACAATCACCAATACCAGCCACAAGAGCGGCAACAGCCTGGCCATCGCCACGGTCGCCACCGGAGCCCTGCCACGCAAGAAGACCAACAAGGCCAGCAGGATGAATACCGCGAACATCGGCAATACCGTATAGACGAGCAGACGCAAACGGCCCAGGCGGCCGCGAAACGCCAGGATGGTCGGCATATAGGTCGCGCCAGGGTCGGTGTCGACGTTCATGTCCGCCGCCGGTGCCGCATATAGATTACTCATGGTCTTCTTCATCCCTCGCATCAACTCAGGCACAGGCTGCTCGCCTGCCCGCTGGCGCAATCCACATCGACCAGGCGCCCGGCCTGGTCGAACACCAGCAGACGCCCGTCGTGGAAGCTGAAAGCCGCCGCACTGTGCTGCGGCAGCACGATGCGCGCGCGCACCACGCCGTCGCTCAGGCTGACGATACGGCAGCACATCGACTTTTCCTCCTCGCCGACCAGTACCAGCCATTGACCATCGATCAGTACCTTGGACGGCGCGTTCGGTCCCAGCGCGACCGGCGGCAGCGCCGGCGCGCCGTGCTGCCTCACCAGGATGTGCCCGAGAACCCAGTCGATGGTCACCACGTACGGCGCCGCGCCCGAGGGGCCGGGAAGGAAGCGCATATCCTCGATCCAGGCCTGATCGCCACCGGCGATATCGCTCCACCAGTCGCGCTGGCGCAACTGCCGGCCCGGCTGCTCGTACGACCATTGCTCCAGCCCGTCCGCCACGCGCAGCAGGATCGTGAGCGTGCTGGCCCGGTCGGCATAGCCGGCGATCACCCCGGGCAGGTCCGCCACCTGCCACACGATGCTGTGGTGCTGCGCGGTGGTGTCGAGCACCGCCAGGCGCCGCTCCATGGCCACGTTCCAGGATACGCCATCGTACTGGCCCGACCAGTGCTGCAACTCCAGCGTCAGCCAGTCCGACACGCTGCCGCTGATCAGGTCGAGCCGGCTGACGCGGTACTTGCGGTCGCGCTTGACCAGCGCCAGCGCACGCTTGCCGTTGTGCGAGATCACCAGATGCCCGGCCGGCACCGGATAATGGGCCAGCTGGCGGCCATCGCGCCCGACCCGCACCACGCCGCTTTCGCCCAGCGCCAGCAGGTACTGGCCATCTGGCAGGGCGCGCGCGTGCTGGATCGGCATCAGGCCGCGTTCGTCCATGCTCAGGACCAGCGGCTCGCGGCGCGCGTCGAGCGGCGTCACGTCGATGTCCGACTTGGTCGAAAACAGCGGCAGGTCGGCGCTGAGCACCGCGCTGCCGGCCAGCTCGGCCAGCTGGACCAGCGCCTTCTTGTCGAGCCGGCTCAAGCCTTCCATCCGTTCCGGCAGCACCTTGCGCAGGAGCGCAGCGGCGACCCGTTTGGAGGACGCCGACGCCGGCGCGGTGTCCAGCAGCGCCACCGCCAGGCGCGCGCGCAGTTGCACGCCGTCGTCGCCGGGCGCGGTCAGCACCGTGTTGATGGCCGCCGCGCTGCTGCGCAGCGTGCCCGGCATCAGTGCCAGTTTGCGCGCCAGCGCCTGCATGCCCAGGGTGCCGCCGCTGCGTTCGGCCTGCACCAGGCAGGCCAGCGCCAGCGAGTGATGCTGCGGCAAGGGCCAGATGGCGTCGATCGCCTCGGCCAGGTCGCCGCGCGCGGCCAGGTACTCGGCCCAGTGGCGCCGCAGCGGCGCCGCGTGCTCGCTGTTGCGGCTCTCCAGCAGGCGCACGGCGGCGTCGAAGTCGTTGTGCAGGCGCGCCACCTGGACCGCGCGTTCGATGTCGCCGGCCAGCACCCACAGGCGCACCGCCACCGCCGGCGCCAGTTCCACGGTGGCCGCCAGTTGCGCCGCCTGCAGATAGCGCTCCTTCTTTTCCAGGTAGGTCACCGCTTCCAGGCCGCATTGCAGCAGCTCGGCCAGCACATACACGGCTTCGTCGATGCGGCCCTCGCGGTCGAGCTGCTCGAAGCTGCGCCGGTAGGTTGCGCGCAGTTGCGCCGACAGGTCGCTATCCAGGCCGATCGCGGGCGCAGCCGGGCTGGGACCGCTGATGGTCAGGCTGGTGCGCGGACGCGGCGTGCCCAGCGCCGGGCGCGCCGACCCGCCGCCAATGGCGTCGATCGGCACCGCATGGCGCAGTGCTTGCGCCAGGTCGCCATTGGCAAACATGTCGAGCATGTTTTGCAGATAATCGGCCTGGCGCCTGCCCAGCAGCTTGGACAGGCGGGTCGCCGACGCCAGCCGCAACGCCCAGTCGGACAGCAGGCGCGCCAGCGGTCCGGCCGGGGCCGGGGTCGCGCGCCCTGCTTCGCCGCCAGCGCCCTCCGCCGGCTTGGGGCCGAACCAGCGTGCCAGCAAGCCGATCACACCAGCGGCGATGGCGACGCCGAGCGGAGCGCTACGCTCGCGCCGGGCACCGTGCATCGGGTGTGCGGCCTCGCGCTCGAACGCGATGCTCTCGGCGCTGCGCTCCGGCATGGCCGCGCCCAGCACTTCGTGCAGCGACATCGGCTGCGCCATGGCCTCCGGGGCCAGCGCGCGCGGCAGCGCCAGCGGCACCCGTAGCGCAACCGATCCCAGCGCAAGCCATGGCGCCGGATCGACGCGTGCGTCCGGCGCGGCCGCCTGCGCCACGCCGGCGCGCACCAGCCAGTAAGCGCCGGCCGGCAACGCGGCCAGTTCGGCCTCGGTCAGGGGCGCGCTGCTGAGCACGTCGCCGACCTGGCACAAGGCCAGCGCGTCGAGTGCGTCCACGTTCTGCCAGCGCGGCGCCGGCCACGCCAGCAGGAAGCCGCCGCATGCCTGGAACAGTTGCGAGCCGGCCTGCCAGTGCGCCAGCACGCGCCGGCGCGCCTCGATTTCGCCCAGCAGGGCCAGGTCGAACCATAGCGCGCGCACTTCGCGGCGGCCGCTGAACAGGGGTTGGCGAATTTCAATGTGCATCGGGAACTCCATCGGGTATGACGTGCAGCAGCGCTTGTTCTTCGTGCAGATGGCGCACGAACAGCTCGTGCGTGCCGCTCAATATCCAGCAAAAGCGGTCGCTGGCCGGGTCCAGCGTGACTTGGGCAATCGGCGCCGTGGTCGTCAGCACCACCCGGCGCTGCGTTTCGCCACGCAGCTCCACGCAACGCCGGCTCGGATCGAGCACCAGCAGCGCCAGTTCCGCCCAATCGGCCGGCTCGCTGCGGGTGACGCCGATCACCGTGGCGCCATCATCGATCTCGACATTGCATTGCTCTTTCCCTTGCCCCAGCAGCCACGATGTGTCTTTGATCGAAGCAGCGATCCGCCACGACCGGGGCTCCGTGCCGGCGCTGGTATCACCGAACAGCACGCGCGTCGACAGCCCTGAAAAAATGAATGCCTCGCGCGGGTTCACAGCGCCGTCGCGATAGCACTCCAACCTCGTACAACTGTCTTCAATGCGTGCCCATACCAGCTTGTCGCGGGTCTGGACAACCCCAACCACGCCAGTGGCAATCACCTCGAAGACGGTATTGGCATCGGCCGTACTGACCGCGCTCCAGCACACCAGCCGCCCCCCCGCATCGAGGACAAAAATCCGCCCGCCAGTGTCGTGCGTGTTGATATGGAACGTCGGCAGCCGCTGCCCCGTTCCACGCGGCGCCGTAAATTGTTCAGGTGGCGGAAGCGGGCATTCGCGCGCGTGAAAAGCACCGTAAAACTGGTTGAACCACACCCTATTTTTAGAGCAAGAAACAGTTCCACCCAAGGCGGTCAGGCCGATCACGGTTCCCTTTTTTGGGGCACGTTGCCGACTTGAAGCGACAAGCCCCTCGCGCGCGGCATCGGGCACCTGAAAATACAGACAGCCGCCATCGGCGCGGGCCGTGACGACGCTGTGAGCGCCCAGCGAAAAAACAGGCGCATGCTTGAGCGAGGGCGTATCGCGTCCGCCCATGCGGTCGCGAACTTTATCGATCCGCGCGCTGGATGGATGGCGCAGCAGGCGCACCGCGCTGGCCGGATCGGGCAAGTCCAGCATCAGCCGGCGCGCCGTGCCCTGCTGCGTGATGGTCACCTCAAGACGCTCGTCGAGCAGCGGCTGTTCGATGCTGGCGCGCGCCGTCATCCGGTGCAGCAGCCCCGCATCCGGCCCGTCCACCTGCCACACGTCGGCCAGCAGGTCGACCTGGGCCAGGTAGCGATTCCAGCCATCGCGCTCGGCGCTGCCGACCCGCGTCACGGTGCGCGCCTTCATCAGGCGCTCCAGCGCGTGCAGGCCGCAATCGGCATGCAGCGGCCCGGGTGTCTGCAAGATCCCCCACTCGAAGCTGGCGCCGTCGAGCTGCGCGCGCCGCGCGAGCAGGATGAACAGCGCCATCTGCACCAGGCGCGGTTCGCCCAGCTGCTCCGGGCCGGCGTCGAACAGCGCCACGCACACGCGCGCGCGGCGCTGCACTTGCGGCTCGGGCGCCGAAAACAGCAGTTCGTTGGCGGCCGCGCGGCGGATGAATTCGTCCGGCGCGGCGTCGAACACCGCCCATTCGCTCAATAGCAGGCGCTCGTAGGGGCCGCGCCGCGCAATGCTGCCCACGCCCACGGCGATATCGTCGTCGCTGGCCGCCACGCCCGCCATGCGGCCCACCAAAGGCTGGAGGCGCAGCAGCATCTCACCGAGCGGCGCGACCAGGTCGAACGGCAGCAATGCCAGCCACGCGCTCCACGGTGCCAGTTGCGGCGGCAGCATCATGCGGCACCCCGCTGCGGCACGGATGCCACGTGCAGCAGGAGAGCGCTGCCGTGCAGTGCGCGCACGCTCAATTCGCGGCTGTCGGTCAGCCAGCACAGGCGCTCGCCTGCCGGATCGAGCACCAGTTGGGCGATCGGCTGTGCGGATTGCAGGACCACGCGGTTTTCGGTTGCGCTACGCAGTTCCACCGTGCGGCGGTCGGCGCTGAGGACCAGCAGGGCCGGCGCCAGCGCGATGCGCGCCACGCCCATGGCTGTGGCCCCATCGCCGATCATCAGCGGGATCGTCACCTTGAAATTGTCGTCGACCAGCAGCCAGTGCTGGTCGCTGCGCTGCAAGGCACACAGCCAGCTGGCATGCTGCCGTTTTGGCGCCGGCGCACCGAACAGCACGCGCGTTGCCTCAATCGGGAACTCGGCGATGTCAGTCGGATCTTTGTCCTTGGCGCCGATGGCATGCATCGTGGTGCAATTCGCCTCGCTGGTGGCGTAGAGCAGCGTGCGCTCATACTGCATGGCGCCGACCACCTGATAGTCCACCTGCTGGAAGCGGGGCTCGCTGATGTGCTTGTGCTTCTGGCCATAGACCGCCCAGCACACCAGCTTCCCGGCGACATCGAGCATGAACACGCGCGCACCGGCGCCGGTGGGCGAGTGATCGATCAGGAAAAACGTCGGCAGCCAGCTGCCTGCCTCCGACGGTATCTGGAATTGCTGCGGGGGCGGGCAAGCGACGCTGCGCTGCGCACCGAAACCCCTGCCGGGAAAGCGGTCAAACGTCAGGTAATCGTCCCAGCGTTCGACATGGCCCAGCATGGTATCGACCAGGACAAGGCCCAGCGGCGTGTCGTGGCGACGACGCGGCTTGCCCGGCTGCGCCGCAGCCGATGCCTGCACATGATGCATCACGACGCCCCCTTTTTTCCTGGCTGCGGCGATCCAGGTGCCGGACAGTCCGAACACCGGCGCCTGCGTTAGCGACAAGGTATCGTCGGCGCCGGCGCGCGCCGGCTTCTTTTCGGCCGGAGCAAGATCGAACGGATGGCGCAGCAGGCGCGCGCCGACATCCGGCGCGGGCAGCTCCAGCAGCAGTTCGCGGGTTGCGCGCCGCTGCGTGATGTTCACCTTCAGACCCGCATCGAGCAGCGACGCTTCGATGTTCACGCGCGCGCCGGTGCGTGCCAGCGCGCCGCAGCCGGACGATCCGATCTGCCACACTTCGTCCGTCTCGCCGAGCGAATCGAGGGCCACGTTCCATCTGTCCAGGTGAGCCGCATCCACGCGCGTGAGCGTGCGCGCGTCCAGCCATGGGCGCAGTTTGCGCGGCTCGACATGCAGCGTGACCGGATCTTGCAGTACGCCCCACTGAAAACCGGCACCGCCCTCCCCGGCGCGGCGCGCCAGCAGGATGAACAGCGCCATCTGCACCAGGCGCGGTTCGCCCAGCTGTTCCGGGCCAGCGTCGAACAGCGCCACGCACAGGCGCGCGCGGCGCCGCACCTGCGGCTCGGGCGCCGAAAACAACAATTCGTTAGAGGCCGCGCGGCGGATGAATTCGTCTGGCGCGGTATCAAGCACCGCCCACTCGCTCAGGAGCAGGCGCTGGTACGGCCCGCGCCGCGCGATGCCGCCCGCCCCCACCGGCAAGGTGTCCGGGCTCGGGGCCACGCCCGTCATGCGCCCGACCAGGGGTTGCAGGCGCAGCAGCATCTGGCCGAGCGGCTCGGCCATCTCAAGCGGCACCAGCGCCAGCCATTCGCTCCACGGCGCCAGTTGCGGCGGCAGATTCATTATTCGAGTTCCTGGCCGAGCCACGCCAGGCTGGCGCGGTTGAGCTGAATCGGCTGGCCGATGGGCAGCACCTGTTCAGGCTCGTTCCACAGCAGGAAAGGCAGGCTGGCGCCGCGCGCCGACAGGTTGGCCAGCACCAGGTCGAGCGGCAGTTGCGGCACCACGTCGGTGGGCAGCCACAGCATGCGCTGGAGCGGGTCCGGGGCGCAGTAGCGCGCGCCGTCGACCCAGGGCAGCGCGGCGCCGCGTCCGAGCAGCACCAGCATGTCGCGCGTGGCCACCGCCGTCAGCGCGTCCAGCTGGGCGTCGCTGTACAGGGCCAGGCGTGCCAGCACCTGGCGCATCACCGCGCCCTGCGACACCTGCCCGCCCGGCTCCGGCGCGGCGCCGGGCCGCGCGATCCATCCCAGCGCGTTCATCAGGCCGACTGCACGGCCACCACCAGCTGGGCGCGGCGCGCCGACAGTTCCGGCGGCAGGCTATCCTTGCCGAAGTTGGCGTCGATTTCGCGCAGCAGCGCTTCGGCCTCGCCGCGAAATGTCTCGCCGCGCGCGGCGCCGAGCAGCCGGTCGGCCGTTTCGGCCAGGCGCGCAATGCGGGCCAGCGGCTGCTGCACGGCCGTTTCCACCACCGCCTGCAAGAGCGGATGGCGCGCCTCGGCGAGCAGCTCGCGCAGGGTTTCGCGCGCGCTTTGCTGGCCGGCGGCGCTGGGCACCACGTACACCAGCGGCCACAGGTCGGCGCGGGTGGCGACATGGCGCCCGGCCAGCACGGCGGCCGCCGCGATCAGTTGCTGGGCCTTGACGATGCGCCGGTCGGACAAAGTGACATGCGCCTTGCGCAACTGGCGGATTGCCTGCGCCAGGTCGGCGCGCACCGTGCTCATGTCCACCTTCGGCACCAATGCGTTCAGCTGGTCCAGGGTAGCCATGTCGGCGCGCACGCCAACCTTGTGCTGGCCAACCGCCCAGCCGCCGGCCAGCAAGTCTTCCAGGCGCGCGTCGGGCACGGCGTCGACGAATACGTGCAGCAAAAAGCGGTCGGCGAAGGCGGCCAGGCTGTCGTCGTCCGGCAGCGCATTGGAAGCGCCCACGCACAGGCGCAGCGGACAGGCGATGTCGGTGTGGCCCCGGCGGAACTGGCGCTCGTTGAGCACCCCCAGCAGCGTGTTCAGGATCGCGGTCGAACCTAAAAAAACTTCGTCGAGAAAGGCGATGTCGGCCTCGGGCAGCATGCCGCTGACGTCGGTCTCGACCAGGCCCTCGCGCAGCTTGCCCAGGTTGACCGCGCCGAACAGTTCGGACGGCTCGGTGAAGCGCCCCAGCAGGTATTCGAAATAGCGTCCGCCCAGGCTCTGGGCCACGCGGCGCACCACGGCGCTCTTGGCGGTGCCCGGCGGGCCGATCACCAGCAAGTGTTCCTGCGCCACGGCGGCCAGGATCATCAGTTCGGCCAGGTGTTCGCGGTTGATCAGGCCATCGGCGGCTTCGCGGATGGCGTCGCGCAGGCTGGCTGCGGCGTGCTTGACTGGGGTGCTCATGGACGTGTGGATGGGCGGCTCGTGCACGCGTGGCTGCTGCAGGAACTTTTATTGCCTAGGTTTAAGAGTTGCAATTATACCAAACGACCCAGGACAAGTTTGTTGTTTTACGGCATTAATTTGCCCGACTGCCGCGCACGCTGAAGCGGCTTGCCGCCACCACCGTGTCGTGCGCGTCCACCAGCGCCAGTTCATGTTCGCCGGCCACCGGCTGCCAGGCGTGGCCCGCGCTGGCCGCGCCCAGCGCCACCCCATCGAGACGCCACGCCAGCCCGGCCGCACCCTGGGCGCGGAACACCACCCGCTCCAGCCCCGCCGGGATATCCGGATCGATGGCGATCACGCTGGCCGGGCCGGGGTACAGGATCGCGGCGCGGCGCTGCTGCGCTCCCAGCAGGGTCACCTGCGCGCTCTCGGTGCCGCGCACAAACCATTCCCTGCGCGGCGCTTCGAAGGCCGGCTGGTAGCCGACCACCTGCTGCACCAGCCCTGCTGGCGCGGCCGGGGCGCGGCTTGGCGTTTGCCGGTGCAGGAAGTCCATCACGTCGCGCCACACCGGCGCCGCGCCGGTCACGCCGGACACGTCCCACATCGGGCTGCCGTCGAAATTGCCGACCCAGACCGCCACCGTGTATTTTTCAGAATAGCCGACGCACCAGTTATCGCGCATGTCCTTGCTGGTGCCGGTCTTGACCGCGCTCCAGAACGCCGTGGCCAGTTCGTTACGCAGGCCGAAGGTGAGGCTGCGCGCCGCCCGGTCCGACAAGATATCGCCGACGATGAACGCTGAACGCGCATCGAGCACCCGTGTTTTCGCTTGCGGAGCGCGCGCCTGCAAGGTGACGCTGCCATGCAGGCCGCCGTTGGCCAGGGTGCGGTAGGCGTTGGCCAGTTCGAGCAGCGAGACGTCGCCCGACCCCAGCGCCAGCGAATAGCCGTAAAACTCGGCCGGCTCGGAAAGGCTGTCCATGCCGAGCGCGCGCAGGCGGGCGTGGAAGCGCTCCAGCCCAGTAAGCTGGAGCATGCGCACCGCCGGCACGTTGAGCGAACTGGCCAGGCTGGTGCGGGTGCTGACCCAGCCCTTGAACTGGCGATCGTAATTCTGCGGCACGTACGGCCCGGCGGCGGTGGCGATTTCGAGCGGCGAATCGTCTTGCAGCGAGGCGGCGGTGATCCAGCCGCGTTCCATCGCCAGCTGGTACAGGAAGGGTTTGAGGGTGGAGCCGGCCTGGCGCAGGGCCAGCACGCCGTCGACTTCACTGGCGCCGCCGTTGGCGACATAGGCGACGATCTCGCCGCTGGCGTTATCGAGCACCACCAGCGCGCCTTGCGTCACGTTGCGCTCGCGCAGGGCCGCCAGATGCTGGCGCAGGCTGTCCTGGGCCTGGCGCTGCAAGCTGGCGTCGAGCGTACTGCGCACCTGGCGCGCGGCGCCCTTGAGCAGGCGCTGGGCCACCTGCGGTGCCTGCGCCTGGCCCGCACTGGCGGCAGGACGGGAAAACGCCGCCGCCACATCCCACTCGATGCCGGCGCAACTGGCGGCCGGGTTGATTTCTTTCGCCAGCACGCAGGCGCGCTGCGCCACCACGCGCGGCGGCGCCGACGGCGCGCGCAACAGGCTCGCCAGGATCGCCGACTCGGCCTGGTTCAGCCCCGACGGCACTTTGCCGAACAGCCCGCGCGAGGCCGCGCCGATGCCTTGCAGCTCGCCCCGAAACGGCACCAGGTTCAGATAGGCTTCCATGATCTGGGCCTTGCTCCAGCCGGCTTCCAGCTCGCGCGCGGCGCTGGCCTGGTCCCATTTCTGGCCCCAGCTGCGTCCTCCCGCGCTGGCGCGCAGGCGCTCATCGAGCAGCGCCGCCAGCTGCATCGTGATGGTCGAGGCGCCGCGCGCGCGGGTGCGCAGCAGGTTGTCCCAGGCGGCCTTGCCGAGTGCGCCCACGTCCACCCCGTCGTGCTGCATGAAGCGCCGGTCTTCGGCGTGCACCAGCGCCAGGCGCATGGCCGGTGAAATATCGGCCAGGCCCACCCACGGTGCGCGCCGCAGCGTCATGTCGGTGCGCAGCGACTGGATCGGCACGCCGTGGCGGTCGAGCAGCTCGGCGTCGGACGAGCGGTAAGCCGCCCTCACCTGCTCCGGCGTGGGCACGGCCAGCGCGTTGGCGCACGCCAGCAACAGCAGCGCGGCGATACACCGCATCAGCGTCCCACCTCGATAGGCGCGTTGGGCAGTTCGCCCGCCAGCTCGGGGCTGTACAGCGCTTCGACCCGGGTCGGCGGCAGGTTGAAGCGGCCCTGGTTATTCAGGCGCACCGTGTACCCGACGCTCAATTTGCCTTTCGGGACAAAATCGTAATAGGCGCGGAAGGCGTCGAAGCCGCGTTCCTCGAACACCGGTTGCAGCGACAGCTCCTGGCGCTCGGCGCCGGGCAGGGTCTGGGCATCGCGTCCCAGGCCGTTGCCGAGAATGGTGGCGCTGGCCGGAATCGGGTCGTCCAGCGCCACCCAGGTCATGTCGGCCTGCGCTTCGATGTCGAGCCGCACGCGGTAGCTGTCGCCGCGCGACCAGGCGCCCTTGACCTTCTGTTCCAGCGGCGTGATGGTCTTGACGATGCGGTAGCCGTTCGCCAGCGGCGCCTTGAGTTCCACCGCCGCCAGGCTTTGCACGATGGCCCATGGCTTGCCGCCGCCGTTGTGGGACAGGACCAGATCCTGCTGGCCGGCGCCCCACGGGTGGTTGACCACGGAGACGCCGCGCGCGTTCCAGTTGGCTTCCTTGACGGTGCTGCCGAGGCGCGCGCTGCTGCTGCCGCTGACCGCATCCGGCTCGAACTTGCGCGAGAATTTGTCCAGCGCCAGCACGCCCCAGGCGTTGGCCAGGGTCGAACCCCAGCGCCCTTTCTGCTGGCGTCCCAGGGTCCCGCGCGCGAGGCGCCCCATGTCGCCCTGCCAGGCCGGATCGTCGATCACCGCCAGCAGCAGGCGGTTGGCGTTGATGTCGGGCGAGGCCATGATCCACCACCAGCTGTCATTCTTTTCGGTCGAAAACGACAGGCTCGCCCCTTGCAGGTTGACGCGCGCGCGCAGCACTTGCTGCAACTGCGCCAGCTTGGCGTCGCGCTGCGCCAGCGCGGGACTGCGCTGAAGGATCAGGTACCAGTCGATGACGGCCGAGGTGGGCCACAGGTTCGGTTCGATGGTGAACGATTCGAGCAACTCGGGCGCCACCGGGCGCGTGCGCGACAGCGCCTCCAGCGCCGCCAGTTTGCGCACCGCCGTATCGACGCGGGCGGTGCGCGCGCTGCGCACCACGCGTCCCTGGACGAACTGGCGCAAGCCCTCTTCCATGCGTTCCCTGAGCGCTGGTGCAAGCGGCAGGCCGGCTTCGGCGCTGACCGACAGCAGGTAGGCGGTCAGGCTGTCGCTGCCCTTGGTCTGGGTTGGGTAGTACTTGGCCAGGCCATCGGCGTCGAGCTGCGACGGCAAGGCCGCCGCCAGCATATTCCACAGGGCCGGGTCGCGCAGGGCCACCGCGCGCGAGGCATCCTGCTCGACGCCGCGATACGGATAGGCTGACATGAAATCGCGCACGGCGGGCAGGCTGTCGCCCAGGCGCGCCACGAAGGTTGCGCGCACGCCGCCCTGGCCGGGCAAGGCGTCCGCCGGCGACTGTATTTTGAGCGTTTGCGGCTGGTCCAGGCGCACCAGGGTGGACTGGAGGGTGCGCACCGGTACCGCCGGCAGCACCGTCTGGCTCACGCGCAGCTGGTCGGCGCTGCCGGCGCCACGGGCGTCGATGGTCCATGCAAGCGCGCTGGCGCCGGCCGGCACCTGGACATCCCAGCCGGCTTCCTGCGCCTGGCCGGGTGCCAGGGTCAGGCTCTGGCGCGCCAGCGCTTTGGCGGCGCCGCCGTCGGCGGCCACGCTGGCGCCAAAATCGACCTTCAACGCGGCGTCGGTGGTGTTACGCAAGGTGAAGCCGGCACGCAGGCGGTCGCCGGCGCGCACCACCGAGGGCAGGCCCGGCACCACGATCAGATCCTGGCTGCTGCGGATCTCGGTCGATCCGGTGCCGAACAAGCCGCTGCCGCCGCTGGCCACGGCCACGATGCGGAACGACGTCAGCGTGTCGTTCAGGGTCAGCGGCACGCGCGCCTCGCCTTTGGCGTCGAGGACGACGCGCGGCTTCCACAGCAGCAGCGTGTCGAACAGCTCGCGGCTTCCTTTGCCGCCGCCACCGCCGGTGGGCACCGCCTTGCGTCCGAAGTGGCGCTTGCCGACCACCTGCATCTGCGCGGTCGAGGTTTCCACCTGGAGTACGCGTTCCTGCATCATCGCGTTCAACAGGCGCCAGCTATTGTTGGGCATCAGTTCGAGCAGGCCCGTATCGACCGCCGCCAGCGCCACTTCGGTGCCGGCAGGTAGCGGCGAGCCATCGGCGCGCGTGACTTTCACGGTCACGGTGGCATGCTCGCGCACCTTGTAATCCTGCTTGTCGGTCGACACCTGCACCTTCAGTTCATGCGCGCTCCAGCCCACCCGCACCGGCGCGATTCCCAGCTTGTAGGAAGGTTTACCCAGGTCGACCATGGCGGTCGGCTGCACCCCGGCCACGCGGCCGCGCACCACCATCGCCGAGACGAACACGTTGGGCGCGTACTTGCCCAGCATGGGAATGGTGAAGGCCGGCTCCTTGCCGTCCAGGCGCCGCACATAGGTGTCGAGAATGCCTTCGCGTTCGACCGTGATCAGCACGGTGGCGTCGCGGAACGGGCTGCGCACCTGGAAGGTGGCGTCCTGGCCCGGTTCATAGCGCTTGGCCGATGGCAGCAGGTCGATGCGGTCGTTGTCGCCGGCCCGGTACCACCATTCGCCGCCGCCGGCCACCCACACGTCGCGCTGGCTGACGGCGACGCGCTGCTGGCTGTCGACGACGCGCGCGCGCAGCACCAGGTTGCCGTCGTCCGATGCCTTGACGGTGCAACGCAACAGGCCTTTGGCATTGGTGCGGCCCTCGCAGGCCGGCCCGATGCGCGTGATTTCGCTGCTGTTCTCATAGGCGTAAAAACCGCCGATCAGGCGCCGCCGGTGGGAATAGTTCATGCGCTTGAACAGGTCGACATCGACCGCCACATTCGGCGCAGGCTTGCCGCCCACGCCCAGCACCACCACCTCGAAGCTGACGCTGTCCTTGCTGTCGGCCCAGTCGTCCGGTTTGATGCCGACCACGTAGGACGAGGGCCACAGCGCGATCCGGGTTGACGTCGACAGGGTCTCGCCGTTGGCGTCCTGGTACGACACTTCGGCCACCAGGTCGCGCGCGCGCTCGCCCACGGGGAGTTTATCGATCGTGACGCGCGCGCCGCCGGCCTTGTCGAGCGCCAGCGCGCGGGTGCGGATGTCGGCGCCTTTGACCGCGCCTTCACCGTCGTCGTAGGTGGCATCTTCGTCGTAGCCGGCTTCGTTTTGCACGCCTTCGCGCACGTCGCCGGCGTCCAGGTTGTAGTCGTCGTAGCCCTCGAACCAGACCACTTTTTCCTCGGTCAGGGTGCGCAGCTTGACCGGCGCCTTGCCGGCCACGCCGCCTGCCAGGTAGCCGACCTGCAAATCGAGATCGAACGAGGTGGCGCCGATCAGCGGCGTGGCCGGGCCGTTCAGCAGCGCCTTCATGGTCGGCACGCGGAACTGCTCGACCCGGAAGGTGCCGGCCAGCTGGCCCGCGATCTTGACCTCGTACACGCCCAGCTTGGCGCCGGCGGGAATGAGCCATTCGTTGTCGGCGCTGCCGGTGGCGTTCCAGCGCAGCGGCAGCTCGTAGCTGCCGTCGCCACCCTGGTGCGCGACGGTCACGGTGCTGGCGCGCGCCTCGGGGCCGGCGGTTTCAAATTCGATGCCGCGCGAGGCGTGGCGGCGCAGGAAGTGCTTCATGTGGACCGTTTCGCCGGCGCGCAGCAAGGTGCGGTCGAATACGGTGGCGACGATGGTGGTGCTCTGCGCGGGATTGAACGGCAGGTTGAAGCGCCACGATTCGATCCCGTTTTGCCAGCTCGATAAAGTGAAGGTGTAATCGGCGCCGCTGCGGGCGCTGATGAACAGGTTGTTGCTGCCCTTGCAGACGCCGCGCGCCAGCGGTTTGTCGATGCGCGCCACGCCGCTGGCGTCGGCCACGCCCTGCCACAGCAGTTTCCCGTTACAGTCGCGCACCGCGACGGCCGCCTTGGGCACCGGGCGGCCCTTGTCGAGCGAGGTGACCCACACCAGCGACGAGTCGGCGCCATGCTTGAAGTGGGCCGCCAGATTGGTCACCAGGGCCGCCGCACTGACGTAGGCCCTGGTGTTTTTTGCGTCGAACAGGGCCACGCCCAGCTTGGGGCTTTCCAGTTCGACGACGTAAAAGCCCGGCTTGGGCAGCGGGATGCCGATTACCTCGAACGCGCGCCCGCCACCCGGCGCCGGCAAGGAAAATGGCTCCGGCTTGCCGTTTTTCAGGCCGGCGAAGACCGACTTCTTGAGCTCATCGCCCGACAGTTCGCCGACCTGCCAGCTGTCGCCGGCCAGGCGCTTCATCCAGGCCATCACGTCGAGGTCCTGGCGCTCGCCCTGCACGTCGACGCGCAGCATGGCGCCGGCGCTGCGCAGCTTCCCGGTCAGCTTCGCTTCGATGTTGCGCACCGTGACCGGCAGCAGGCGCTCGGTGCGCGCTTCGATGATGCCGAAACGGGCCGGGAACTTGAGCAGCGGCGGCAGCGCATCGATCGCGATCGTCATCGGGAACTGGCCCTGGTTGACCAGCGCGCGGCCGGCATCGTCCTTGATCCCGGGCGGCAGCACCAGTTTCAGGCTGCTTTTCTCGGCGAAGGGGCCGCGGAAGGACAGGTAGCTGACCGGGGCGCTGGGCGCCGTGCCGCCATCCCAGGTGGGACGATACTGTTTGCCGTCGGCGCCGGTAAGTGTGATTTTGTCGGCGTCGGCGCGCGTGATCGGTGCGCTGAAGGAGAGGCGCAGCGGGGTAAGCGGAATGCAGGGACCGTTGGTGGTCAGGTAGTCGCAGATAAACTGCGCGCTGAAGTCGCGCCGGGTGGTAAAGGCAAGCGCCTGGTCGGCACCGGAGGCGACGCCGCCCATGCCCTCGATGCCTGCGGCCCAGACCAGCGACACGGCGGCGTTGGCCGGCAAGCTGCGCTTGCACTGCACCAGCGCCAGCGGCAAGTCATCCTTGCCCTTGGGCGCCGTGCCGCCGCGCTGCACGTAATCCTTGATATAGCGCTCGACATAGCTTTTGCGCGCGGCCAGCACCTGGTCGCGTTCGGGCCCGGCCAGCACCCGCACGCCGATCCGTTCGTTGATGCCTTCCACCCCGCAGTAGGCCTTGGCGGCGATGCTGGCCGGACGCGCCGGGGCGTCGAGCGCCAGCATGAACACCTGCTGCTCGTCGACCGGGTAGCCCTGGCGCGGGCTGCTTTCGCGCACGCCCGGCCCGCCGGTATCGAAAGCGAAGCGCGTGGTGCCGGCCAGCGGCTGGGCAGCGAGGTCGCGCGCGTCGGGCTTGAGGGTGAAGCTGCAGCGCACGCCGGGCGGCACATCGCGCGCGAAATCGTAGCTCCAGATGCGCGCGTCGATCCAGCGCCCGCTGCCCGGTTCCAGGCAATCGATGGCGAACGGTTCGGCCAGGCGCTGGTCGCCGAAAGCCACCATGGGGGCGGAAAAGCGTGCCGTCACCTGGCGCACGGCTTTCACCGGGCCGGTCGGCGTGAACGCCTCGACCGTCGTCTGTGCCTGCGCGGCCAGCGCCACCCAGGCCAGCGGCAGCAGGGTCAATAATTTGGACGGGGCGCGCATGGGTTCTCCAGGAAAGACGGTAGCCAAGCTTGCGGCCGCACGGCGCGGGCAGGCTTGGCGGGAATCAAGACAGGCGGCGAGTGTTGCAAACATCCCCGGGGCTGTCAACAATATTAATGTTTTGATACGCGCCGTAACGGATGCCGGTCGTTTTCAGAAGGCGACTGCGCGAATGTCAGGAGTCGGCTGCATCGACTGAATTGTGCCTTGCGCGTACTCGCATGATGGACTGGCGAGTCGAACCGTAATCACGGGCAACCTTAGCCACTGACTCGCCAGCTATGAGGCGTACCATGGCATCGGCTTGCTGCGCTGTCGTCAACGCTGGCCGCCGTGCGCGGCGTCATCGGCAACCTGATGTCCGACGAAATCAAGTGCCGCGAGCGGCCCTACGACATCCATTCGTTGTCGCGCCTGCTCCCAGGCAGCATCCGGCAGTGTCAAGACCCCTTGCTCGGCTATGCGCTGTATTTCTGTTGCCACGCCCGCACCTCACTTCTGTGCATAGGAGTATTCAGCATAGTCGATGATGGTGAAGGCCGCTACTGACAAAAGTAAGTCAGGATTCCTGTGCACAGTCGCCGTCTGGGCCAGCAAAATGGTGCAGTCGCCTTCTGAAAATGACAGCCGGCCCGCGAGCCCGTCCGGCGGCAAGGACTTCCCCGCCCTCGGGGGCGGGGCTAGGGGCGGGGGAATCCACGCGGTTTGGCAGCATCACGCATCTGCCGCCGTGTCAAATTCCACTAGCTAGAAACGGCATAGCCTATTTTTCTGGAGCAACCAACCGTCGTCTTGATTCTCGGTATAATTATCGTCCGTTCCCGCTGGTGGCGTATTGCAGACGTGGACCCAGCTAGCCGTTATAGGATGAATCCCTTCGATGCCGTTTTCTGTAAATGATCGAGAAATACTTCGTGCAGTCAAAGGGGTCGGGCCGATGGTCATCGCTCGACTTGAGCAAATGGGATATTCGGATCTGGAGCAACTGGCTGCCGCAGACGTCCAAGACATTGTAGAAAGAGCCGCCGCGCTTGTTGGCTCATCATGCTGGAAGAATAGTCCTCAGGCGAAGGCGGCGATTCAAGCCGCCATCAACGCCGCTACCCGCGCCAACAAGACAATGGTTGAGTCTGGACCGGTCCAAAAGTCGCCACTGTCCGACGATGCCGGCCGCGAACTCGGGAGCATAGCAAACCTCGGCCCCAAGTCCGCGGCCATCCTCGCGGCAGCGGGAATCCACTCCTTGGAGCACCTTACAATGCTTGGCTCAGTTGCGGCCTTTGCGATGGCCAAGCGCTCGGGAGCACGTGTCAGCCTCAATCTCTTGTGGGCAATAGAAGGGGCTCTCACTGGCGAATCTTGGCAAACAGTAGCGCGCGAGCACAGGGTCAGCCTTTTGCTGGCGTTGGACTCCTATGGAACTGGCGGATAACGATGACGACAGTAGCACAGTAGCAGCGGCTCCGGCCTTCGTCCCCACAGCGGTGGTATGTGAAAAGGTGGAGGAAGCCCCGTGCAAAGGGGCAGCTTCCATTGCAGTTGGCTAGCGATAGTACGGCGAGCGCATGTCCCTGCTCGCGGCCTCGGTCACGTTCGCATCAAATACACGGGTGTAGAAAGCGGCGTTCAGCGCAGCGGCCTCCGTCGGGAAGTAGTCCACTGCAAACTTGCGGGCATTTTCGACCGTGTCGAACGCATAGAGCCCGCCTGGAGTTCCGCTATGCACACCGGACAGCCAGGTTTTCGACAACAGGCCTGGCTGGCGCTTCAGAATCGGATTGAGCTTGCGCCAAGGCACGGCTTGGTCGAAGGGCAAGGCATGCAGCTGCACTTCCGTATAGACGTAGGCACCGGGCTTGACGTCGGACTTGCCATCATAGTGAACCGAGTTCAGCTCCCGGCTTGCCACTTCGGTCGCTGCAGCGTCGAATACGCGTGTCGTTTGTGCGACGCCAAAGCTGCGTGCCTCTTCCGGGAAGTAGCCTGTCACGAACTTCTGCGCGTTTTCGATCGTGTCAAAGGCATACAGCCCCCCTGCGGAATTGTTGCCGACGCCAGCAAGCCAAGTCTTGTTGATGAAGCCCGGCTGCCTCTTGATGCTGTCGTTGATTCGCTTCCACGGTACGATCTCGAACGGGACGGATATTTGTAGTTCAGTATAGACATACGCTTTGTGGGTCATGTTTTTCTCCTTTTGGATGGGGGTAGTTTGGGCGGCGACATTGAACGCGCCGAAAGCCGTTGCAAGGACGGTGACGGCGGCGAGCTTGAACGTGTTGTTTGCGGACACCATGCTGAATTTCATAGTCATGCGGGCTCTCTGTTAAGTTAAAATAACGATCACTACATAAAGATCGTTGATGCGGATATTAAATAACGATCACTACTTTGTCAATCGCTAAATAGCGATCGATATATTAATTGAGGGATACGATGCGACATAAAGGTGTGAACAAGGACGAAACTCGGCTCAGAGTGACCGACGCGATCAGTCGCGGTTTCCGAAAGCACGGCTTCGCCGGCGTCGGTGTGGATGCGCTGGCAAAGGGGGCGGGCGTTACATCGGGAGCCTTCTACTCGCACTTCGGCTCGAAGAGCGGCGCCTTCGAGGTCGCGCTCGGTGTTGGGCTTGACGAAGTGATCAGCGGTATTCCGCACTATCAGCGCGAATTTGGCGCCAATTGGGTGAAGGCGTTTGTCGATTACTACATGGGCAAGGCCCACCGTGAAGACCTCGAATGCGGTTGCGCGATGGCCTCCCTGACGCCAGAAGTTGTCCGTGCGGGAACGGACATGCAGGCCGTGTTCGAAGAAAAGATGAATGTGATTGTAGACATCGTCGCCCGGGGCTTGGAGGCCGAGAACCACGCTGCTGCACGCGCGAGGGCATGGGCGATGCTCGCTGTCCTGATCGGCGGCCTGAACCTTGCCCGTGCCGTGCAATGCCGCACGACCATCGGCGAACTTGCCAATGCCATCGCGGCAGCGGCCGTCGCGGCGGCCGGACCTTCATGCATCGTGAAGGACTTGACGCAATCTGCGCCGCGCGCAGTTCCCGGCCCGTCCAGCCGCGCCTAAGCACTAGGCGTGCTGGCAGAAATAGAGGCCGATACCAAGGCGGTGCTGAACATCTTGGTCAGTTGCAGATAGTGCTGGTTCACGGCGATGGAATGCAGGTCGGCGCGGATAAATGCAGGTTCATTTGCAGCTAATGCTGGTTTGAGAGGGCCGTCAGTTGCAGTTATTCCTGGCCGAGAATCGGGTGGAATGCTGGTCGGGCCGGTTTCAAATGCAGGTCACTACCGCTAGTGCCCAGCGCTGCGTCTGGTCATACCGAGGGTCGTGACCCGCCAGGTCCGCGTTACCGTCGAGCCGTTTGAGAGCAACGCCAGTGAGGTCGGCGAGCACCAAAGGCTCGCCCTTAAAGCGCAGCAAGTAGAAGGCATCCAGACTGGCCGTTGATATTTTAAACGTCCCGTTCATCGGCGACAGGTCATGCAGCATGGTTTCGGCCATTGCCACGTCCAAAGACATTCCGAAGTAGCACGAGTCATACTCGGGCGCAGGCGGCCCCAGCTTGGCGCCAGGTGCGTCAAAGCGACTTGCTCCAGAGTGTTGAAAATACGGCTCAACGGTGTTGTGGGTGCCGATGCGATAGAGCCTTGATGGGTCCAGGCATAGCGCGGTCAATGCGCCCGTACTCAGCATTGCGGGCGGCGCGGACAGCGCCTTTGTGCCCAAGGTTAGCGTTCCTGAAAGGCAGCGGCCGCGCGCAGGACTTGGTCGAGCTCACCCCGCACCAACGCCTCGATCGGAGTCAAGCCGTTGAGCGATTCCCTGGGAGATGTGAAAAATTCCCACTTGCTCGGGCCAGGCCAGTCCCCCAGCGCCTGGCATACGCGTTCAATGTGTTCGCGATTGCAGCGCGGATCGGCAAAAAATGCCGGATACACCTTGCGCCCCGAGGGCCCGTCCAGAGTAAACATGCGCTTGCTCTGAACGGCCTTTCCCAGCGCTTGCGTGGTCATTTGCAGCCGTACGGCCAGCACCGTGGAGGTGAGCAACAGGCCTTCGTCAAAGTCGCGCGTTCTGTTAGCAACTTCCTGCGCTCGCAGGTCGTACATGAATTGATCGTTCTCGCCGGGAGTCCGATTCCCTTTCGGTGCCGGGGGTGATGCGCGCACTACGCCCACCGTCGGCGCAATGCCCAGATCGGCCGAAAAGGATGTGATCAGTTTCTCGAGTTGTCCTGGCGTAAATCGTTTGACGCTCGGCGGCATCGTCGTGGCCGCGCCCGTTTCTGCGAGGGCATGTGGTCCGGAGCTATATGTCGCGCCCTTGCGAGGGGTAGTGAGCTTCAGCAGCATGTAGCCTTTGCCCAGATCACCCACCTGCTCGATCTTGTCGATCCAGTTGCCGCCCGGCCCGGGTCCGCCCGATTCCGTTGCAGAACCGGATGCTTGCTTCTTCCTTGCGATCGCCATGATTGCACCTTTCATTGTCGATGAGGGGATTAAACGCCGGCTTTCGCACGGGCGAAACCAATGAAACCAATGAAACCAGCGAATGTGCTATCGGACGGATACGGCAAAAATCCAACAACTGGGCCGGTTCCCGGTGATGCGCGCCGCGTCGGGAATGCCGCCTCTGGTTCCGCCCCCCAGGTTTCTGCCGGCCGATCTTGCGCCGGCACCGACATACTTTCTATCTACGAAGAGTGCGAGTAGCGCCGGATTTCCCGGCTGGAATCTGTGTATTGAAGAAAAGATCACTGTCCCGATCCCGCAATGGCGCCGCCGCGACTTCGCGTGTGATCTCCGCAGAGGCCAACATCAGATTGTGGGCTGGTAGTAGCTGGTGCCAGGCGCCGTCAGCGCACGGCAGAACGAAGCGCGTAAGACTTGGTTCCAGCTGGCGTTGATTTCGCCAGTCCTTATCTCGTGCATCCACGTGGTCGACGACGCTTGGAGAATGACGGGATAAGGGTAGCGGCCCGTCGGAAGTCATTCAAACGACGGACGGGCTAGGGTGCAGTGCAGCAGGATTATGGTTAGAATGGTCCGTTATATTGCCGCCGCGAAGCGTCCGCGCGCAGCGCCCACTCAAGAGGCCCGCATGACCCTGAATTTTCCACTGATCCTGAACCTTGCCATCGCGCTGGGCGTGTGCTTTCTCCTTTATAAGATGCAGGAGGCACATGCCTCGTTCACCAAGCGTGTGTTTACGGGCCTGGGCGTGGGCGTGCTGCTGGGAGCGGCTTTCCAGCTGTTCCATGGCGCGGCCTCGCCCGTCATTGCCGACACCAATGCCTACCTCGACATCATCGGCACCGGCTACGTCAGGCTGCTGCAAATGATTGTGATGCCGCTGATCATGGTATCGATCATCGCCGCCATCCTCAAGCTGCGCGACGCCTCGTCGCTGGGCAAGATCAGCGCGCTGACCATCGGCATGTTGATGCTCACCACCATGGTGGCGGCCGGAATCGGCATCTTGATGGCCAAGCTGTTCGGCTTGAGCGCCGTGGGCCTGACCGCCAGCGCCGCCGAAGTGGCGCGCGGCGATTATCTGAAGGGGCACCTGAACACGGCCCAGGCGATCTCGCTGCCGAGCATGATCATCAGCTTCATTCCCGCCAATCCCTTCCTCGACATGACCGGCGCGCGCAAGACCTCGACCATCGCGGTGGTGCTGTTTTCGATTTTCGTGGGGATCTCGGCGACCGGCATCGCGGCCAAGCAGCCGGATATTTTCGACGCCTTCGACCGTTTCATCAAGGTCGCGCACGCGATCATCATGCGCATGGTGACCCTGGTGCTGCGCCTGACCCCGTTCGGCGTGTTCGCGCTCATGACGCAAGTCGTGGCGGGGTCGAGCCTGGACAGCATCGTCAAGCTGATCAGCTTCGTGACAGCCTCGTACAGCGCCCTGCTGCTGATGTTCTGCGTGCATTTGCTGCTGATCAGCGCCTCCGGCCTGAACGCGATGCGCTACGTGAAGAAAATCTTCCCGGTGCTCGCCTTTGCGTTCACCTCGCGCACCAGCGCCGGCTCGATCCCGATGTCGGTGCAGACCCAGACCAGCCGCCTCGGCACGCCGGAAGGCATCGCCAACTTCGCCGCCTCGTTCGGCTCGACCATCGGCCAGAACGGCTGCGCCGGCATCTATCCGGCCATGCTGGCGGTGATGATCGCGCCCACGGTCGGCATCGACCCGATGACGCTCGGCTTCATCGTGCCGCTGATCGCCATCATCACGGTCGGCTCGGTCGGCGTGGCCGGCGTGGGCGGGGGGGCCACCTTCGCGGCCCTGATCGTGCTGTCGGCGATGGACTTGCCGGTGGCCCTGGCGGGTTTGCTCATTTCCATCGAGCCATTGATCGACATGGGCCGCACCGCGCTCAACGTCAGCGGCTCGATTACGGCCGGCACGGTCACCAGCCGCGTGCTGGGCCAGACCGACATGGCGGTCTTCAACAGCGACGCCGCGCTCAATCTCGATGCCGACGAGAAAGCGGCGTAAACATGACGCCACAACTGCTTGTATCGTGCGCTGATCCGCCGCCGAATCCGTCTATGATGACGTCGTGTCAACATGTCAAGGGCAGGCGAATCGATGGAACAAAAGTGGCCCCAACAGATCTGGCTGGTCAGGCACGGACAAAGCGCCGGTAACGTGGCCCGCGATGCGGCGGAAGCGGCGGCCGGCTTGCATATCGATATCGCCGAGCGCGATGTCGACGTGCCGCTCTCGGCGCTCGGCGCCGAACAGGCGCGCGCGCTGGCCACCTGGTTCGCAGCCATGCCGGAAGACCAGCGGCCGAACGTGGTGCTGCATTCCCCCTACCTGCGCGCGGCCGAGACCGCCCGCATCATCATGGAGCAGCTCGGCCCAGGCAGCCTGATGGCCGTGCACGTGGACGAGCGCCTGCGCGAAAAGGAATTCGGCATTCTCGACCGCCTGACCGTGCTCGGCATCCAGCATCAATATCCGGAGCTGTACGAGCAGCGCCAGCACGTGGGCAAGTTCTACTTCCGCCCACCCGGCGGCGAAAGCTGGTGCGACGTGATTTTGCGCCTGCGCAGCATCATCGACACCATCACCCGTGAATTCTGCAAGGAACGCGTGCTGATCGTCGGCCACCAGGTCACGGTCAACTGCTTCCGCTACCTGTTCGAGCGGCTCGACGAAGCGGCTATCCTCGCTTTCGACCGGGCCGGCGACGTGCCGAACTGCTCGGTCACCTCCTACAGTTTTGACGCGACCCAGGGCAAGCACGGCAAGCTCGGCTTGCAATTGACTAACTTTGTCGCTCCCCTGGAAGCGGCAGGCACGCCGGTCACGGCTCAAAAAGATGTGCCCGCTGCTCCGAAAGCGTAGGCGCGCCGGTCCCATGGACATGCCGCTCGCCAGCACCCACATGGTCACCATCGACAGCGCCGCCCTGCGCGCCTGGCCGCTGCCCATGCCGCCCGCCGAGGGCGACAAGGAGCGGCGCGGCCATGTGCTGGTGCTGGGCGGCTCGTGCGAAATGCCGGGCGCCGTGATTTTGGCGGCCACCGCCGCCCTGCGCGCCGGCGCCGGCAAGCTGACCATCGCCACCGGCGCCAGCGTGGCGCAACTGGTGGCCCTGGCCATGCCGGAAGCGCGCGTGATCGGCTTGCGCGAGACGGCCGACGGCGGCTTCGAGCGCGATGCGCTGGCCGAACTCGATCCGCTGGCTGACAAGATCGACGCGGTGCTGATCGGCCCCGGCATGCAGGATGAGGCGGCCACGGCGGCGCTGGTGCGCGCCCTGCTGCCGCACCTGGAAGGCGTCAGCGTGGTGCTCGACGCCAACGCGATGGGCATCGTGACCAATCCCGACCTCGATGGCGAGAATGCACCGTTCCGCTTTGCCCAGACCGTCATCCTCACCCCGCACGCGGGCGAGATGGCGCACCTGAGCGGCAGCGCGAAAGAAGAGATCCTGGCCGACCCGGACGGCGCCGCCAGGGACGCGGCGCAGGCATGGAACGCGGTGGTGGCCCTGAAGGGCGCGCGCACCGTGATCAGCGCGCCGCAAGGCGGCCCCTGGCAGCACGAAGGCGGCAACGTGGGGCTGGCCATTTCCGGCTCCGGCGACACCCTGGCCGGCATCATCGCCGGACTGGCGGCGCGCGGCGCGACCCTGGCCCAGGCCACCTGCTGGGGCGTGGCCCTGCATGCGCAGGCGGGCGAACAGCTGGCCTTGCGCTTTGGCGTACTGGGCTACCTGGCGCGCGAGATTGCGGCCGAAATTCCAGCCCTGATGGAGCAAGCCGCCCGTTCCTGATGGCGACGGAATGGCCGCGGCCAGGCAAAACGTTTGATCAGTATCAAATTGCGCGGACATGGAGGTAAATCTACGTCAGATACGCAAATTAATATGAACTGGCGCAGATGTTGAAAGTCTAATTTTTACAGTCGAATTCGCGCATCAGCTAACGGGACCGCGTTATCCACGACGTCGGTTCCCTGATGGTCCTCGCCGGCGCATGCATGACCGGCAGGATCGACCTGGCGCCGTTGCCTGCGGCAAGTCGGAAGGACAGGCAGCGGTACTCAATTGACGTGACCGAGGAGTAAACAATGAAACCATTCACCACCGCACCAAAAATCCTGCTGACCGCGGCGCTGCTGGCGTCGATGCTCGTTGCCTGCAAGCGCAATGACACCCCTGCCACCGGCACCGGCACCAGCGACACCACCACGTCGGGTACGACCTCCGGCACCACCTCCGGTACCAGTGGAACCAGCGGTACCAGCGGAACGGGCACGACCGGAACAGGCGATACCGGCACCAGCGGCACAGGGACCAGCGGTACGGGTACCGGCAGCACCAGCGGTACCGGCACCAGTGGCACGACGGGCGATACCGGGACCGGCGCCTCCGGCACGGGCACGAGCGGCACCGGTACCTCAGGCACCAGCGGCACATCGGGCACGAGCGGTACCTCGGGCACCAGCGGCACATCGGGCACGAGCGGTACCTCGGGCACCAGCGGCACCTCCGGCAGCACGGACACAAGCCCGCCACCTGACAAGGGCAAACGTTAACCGGGCAGGCGCAGCGAAGGTGACAGCCGCCGCTTTCTACAGTTGCAGGAGCGGCGGCCCTGGTGCTTGCCACCTTGCGTCAATCGGCACGTAGTGTGGGCATGCCCGTTTTACACGCGCATTGAACGCATCAAAAGCTGACATTCAAACGGCGCTTGTACACCTCAAGCCGGTTGCGGGCGCGCGTTACGAAATGCTCGTAAAACAGCAGTTCCGAGTACAGTTCGCCGTACTGCCGCCCGGTCTTCGGATCATCCAGACGCGCCGTGAAAAAATAGCCGTCGCTGGCGGGGAATTTTGTCCATCCGGGCGGCATGCGGCTCTCATCCATGCAGTCCCCCACCAGATAGCCATAAAACCGCTTTATCCGGCCATCGGACTTTGCCGCCAGCAATCGCGCGTACTGTGCCAGGTCGTTGATGTGCTCCTGTAACTCGACGCCGGGAGCCTTGAATTCGATGATGATTGCCGCGCCTTCCTTGTTGAAGATGGCGATATCGGGGCGCTTCAAATGGTGCTCATCATTGTTGATGCGAAAAAGCCGCTCCAGGCTCGCGTCGATGTCGGCCTCGAACAGTGTCTTGCCATCCCAGGAAATCGACGACAAGGCCTTGTCCGATGCAATGTGATCGTAGTAGTGGTACTCCTCGTTCAAAATCCAGATATCGTGATCGACCGTATCGTCGCTATCCTTGCCGGTCGGGAAGAAAATATTGTGGATGATCTTTTCATGCTCACGACGTTTTCCAGGGGCATCCTGCTGGCAGTCGAGCATGAGTTCCGTGGCGCGCTGTAATACTTCGAGCATGGCGGTGCGGCGCACCACCAATTGCGACAAGTTCGCCATATCCATCTTTTGCAGACTGCTGGTGTAGCGCCAGGACAGGTCGCTGAGCACATTGCGAAAGTCACTACTGCGGGGATCGAGTTTCAGGAGCGCCTGCTTCATGTCGACGATTTTGGACGTGTCGTTCACGATTTCGTCCAGGAACTTCCTCAGCGCGCGCTTGGCGATATTTTCTTCCGTATCGCCATAGTGGATTTTGATGTTGGCCGCCTCCAGCATGGATCTGGAAATCCCGAATTTCTCTTGCGTCGAACTGATCAGCGCATCGCGATTGAAATCCGGAGGCGTGAGGATGGCATACACCGTCTCTTCCAGCGAATCGATGATGTCCTGCATCGACATGCCTTCATCAAAATCCCTGGCATGGCCGCATTCCTTGGGCATGTCGAAACCATCGCGCTGCACATTGACCTTTTGATCGAGGATCTCTCCCTCGACCAGCAGCAGCTCGATTTTGCCATCGATCGGCCGGCGCCTGTCCGCCGCCGACCTCAGGAAATGCCTGGTCAATGAGAAGGCAATCGCGGAATTGGCGCACAGAGCCACCTCGTGCTCAAGCGACGGGCTGTCGGCCTGGTCGAGCGAATAGCGCGTCAGTTTCAGCTCGCAGCAGCCGATATCGCTGCGGTGGCCACAGCTCAGTGTAATGGGCAGCACGCCGGCCGCCGTGGGTAGCTGGTCCGAAGTGATCAGCTGTTCGGATCGTTCGGCACCGGCAAGCTCGACAATCGCAACAGTGAAATCCCCGATGATGTTCTTCAGGACGATGAAACGCTGCAAGAACGACGTGTTAAGGACATTGTGAATGGTACGCGCGGAGAAATCGGTGCGGATCGCCGGGGTGTCGGCCAAGCCGGCGAACGTGCGTTTCGTCATTCTTTTCAGCGTGACGCAGGTTTCAATGTCGCCCGTATCCTGCCGTGTGTCGAAATTGTCCTCAGTGATTTCACGCGCCTCGGCGCTGGCCCTGAGCGTGCGCCGCCAGCGGCTGCCCCGCGCCTCGTACACACTGTCGATATCGAGTTGCGCGAAGTAATGGAAAAACTGGATCCGGCCGGCGCCCTTGCATTTGCCGATGCCCTGGATCCGGAGATAATCTTTATAGGTCGTATCTTTGGTGACGAACGCCTTGACCTGTTCGTCGCCAAAGCCGGCGCCATTGTCCTTGCACCAGACGGCAAACTCGTCCTCCGTCTCCGACATCAGCGAACTTTTACGGAATTCGATCCCGATCTCGATACGCAGCGCCGGTGCGTGCGCATCTTCGCTACGCCGTATCAGATACGAATCGATCGCGTTGGACAACAGCTCCTCGAACACCACGTACCTGTTATGGCTGATGGAAGTATTCTTGAGGCCGCCGTTGATGTCGAGCGTCATGGAAAATCATCGTGTTAATCGATCAGCGGTACAGTATGAAGCCGATTCAATGCGATTGCAATGCGCTCCGACAGCCTGCCGGCACTGCGTAGTCGCAGCGCCGGCGGAACCGCCATAACGCCTGTGCTACTTGAGCGGCAGCGCGGCCCGCGCGGCATCAGTGCGATTGTCACCCGTGGCCAGGCGCACCACCCGCATGATCAGGCGATAGACCAGGCGAACAAAGGTGAGGAACAAGATCACCTCGATGAAAGTCGCCAGGAAGGCCAGCAGCGGACCGAAGCGCACTGAACGGCGACGGAACTTGGCGCCCATGCTGTCGGTCTTGATTTCGATGCTGTCATAGAAGGTCGGCACCACCAGCAGGGTCAAAATGGTCGAGGTGATGGTGCCGCCGATGATCGCGATCGCCAGTGGACGGTAGAACTCGCCGCCCTCGCCCAAGCCCAGCGCCACCGGGAACATGCCGGCGATCAGGGCGAAGGTGGTCATCAGGATCGGACGCAGGCGCGCGCGCCCCGCCTCCATCAGCGAATCTTCGCGGCTGTGGCCTTCCCGTTCGCGCGAACGGGCCGCGTCGAGCAGCAGGATGGCATTCTTCGCCACCAGGCCCATCAGCATGATGATGCCGATGAAGCTCATCAGGTTGAGCGTGTTGCCGGTCACCAGGAGCGCCACCACCACGCCGATCAGGGACAGCGGCAGCGACAGCATCACCGCCAGCGGCGCCGTGAACGAACCGAACTGCATCACCAGGATCAGGTACATCAGGCCGATGCCCGACACCAGGGCGATGCCCATTTCGGTAAACAGTTCCTGCTGATCCTGGCCGGCGCCGCCCAGTTCACGCCCGTAGCCGGGCGGGTAATCGAAGGTATCGGCCAGTTTCATGGCGTCGTCCGTGACTTCGCCGTTCGAGCGCCCCTGCGCATTGGCCGAGACCGAAATGGTGCGCTTGCCGTTCTTGTGCGAAATGCCGGACGGTCCCTTGCCCATGGTAATGGTAGCGATCTGGTCGAGCGGCACCATCTGGTTGGTGCCGGTCACGGCGATCGGCAAGCGTTCGATGTTGTCGGCGCTGATGCGGTCGTCCGGATGCAGGCGCACCGCCACGTCGCGCGTTTCGCCGGTCGGGTCGACCCAGTCGCCCACTTCGACGCCGGCAAACGCCACCCGCAGCGACTGCGCCGCATCGTTGACGGAAATACCCATCGAATTGGCCAGGCCGCGGTTCAGCTCGATCTGCAATTCGTTTTTCGGATCTTGTTCGGACAGGCCGACATCGATCGCGCCCGGCACCGCGCGCAGCTTTTCCATGTAGGCGGTGGCAATGTCGAGCAGCTTGCGCGAATCGGGCCCGGTGAACTGGATCTGGATCGGCTTGTTGGCGCCATTGTTCATGTCGTCCAGCACCACGTATTCGGCACCGACCAGCTGGGAAATCTTGGCGCGCAACTCGACCGCGATTTCCTTGGCGCTGCGCGAGCGGGTGGCGCGCTTGCCGATGTCGACATACACCTTGCCGCCGCCGGTGTTGATGAAGGCGTTGGTATCCTTGGTTTCCTTGATCGAGCGCGCCAGTTCGGCCGCCTTTTCCAGCTTGGCACGCGAATACTCCACGCTCGACGAGGCCGGCGTGCGTATATCGATCAGCAACTGGCCATAGTCGGCCGCCGGCAGGAAGCTGGTGCCGCCCTTGGCGCCCTGCAGATAAATCGCACCGGCGAAGGTGGCCACGGCGATCAGGGTCATCCAGATGCGGTGATGCAAGGCCCAGGCGATGACGTGGCCGTAGCGGTCGGCCTGGCGGTCGAACCATTCGTTAAAGTGATGCAGCAGCAGCGACAAGCCCTTTTTTGGCGCCGTGTGATGGTCCGGCGGGTCGCCCCAGTAAGCCGACAGCATCGGGTCGAGCGTGAAGGAAATGACCAGGCTGACCAGCACCGAGCAGGTCACCGTCAGCGCGAACGGACGGAACCATTCACCGGACACGCCCGGCATGAAGGCCACCGGAATGAACACGGCGATGATGGAGAAGGTGGTCGAGGCCACCGCCATGCCGATCTCGGCGGTGCCTTCGAGGGCGGCCTTGCGGCGGTCGGAGCCGCGCTGCATGTGGCGCACGATGTTTTCGCGCACCACGATCGCATCGTCGATCAGCACGCCGATGGCCAGCGACAGCCCGAGCAGGGTCATGAAGTTGAGCGTGAAGCCGCACAGCCAGACCGCGATGAAGGAGGCGATCACCGAGGTCGGCAAGGAGAGCGCCGTGATCAGGGTCGAGCGCCAGGAATTGAGGAAGGCGTACACCACGAAGATGGTCAGCACGGCACCGAAGATCAGCGATTCGATCACATTGTTCAGGCTGCGCTGGGCTTCATCGCCGCCATCGCGCGTGATTTCCAGCACGGTGCCTTTCGGCAGTTCTTTTTCCAGTTCCTTGATCAGTTTCTTGGCCCTTAGCGCCACGCTGACGGTACTGGCATCGCGCGAGCGGGTCAGGGTGATGCCCACGTTCGGCTTGCCGCTGCGGATACTCAGGTTGTTGACTTCGGCAAAGCCGTCGCGGATTTCGGCCACTTGCGCCAGGCGCACGATTTCATCGCCACGGCGCTTGACCACGATTTGCTGGAATTCCTCGGGCGACTCGATGCGGCCGACCAGGCGGATGCTTTTTTCGTCGTATTCGCCGCGAATCTTGCCCACCGGCGCATTGGTGTTTTGCGTGCGCAAGGCATTGACCACGTCGGACACGGCCACATTGTATTCACGCAGCTTTTCGGCGCGCAGCAGCACCGACAGTTCGCGCCGCAGGGCACCGTTGACGTTGACCGTGGCCACGCCATCGATACCGCGGAAGCGGTCGGCCAGCACATCCTCGGCCAGGCGCGAGATTTCCGCATGGCTCTGGCTGGTGGACGACAGCGCCAGGTTCAGGATCGGCTGGGTGGCCGGGTCGAGACGCTGCAGGATCGGTTCGCGCATCTCGGTCGGCAGCTTGTAGCGCACCGTGGCGATGGCGTTGCGCACCTCGTCGGACGCTTCGATCAGGTTCTTGTCGAAGTTAAACTCCAGCCAGAACTGGGCATTGCCCTCGACCGCATTGGCATGCACATCGGTCACGCCGGAAATGCTGAGCAGCGACTTTTCGATGCGGTTGATCACTTCGCGCTCGACCGTGTCCGGCGACGCGCCCGGATACGGAATGTTGATCTGCAATACCGGCACTTCGACGTCGGGATTCTGGTTGACGCGCAGCTTGGTCAGGGCTAGCAGGCCCATGCACATCAGGGTGATGATCAGCACAATCGTGGCGATTGGCCGCTTGATACTGAAATCGGAAAGGAACATGGCTTATTTCCCCTGCACGACAGGCGCGGCGGCGGCAACCTTGGCCGGCGCCAGTTCCACCTTCTGGCCCTCCTTGAAAGCCGAACTTGGATTGCGCATGACCGTATCGCCGGCGGCCAGGCCTTGCTTGATCTCATAGTTGCCTGTGCGCGTGTCGCGCGGCCCGACCGCCAGGTCGACCTTTTTCAGCGTTTTATCCTTGAGGCGCCAGGCGTAGGCCTTGTCGCCGGCCTTGACCAGCGCGCCTTCGGGCAGCATCAGCGCAGCCTTGGTTTCCGCCTCGATCCGCCCTTCCCCGTACAGGCCGGACACCTTCGGCACCGCCGAGCCGGGCGCAAAGCCGACCAGCACCTCGACCTGGCGCGTGACTTCGTTGGCGGCCGGATCGACCCGCTTCACCACGCCGCGAAATTCTTCGCCGGCATAGCCATTGATACGGAAGCTGACCGCCTGGCCGACCTTGACCGTGCTGATACGGTCGGCCGAGACGCGTCCCTCGAAGCGCATGCTGGATGGGTCTATGACTTTCAGCAATTCCTTGCCGACGGATGCGGTATCGCCGGCCGACACCTTGCGTTCGCTGACCACGCCGTCGAAGGGGGCGCGCACCACGGTGCGGCCGAGTTGCTGACGGGCCAGGGCGGCGCGCGATTTGGCGGCCGATACTTCGCTCAGGGCATTGTTGCGGCGCACTTCGGCGTCATCCATCGCCTGGGCCGAGGTCATGCCCGAGGCACGCAGGGTTTTCATGCGTTCCAGCTGGCGTTCAGCCTGGTCGAGCGCCTGGGAAGCGGCGCGGGCGGACTGCTCGGCCGAACTGAGGCTGTCGCGGATGGCGGTTTCGTCGAGCTTGACGAGGATGTCGCCACGCTTGACGGGGTCGCCGTTTTCCTTGAGCACCTGCAACACCACGGCCGACACTTCGGCGCGCAGGTCGGCCTTGCGTTCGGGCTGGACCGAGCCGGTCACGACCGGACCGGACGCGAGCGCGTTCGATTGGATGGTGAGCAGATCTTCCGGAGAAACCAGCAACTGGACGGGCGCGGCGGCCTTGGCATCCTTGCCCGGATCTTTAGCGTCCTTACTGCAGGCGGCGAGCGCCGTAGCGATGGCGAGGACGAGCATTGTTTTGCGCAGCATGGGATTCTCCGGGATCAAATCGGTCAGACGTATGTATCAAATTGAAAACTTCCAGCGCCAAAGTATCCTTGAGACGGATATCGACGTCAATTAGCGATCTTTCAACTTGCCTGTTTCGATGGCTGAACTGCGGATTTGCGGGACTGAACTGCATTCGTGCCATGCTGAACTGCAACAATCGGGGTGGAATGATCGTCGCTGGCACTGCCAGGCACGACTCCCCGCGCCACACCCGTAGGCGATGGCGCGGGTCAATGCTGCGTCAAAAGCGCTGGAACAAGTGAAACACCGCAAACCCCATGCCGATGCCGGTGCAAATGCCGCCCGTGATTTCGACCAGCGTATGTCCCATGCGTTCCCGCAGATGGGTATGGTCGGCGGCGCTGCCGGCCAGGCGGTTGATGGCGGCAGCCTGGCGTCCGACGTGCTGGCGCAGGCTGTTGGCATCGATCATCACGATGAATGCCAGGGTCACGGCGACGCCGAAGGCCGGGCTGCCCATGCCCTCGCGCAGGGCGATCAGGGTCGCCATGCTGGTCACCACCGAGCTGTGATTGCTGGGAAAGCCGCCGTTGCCGACCAAATTGAACGCCCAGCGCCGCTGGTGCGCACTATTAATCAGGAACTTGATTGGTCCCACCACCAGCCAGGTCAGGACAGGCGTGATGAGGTAGCTGATATCCATGCGTACATCCTTGTTGTCGTTAAACCGCACAATTGCTGCGTAATTAACAATTATCGCAGATCACGCCCTTGCCAAGGCAGCATAAAAGTTCGGCGGCCTGCTTTTTGGCCACCGATTTCGGCGCCGGCGCGGGCAGGCCGCCGGGCGTCTGGCGCCAGGCGCGCCCGGCCGGCATGCAGCACCGGAGCGCGGCCGGGTGCGCGCGTTTGACTGCTCATCGGGCGGGAAACCTATTAGAATGACATCAGACCGCCGCCCGCCGGCGCCCGCCATTCGTATCGAACTTTTCCCCGGGAATTTGCCCATGCGCCACTTCAGACTCTCTTTCATTGTCACCTTCGTTCTCCTTGCCGTTGCCTGCTGGTGGGGCTACTCGCGCGGCGGCGTCCCCGGCCTGCTCAATGCCCTGTGGATCGCCGCCGTGCTGGGCGTGCTGGAAGTGTCGCTCTCGTTCGACAACGCCGTCGTCAACGCGTCCGTGCTGCGCCACTGGAACGACTTCTGGCGCAAGCTGTTCCTGACGGTCGGGATCATCGTGGCCGTGTTCGGCATGCGCTTGCTGTTTCCCTTGGTCATAGTCTCGGTCGCGACCGGGCTCGGCTTGCTGGATGTGTGGACCATGGCGATCAACACGCCGGACGAATACTCGCGCCACCTGACCGACAACCATGCGGAAGTGGCGGCGTTCGGGGGCGCCTTCCTGCTGCTGGTCTTCCTCAACTTTTTATTCGACGAAGAGAAGGAACTTCACTGGCTCGGATGGGTCGAAGAGAAGGTAGGCACCTACGGCAGCGAGAGCCTGGCGGTACTGCTGACCCTGTGCGCCTCGTTCGTGGCCATGTACCTGGTCCCGGAAGCGCGCAAGCTGAGCGTGCTGATGGCTGGCGTGCTGGGCGTGGTGATTTACGTGGGTGTGAACTGGATCAGTTCCCTGCTGGAGGAAGAAGAAGCCGACCCGAGCATCGGGCAAATCGTGTCGCGCGGCAGTATCGGTGGGTTTCTGTATCTGGAAGTGCTCGACGCCTCGTTCAGTTTCGACGGCGTGATCGGCGCGTTTGCGATCACCAGCGACGTGGTCATCATCATGCTGGGCCTGGCGATCGGCGCCATGTTCGTGCGCTCCATGACCGTGTTCCTGGTCGAAAAAGGTACCTTGCAGGAGTTTGTCTATCTGGAACACGGCGCGCATTACGCGATCGGGATCCTGGCGCTGATCATGTTCGCCAGCGTGCGCTATCACATTCCGGAGTGGTTCACGGGGCTGTCGGGCGTGGCGTTCATCCTGGTGTCGGTGTGGTCGTCGCTGCGCTACAAGAAACAGCAAGAGGCGCTGGGCGTGGCTTGACGGGGCAAGGTTCACGGTGTGATGCCAGCTGCTCTGTGCAGCCCCGTGGCCTCGTCCCTGGCGCTGCCGGAGACGACTTCCCGCACCGACGGGAATGCATGCACCTTCCCGGCTTGCTGGCGCAGCTAGTGGCTGAGAAACAACTTGCCGGGAACGCATGCGTTCCCGGCGCGCGCCGCCCTGGCGCGGGAAGTCCTTGCTGGCGGTGCCGGCAAGGACGCAGGACGAACTAGCGCTTTTCCAGCTGCTGCTTCACATACGCCGCCCCCGCGCTGGCCGGCGCCAGCTCCATGAAGGTCTTGTAGGCCTGCTTCGCCTTCGCCACATCGCCCGCCTGGGCATGCGCATCGCCCAGGTTGCGGTACGCCACCGCGCGCGACGGGTCCATCTTCACGGTATTGTCGAACCAGCGCGCCGCCTCGGCGAATTTCCCCTGCTTGTAATACACAAAGCCCAGATTATTCGCCGCCAGGGCAAAATCGGCGCGCAGTTTCAGCGCCTCGGTGAACTCGGCCTCGGCCGCCGCATACTGCTTTTCCTTAAACAGCTGCAAACCGCGGTCATTGGCGCGCTGCGCCAGCTGGCGCGCCGACGACGGCACCGCCAGCGGCGTGACCAGCTTCTGCTCCTTGCCTTGCAAATCCTTGACCGCGACCGGTGCCGCCGGCGCCATCACGCCCGGCTTGTCGTCCGCCTTGGGCGTGTCCGGACGCACCGCGTCGAGCTTGGCGTTGAGTGCGATCGCCTCGGTCGACAGCTGCGCCGTCTGCGGATTCAAGAATTCCGTCTCGATCGGCAACTCGAACACGAAATCGCCCCCTTCCGAGCCCGGCAAGCTGCCAAAGGCCGGCGTCTGGTTCGACACGCCCGCCACCGCCGGCGCCACATACGCCGCCAGCTCGGTGGCCGTGATCAAGCCATCCCCGTTCAGGTCGCCCTTCCCCGCCAGGCCCTGCAGCAAGGTCCAGGTGAACACCGAATGCCCGTTCGGCCCGCCGTCCGACACCAGCTGGTCGGCCCCGCCGGCGGTCAGCATCTGGCGTCCGATGCGGCGCGCGTTATCGCGCAGGAAAGCGCCGGCGCCGCCGCCGCGCGTCAGGCCCAGCCCGCTGTAGCAGGCATCCATCACGAACAACGCATGCTTGGCGGTGAGGCTCTCGGCGATGTTCTGGATCTCGCTCATCGGAATCGCATCGGTGGCGAACTGGGTCGGGTCGGAATCGTAAGGCACGATGTAGCCGAGGTCGCGGCCCGAACTGAGCTGGCGGGTGGCGCCGTGGCCGGCGAAAAACACGAAGATCCGGTCGTTTTTTTGCACCCCGCCGTGTGCCAGGCGGTCATGGAAGGCGCCCAGGATGCCGGCCCGGGTGGCATCGGCATTGTTGAGCGAGACCACGCGCTCGGCCGCGAAACCGAACTTGCCGATCAGCACTTCACGCACACCCTGGGCATCGCGCACCGCGTATTGCAGCTTGGGCCACTTGGGATAGCTGTCGATGCCGATCACGATGGCCCAGGAATTGGCATAGCCGGTGCTGACCGCCACCTTCTCGGCCGGCGCGGCGGCCGTGTTGGCGCTGGTGAAATTGCTGCCGTCCCAGCCGGCGAACTGGTAGCCCTCCGCGATCAGGCGGTCCAGCACGGCAGGCAGCGCCTTGACCGTGCGCGCGTGGATGTCGTGGAACAGGATGATGCCGCGGCCCTCCTTGTCGACCGTACGCAAGACCCGCTCCGCGATCGAGGCCGGGACCGGATCGGCCCAGTCGAGCGAATCGATATTCCACATCACCGAGCGCAGGTGCGCGCCTTCCAGCGCATGCATGCCCTCGCTGTTGCGCGCGCCGTAGGGAAAGCGGAACAGCGGCGCGCGGCTGGCGTCGATGGCTTTGAGCAGCACATCGGTGTTGAGGATCTCGGCCATGAGCTTGTCGCCGGTTTCTTTCGATAACTGGGCGTGCGTGTAGCTGTGGTTGGCCAGCGTGTAGCCGCCCGCCTTGAGCTTGCGGCTGACGGCGGCGCCATCGGACAAGGTGGCCTTGCCGGCGGCATCGACGCTGCCCAGGTTGCGGCCCACGCTGAAAAACACGGCCGGCACCCCGTACTGTTTGAGGATGGCGGCGATTTCTTCGCTGTAGCGCTTGTGCGGTCCATCGTCGAAGGTCAGCACCACGGTTTTCTTGGGCAGGGAAGTGCCGAAAATCTCGTTGGGATCGGGCTCGGCCTTGGTTTTGGTCTCGCGCGGCAAGGCTGACGCCGGGTACGGCATCACCACGCCCTGCTCCTTGAGGATGGTATCGCGCGTGTACAGGGTCTTGAGATAGGCCAGATAACTGTCCCAGCGCTCGCGTTTAAGCTCGATCGCACGCGACTCGTAGCGGCCGAAGACCTGGCGGATTTCCTTCTCATAATTGCGCTCGATCTCGGCCAGCGCATCGAGATCCTCCGACAAGCGCTTGTGGATCTTAATGGCCGGCAAGCTCGAATCCTTGGCCACTTCCGCCAGCAAGCCCTGCAGCAGCTCGCGGAAAGCGAGGCGGTCGGCATCGAACAGGGATTTATCGGACTCGATGAAGCTGAGCAGCTCGCTGACGGCATCGAAGCGGTTCGGCTGGTTCGATGCGAGCAGCGCGGCCAGATCGCGTTCGAGCGACGCGGCGTGCGACTGATTTTCGTGGAACAGGTTCTGGCCGACGCGCTGCGCCTGTTCGCGCTCGTTGGGCGGCATCGACTTCTCGTCGGCGAGCAGCACGATGATTTTGCGGTAATTGGCCAGCAAGGTCTGCATACCGGCCATCAACGGCGCCGTCGTGGAACGCGGCGCAGGCGTGGCCGCTGCTGAGGCCTTGACGGACGGAGGCGGCGGCGGCGTCGCCGGGGTCGGCTTACGTCCGGCAAACAGAACAGCCGCACCGGCCGCGCCCGCGATGGCAAGCGCAGCGGCGATTTTAATGGGAGTGGAAGTCACGGAGACACGCCTGTTGGAAGAAATGCATCGATTGTATTGCAAAACTAAACACCCCGATAATTCCTACACCCCGCACTCAACACTCCCACAACCGGGGTCAGAGCTCTAATTCGCAACGTTTTCGCTTCCTAACCGGGGTCTGACCTCTGATTCGAAATTTTGTAAAATTGGAAAAGCGGAAATTGTCGCAATCGCCCTTGTTCTGCTGCGAATTTCGCGTAAATGAGCAAAAGATCGCGCCCGACAGCATCAGCCCGGTTAACAAAATTGCGAATCAGAGGTCAGACCCCGGTTGGGAAACGAAAAAATATTGCAATTTAGAGCTCTGACCCCGGTTGGGGGATTGTGGCGGCGTGGTAAGGGGCGGCTACTGGTAGCGGGCGAAGATGGTGGCGATGGCGCCGTCGGCAATCAGGCGCTCGATGGCTTTGTCGACCTCGGCCAGCGTGACCTTGCCTTTGGGGGAGACGGCGCACTGGCCCATGTAGCTCTTGACCGCCAGCGGCGGGTGCAGCACGAGCGCGGGGTCGCCCAGCTTTTGGCGGTAGTCGAGAAAAAGTTTGGCCGTGACCACATGCTGCAAGCGCCCCACCGCCAGCTTGCGCAGGTTGGCCAGCGAGCTGACGCCCTCGTCGCGGATGAATCCTTTACCCAGCGCTTCGTCAAGCTCGGGATGGGAGTAGCCAAGCACCGTGCCGATCGCTTGCCCCGATACGTCGACCACGCTGCGCGGACGCTCCGCACTGCGCGCCGTCACCAGCACTTCGGTGATCGGAATAAACGCCTGGCTCCAGCGGAACGATCCGGGGAGCCATTCGGGAACGTAGCTGCACAGCACGTCCGCGCCGCCATCCTCCAGCGCCCGTACTATGCGCTTGCGCGGCAGCGCGACAAACACCGCCGTGCGCCCCATGGCGCCAGCCAGTGCCTGACCGATGTCTTTGTGGATGCCATCGGCCAGTCGGCCGCTCTCGAAGCGCGCCATCGGCATCTCGGTACTGGTGTCGACCAGCACCGACAGCTCCGCCGCTTGCAATCCGGGCGGGATCGACAGCAGCAGGGTCAACAGCAACTTGGGATTCGTCATGCCGCCGATCTTACCCCACCAGCATGAAAACTGCGATGCCAGCCTCCGCGCGCCGCTTGCACCGCCCGTCTCAGCCCTTGGCCGGCGCGGTCAGGCGGCCCAGCACCTGGTGTGTCATCGTGGCCGAGGTCGACCGCTGCGCCGCATCGGTGGCGCTGTTGCGTTTTTCGTCGTCGATGGCGTGCTTGGTAAGCATCAGGGTATGCGTATCGGCTTCCAGCCGGCGCATTTCGAGCGCCACCAGTTCGCGCTTGGCGTCGGCCATTTCCTTGGTGGTGATCGCGCCCTTGCGCTGCATGTCGGCCTGCGCCTGCGCGCTGTCGAGCAGCACGCGCTGGGCATCGCGCTTGTCTTGCGCGGCCAGGGCCGCAATTTCTTGCGCGACCTGGAACTGGCGCGCCATGCTGGCCGCTTCGTGCTCGGCTTCGGCCCGCGTGCGCGCCGACAGGCAGGCCGCCTGTTCGGATGCCAGCCGCGCCGCAATCGCCTGTTCGGCGCGCTGGTCGGCCGCCAGTTGCTGACGCTGGGTGGCCAGCTTTTGCTCGATCAGCGCCAGCGAGGCGCGTTCGGTCTCGACGCTGGCCCGCTCGGCCTCGGCGCTGGCGCGTTCGAGCAGCAGCGCTTCTTGGGCCAGCTTGAGTTTCTGTTGTTCGGCCTCGGCCCGCACTTGCTGGACCTGGGCGCGTTCGGTCGCCACGCGTGCCTGGCCAGCGACCGCGTCGGCAGCGCGTGCCGCCTGTTCGGTTTCGACCTGGGCCTGCTGCGCCAGCACGCGCGCGGCCTCGGCTTCGGTGCGCCCGGCCTGCTCGGCGCCGGCGCCGGCCAGCGCCAGCTGGCGCTTGGCGGCCAGGGTTTGCTCGGCCAGCATGACGGCGGCACGCTCGCTGTCGGCGCTGGCGCGTTCCTGCGCCAGCGTTTCCTCGGCCAGCGCCAGTTTTTGCTGTTCCGAACGGGCGCGTTCGCGCTGCGCCTCGGCCAGCCCGGTGGCGGCGCGCGCCTGCGCGGCGATGGCGTCGGCAGCGTTTTGCGCCTGCACGCTTTCGATTTCAGCCTGTTGCACCAGTTCGCGCGTGGCGTCGGCTTCAAGCCGCTTGGCCTGCTCGGCGCAGGCGGCGGCGGCCACCATCTGGCGCTGGCCGGCGGCGGTTTGTTCAGCCAGCGCAAGCGCGGCGGCTTCGCTGTCGGCACGCGCGCGTTCGTCGGCCAATGCCTGTTCGGCCAAGGCCAGTTTTTGCTGTTCGGCCACGGCGCGCGCACTCTGTGTCTGGGCCAGGTCGATGGCGGCGCGGGCCTGGGCGGCGATGGCGTCGGCGGCGGCCTGGGCCTGCACGCTTTCGATTTCGGCCTGCCGCACCAGATTGCGCGTGGCTTCGGCTTCGGTTCGTTTGGCTTGCTCGGTGCTCGCCGCCAGTTCGGCCAGCTGACGCTGCTCGGCCGCGTGCTGTTCGGCCAGCGCCAGGGCGTTGCGCTCGCTTTCGGCGCGCGCGCGTTCATTCGCCAGGGTTTCTTCAGCCAGCGCCAGCGCCTGCTCGGCCATGGCCAGGGTTTGCCGCTCGGCCTCGGCACGCGCGCCTTGCGCCAGCGCCAGGGCCGAGGCCACGCGCGCCTGGGCGGCGATGGCGTCGGCGGCAGCGCTGGCCTGCGCGCTGTCGATCTCAACCTGCTCGGCGAGCAGGCGGGTCGCTTCGACTTCGATTTGCCGGGACTCGGCCAGGCGCTGTTCGCAATCGGCTTTCTGGCGCAGCAGCACCGCTTCGGTCTGTTCGGCGTCGGCGCGCGCCTGGGCCGCTGCGGCGGCGCGGGTTTCGGCCTCCAAGCGTTCTTGCAGCTGTGCCAGTGCGGCTTGTTCGGCTTCGGCGTGGGCTTGTTCGGCCTGCGCCAGCGCAGCCGCTTGCGCCGCCTTGTCGGCGGCCAGCGCGCTGGCGCGCCGCTGCAGCTCGACCTGTTCGGCAATCGACGCCACGGCGGCTTGTTCGGAGGCGTTTTGGGCGGCGGCGAGATCGGCCGCGGCCTGGGCCAGGCTGGCGCGCTCCTCGGCCAGCGCGCGCGCGCGTTGCTGTTCTTCGGCTTCGGCCAGGGCGGCTGCAGTGGCGGCCTGGTCGGCCAGGGCGCGTTCGTTCGCATGCGCCGTGGCCAGCGTTTCGGCGTCCACCTTCGCTTGCACGACGGCGCTGGCGTCGTCTTCGGCCTTGGCGCGCGCCACGGCGACTTCGCGCAGGCGCTTGTCGACTTCGATGCGTTCTGCGGTCGCGGTCAGGATGCGCGCTTCGGCATCGCGCCGGGCGGCGGCGCCGGCGGCGGCCATCTTTTCCAGGCGTTCGCGGTGCAGCGCGGCGTCGCGCAATTCTTTTTCGGATTGCAGGCGCAGGTGGATCGACTGGGCGGCCACGCGCTCGGACTCGGCCTGGGCGATGGCGATCGCTTCGCGTTCCTGTTCGATGTGGGCCAGGGCGCGTGCCTCTTCCAGCGCGCGCGCTTCGGCCACGGCGCGGGCAAAGGCCGATGCCAGGGCGATCTGGTCGGCTTTTTCACGCTGGACGGTCAATTCGAGCGCTTCGGATTCGGCGTCGGCCAGCAGTTCGGCGGTGTGGCGCGCACCCTTGGCCTGGCGCTCGCGTTCGCGCGCCAGGGTGGTCATGCGGGCGTCGGCGTTGGCGATGTGCAGCACTTCTTCCTGGGCGGCGTGCACCGCGGCGACCCGTTCGACCGCTTGCAGGCGCGCCTGCTCGGTCTGCACCAGCAGCGCTTCAGTAGCGCGCGCGGCCTGTTCGGCCAGCTCGGCTTCGGCGGCGATGTGTTCGGCGCTGCGGCGACGTGATTCTTCGTCGGCTTTCAGGCGCGTTTCGGCAGCCAGTTTGATCTGGGTATCGGCTTCGACCCGGGCCCGCAGTTCGGCGGTTTCCTGGCGCACCGCTTCGAGGCGTTCCAGGCTGGCCTGGGCGGCGGCGCGCAGGGTTTCGAGGCGGTCGCGGTTCGCTTCGATGGCTTCTTCGGAGGCTTGTGCATTTTGCAGGGCGGCGGCGGCGGCGGCGGCGTCCATGGCGGCGCGTTCCTCGGCCAGGCCACGGGCGCGCGCTTCGGCGTGGGCCCGGCTTTCGGCGGCGCAGGACGCCTTGGCTTCGGCTTCGACCCGGGCGATGGCTTCGTGGATGGCGCGCATTTCGGACTGGGCGCGGTCGGGACCCGGTTCGGCGGCAGCAGGCACAGCGGCAGCCTGGGGCGCGGCGCCGTCGGGCGGCAGCGCGATGGTCAGGTTGGCATCGTCGTGCGGGGCTGGTGTCGGTTCCATCGTCGTTCTCGCTTGGGCTACCGTCCCGGCATGGGAAGGCCTGACGTTGATTATCTGTCAGGTCGGCCCGCCCCGGCGCACGGATCAGACGCGGAAAAACCAGCCAATTCGGCCCTTTGCTCTACAGCAGCGTTACCACAGCGCTGGCTCATCCATCAGCGCGATCTGTTCGCGCAGTTCGAGGATGCGATCTTGCCAGTAACGTTGTGTATTGAACCATGGGAAGGCGACCGGGAAGGCCGGGTCGTCCCAGCGCCGCGCCAGCCAGGCCGAGTAATGGATCAGGCGCAGGGTGCGCAACGCTTCGATCAGGTTGAGCTGGCGCTCGTCGAAGTCGGCGAAGTCTTCGTAGCCGGCCAGGATGTCGCTCATCTGGCGCACCATGTCGCTGCGCTCGCCCGAGAGCAGCATCCACAGGTCCTGGATGGCGGGCCCGGTGCGGCTGTCGTCGAAGTCGACGAAGTGCGGGCCGTCCGGAGTCCACAGCACGTTGCCGACGTGGCAGTCGCCGTGCAGGCGCAGCTGGGCCGATTCGCCCGCCCGCGCGTAGCAGTGGCGCACCCCGTCCAGGGCTTGCTCGAGCACGCTGGTGTAGGCGGCCAGCAGTTCGGGCGGGATGAAGTCGTTGGCCAGCAGGAAGTCGCGCGGTTCGCGTCCGAAGGTGTCGATGGTCAGGGCCGGGCGCTGGCTGTAGCTTTTCAGGGCGCCGACCGCGTGGATGCGGCCGATGAAGCGTCCGGTCCACTCCAGCACGGCGGGGTCGTCGAGTTCGGGCGCGCGCCCGCCGCGGCGCGGGAAGACGGCAAAGCTGAAGCCGCCGAAGCTGTGCAGGGTGCGCCCGTCCAGGGTGAGCGCGGGGACCACGGGGATTTCGCGTTCGGCCAGTTCCTGCACGAAGGCGTGCTCTTCCAGGATGGCGGCGTCGCTCCAGCGCTCGGGGCGGTAAAACTTGGCCACCACCGGGTCGGCGTCTTCCATGCCGACCTGGTAGACCCGGTTTTCGTAGCTGTTGAGCGCGAGCAGGCGGCCGTCGGCGCGCAGGCCGACGCTGTCGAGCGCGTCGAGCACGCACTCGGGGCTCAGGTTCGAGAACGGGTGGATGGCGGGTGTGTCGGGGTCGGAAAATGGCGTCGTCATGCCCGCTATTGTACGGCGCGCCGCATTTAACAGTACTTCCCGGTGCGCGAACGCGTTAAACTAGCAGCTTCAACGATCAACAAGAGCACGCCATGCAACTCGACCAGCCCCTTTCAGAAAAAGAATTCGACGAACTCGACCAGTTCCTCCTGTCCGACCGCAGTGCGGAAGACGCCATGACCATGGACACCCTGCACGGCTACCTGACCGCCGTGGCAATGGGTCCGGAAACCATCATGCCGGCCGAGTGGCTGCCAAAAGTGTGGGGCGAGGATGAAAAGAGCGTCCCCAAGTTCAAGAATGCCAAGGAAGAAGAACGCATCATCGAACTGATCATGCGCTTCATGAATGAAGTGCTGGTCACGTTTGAAGTGGCGCCCAAGGAATTCGAGCCGCTGTTCTGCGAAGCCGAGCACGAAGGCACGATGCTGCTCGACGGCGAAGCCTGGTGCTGGGGCTTCTGGGAAGGCATGGAACTGCGCCCGGGTTCGTGGGACCCGATCTGGGAATCGGACCTGGAACCGCTGATGCGCCCGATCTACCTGCTCGGCGCCGACGAGATCGAGGAAGAAGAACTGAAAGAAGTCGATACGCCGATGAAAGGCCACAAGCTGGCCCTGGATATCCAGGCCAACCTGCCGGCCATTCACCGCTTCTGGGTGCCGCTGCGCAAGGCTCCGGTGAGCACCGTGAAGCGCGACGAGCCGAAAGTCGGCCGCAACGACGACTGCCCTTGCGGCAGCGGCAAGAAGTACAAGAAGTGCTGCGGCGCCGATCCGGTGGCCGAGTAATGAAGTAGCAAGCCCGGTGCGCGTGGGGCGCAATGCCCTGCGCCGCCGGCGCCAGTTCCGCCAGTTCCGACAGCCGCCCCTGATACAGCGCGGCCACCAGGTCGGACTGGGTGACGATGCCGGCAAACCGGTCTTCGTCGTCGACCACGGGAATGTGGTGCAAGCCGCTGCTGGTCATCAGCGGCACCAGTTCCACGATCGGCGTGCGCACATGCGCCGTGGCCACCCTGGCCGTCATGATCTGCCCCACCACTTCCGGCTTGTCCGAATGCGTCAGTGGGCTGCGTTGCAGCAGTGCGCGCACGCGTCCTCCCAGTCCGCTGTACATGTCCAGGTCGCTATGACGCAGGAAATCGGTCTGGGTGACGATGCCGATCACGCGCCGCGCCCGGTTCAGCACCGGCAGCGCATGCACCTGGTGATGCCGCATCAAGCCCCAGGCGTCGGCCAGCGCCGTGCCGAATTCGAGCGTGACCACGTCACGCCGGTGAGGATCAGGGCCAGGAAGGCGGCCACGCTGGCGCGCCACTGTTCAAGGCGGGCGGCACTGTTGGGCGGGGGTAATAAAGCGGTGAGCCAGGCGGCACGGGGGTCGGACATGAGGGGTAAACCAGGACGGCGAAGCTGCGATTCCACCACAGATGAGCCAGAAAGGTGCAGAGGTGCACTATTTTCGTGCGTTTGCGGCATGCCGGCCCGGCTGTATTGATGTGGTGGACAATGAACGATAAGATTGCATTGTTTCCTAGATGCACATTATAAAAAGGACATCCATGTGGCGGGAAGTGGTATACGGCATCGTACTGCTGGGAATGCTGGCGACGCTAGGCCTGTCGGTGCGTGGCGCAGGGCTGCTGCTGAGCGCCTGGCGCAGCACACGCTGGCCGACCGCCATCGCGCGCATCACCCGCGCCGGCATCCTGGAGCGGCATGACGAGGATGGACCACGCGGCTATTGCCCTCAGGTGGCGTACACCTTTTCGGTCGACGCGACCCAGTATGGCGGCACGCGGATTGCATTCGGCATCGAGAATCTGTACGGCTCGCCAGCGTTTGCCCATGCGTACCACGCCATGCTGCGCGTGGGGATGCATGTGCCGGTGCACTATCATCCGGCAAAACCCGGGTATTCGGTCTTGCGGCCGGGAATTGTCAGAAACAGCTTCCTGCCTTTGTTGCGCGGCATCGCGTGTTTCACCTTGCTGGCATTGGTCCTGACGGTACTTCCGCCCGCGATGGGGGTGCCGCCGCTGCTGGTGCCGGCGTTCCAGGCCATCTCCAATGCGGGAGGCAGCGGCGCCTGGCTGCCGGGAGGGCCGCGATGATCGCGATCGTGATGTATGGCGTGATCCTGTTGATGAATGTTGCCAGCATCGCGGTCATGTATGTCGCGGCCATCTATGTTGCAGTCTTCGCTGTTGCGCTGAGGGTTGCGCTACAGAACGTGACAATACCGTTCACCTGGATCGCCGGCACCCGCCAAAGCACAGCGGCCCGGCTTGCGCTCCTGATAGGGAAGCAAGCCGGGCCGAAGAACGGCGTCACGCGGGCGATTTATTGACCGCGCGGGCCTTTGTCGGCGCCCTGGTGATCCTTGACGCCGTCATTCTTGTGGTTGCCGGCGACCTCGTCCTCTTCGGCACGCTGGCGGTTCTTGGTGGCTTCCTGCTGCGCCTGTTCGTTTGCGCGCTGCTGCTGCTCACTTGGGTCGTTGGTGTGCTTGGTCATAGAGCCTCCTGTTTGTTTGAGACACAACAATACGCCCTCCCCCCTTCCCGTTCCGTTCGCCAACCCACGTAAGCGGAAATTTATTTCCTGCGGCACAGCTTATGGCGGCGGCAAGCGTTCCAGCACGGCATCGAACGGGAGCTTGGCGTTATGCGGCGGTTCGAGCAGCGTGTCGATGCCTTTGAAGGTCTTGCCGGCCAGGGCCCAGCCCAGCGGGGTGTGGGTTTCCGATGGCATGCCGAACCACAGGAAGCGCACCGGGCCGGGTGGCAGGATCGCGGCCATGTCGCGCCGTTCCGCCGTGACGGCGAAGGTGGCGCGCGCCGTGCGGGTATTGAACAAGCCCAGTGGCGGCGCCAGCAGTTCCGACAGGAAGGTCGTATCCATGCGCGCGCCGGCCGGGTCTTGCTTCTCCCTGGGCGCCAGCGCCTCGGGCGAATTGCTGATGACGATCACGACCGGGTCGATGTCGTAGTGGCGCTCGCGCCACTCGTCCAGCGTCGGGCGCATCGCGAACAGCAGGTCGCGCACCGATTCGACGCCGGAGTTTTCAAAGTAGCCGCCATCGATGACTCTTCCCCACGGCGCCCGTTCCACTCCCGGCGCGCACGCCACCAGTTGCTTGCCCGCGCGGCAGGCCGACACCGTCCCGGCCGGGCTGACATAGCTGAAGCGCGCGCTATTGTGCACCGCCGTGCCCAGGCTCATCTGGTGCAGGTCGAGCACCGGGTCGAGCGCATCGTAGGCATCCGGAAAGCTGCCGTCGATGACCAGGTCGCTGGCGATGATGCGGTTGCCGCCATCGACCAGGGTGGCGTTGAGCAGCAGCGAGGGCACGTTCATGGCGCCGTCGGCGGCCCACAGCTGGTCGAAGCGGCGCCCGAAGCGCTCGTTGCCGGTCGCGCTGTGCCAGCCCTGCTCCCAGCCCGCTTCCATCGCGCGGGCGCGGTCCGCCGCCGGCATCGCGAACGGCAAAAAGCGCTGCAGCATGTCCGGATAGAGCATGTAGCCGAGCGTGGGCGACAGGAAGTCGCGCTGCAAGACCTTGCGCATGCATTCCTGGTAGGGCGTGCCGCGCCCGCCGCGCGCGCAATAGGCGTTGGCCAGGCCGTTGCCGCCGTCGTCGGCCACCAGTGCGGCGAAGGCGCTGCCGCCCAGGCTGCCTCCGGAGACGCCGCTGAGCGCGAACAGGTGGCGCCCGAAGCGCGCCTCGCTGTCATCCTGCAGCTTGGCCAGCACCATGCCGGTCCAGTAGGCGGCGCGGATGCCGCCGCCTTCGGCCGCCACCACGTACAGGGGAAACGGCCGCCGCGGCAGCAGCGCGCCGCTGTCGACGCGCGTTTGCAGCCATTGATTGAGCTTGTCCTTGACGGTGCGCCGGATCAGCGGTGGATCATTCGCTTCGATGGGAAGCAGCCTGACCTGGTGATTGTCGTTCCACAGGCTGAACACGATGAACAGCAGCAGCGGCAGCGCCGCCATCGAGGGCAGCCTGGCCTGCTTGAAGGAATAGGTCAGCACCAGGTCGCCGAACAGGATCCAGCTGGCGAAGGCGAAGCACAGCAGCGCCGGCGCGGTGACATAGCGCGTGACTTCGACCGGCCAGATCCACACGGCGAACAGCAGCACGAACGTGAGCGCGATGGCGAGCGACACCGTCAGCACCGTGCGCTGTTGCAGCGACTCGAAGCGGATCGAGCTGGTCTGCCCCTCGAAGCCGTGGAAACGCGAGGCGAACCAGGCGCGCCGCTTGAGCACGAATACGCCCATGGCGAAGGCGGTGATAAAGCAGGCCAGCGCCAGCGCCGGCTGGCCCAGGCGCTGGAACTGGATCGACAGCACGCTGGCCGGCACGATGCCGAGAAAGCGCGGCAGCCACATGCGGATGCCATTGACGAAGGGCGTGTCGGTGCGATCCAGCAGGGAGGTGCCGTCGAACACGCGGCCGAGGGTCAGGCGCGCGCTGTACCAGGCGGCGGTGGACCAGCTGGCCACGGAAAAGATGAAGATTGGAAAGGTCCAGCCCGGATCGCTGACCAGGAGCAGCGATTCGGCGCCCTGGGGAATGAAGGCCAGGCCGGCGGAACAGAGCAAGGTGAGGCTGACGCTGTAGACGCAGCGCCACAGGATCGACCCGATTTCCTTGCCGCGCTCGCCGACCACGCGCACGATGCTGACCATGTGTTCTCCTTGTGGATGGAAGCGCCGTTGTGCCGCGTGCCGCCGGATTCCGCTTAATTTGTTGTAGCCGCTAAACGATGCTCCGTCGTCCCCGCGCCAAGGCGGCACTCGGCGGGGGACCCAAGTTCGCACCGTAGCCGACCATTGATCGACAAACTTGGGGGCCCGCCCAGTACCGCCGTGGCGCGGCGACGAGAGTATCGGTAGATCCGGATCGAAGCCGACTCAAACTCAGCTCGTTCCCCTAGCGCATCGCCAGCGCCTGTCGCTTCTTCGGTGGCGGAAATGCCCGGTCCAGGTCTTCCAGGTCGAACGCGGTGAGCACCACCTCCGCCGCCGCCCGGTTCTGGCGCACGTGGGCCGGATCGGCCGCCTTGGGAATGGCCACCACCCCGTCCTGCCGCAGCAGCCACGCCAGCGCGATCTGCCCCGCCGTGCAGCCATGCCGCCCGGCCACCGCCACCAGGCTCGGATTGCCCAGCAGCGCCTCGCGCTCCGGGCCCGCCGACTCCAGCGGCGAATACGCCATCAGCGGCATGCCCTGCTTGCGCGACCACGGCAGCAAATCCCACTCGATCCCGCGCTTGGCCAGATTGAATAGCACCTGGTTCACGGCAATCCCGCGTCCGCCGGGCAAGGCGTCCGCTTCCAGCATGTCGCCCAGGTCGACATTGCTCACGCCGAAATCGAGGATCTTTCCTTCCTGTTGCAGCGCCTGGAAGGCGTCCAGCGTTTCCGACAGCGGCACCGCCCCGCGCCAGTGCAGCAGGTACAAATCGATGCGGTCGGTCGCGAGGCGGCGCAGGCTGCGCTCGCAGGCCGCGCGCACCCCGCGCTGGTCGGCGTTGTGCGGATACACTTTGCTGACGATGAACGCCTGCTCGCGCCGCCCGGCAATCGCCGCGCCCACCACTTCCTCGGCCCCGCCCTCGCCATACATCTCGGCCGTGTCGATCAAGCCCATGCCAAGATCCATGCCCAGCCGCAGCGCGCCAATCTCGTCCTGGCGCCGCGCCGGGTCTTCTCCCATGTTCCACGTACCTTGTCCGAGCGCGGGAATGAGGCGTCCGGACCGCATCGTTACAGTTTTCATGTCGCACGATCCCATTGCTGTTGCGTAAAGATCATTCTAGAGGAAAAAGCCATTCCCGGCGCAAGGTGCAGCGGCCCGCCAGCGGCGGCGCGGCACGCAATACAACAGGGGGAAAGGCGTGCCCCGGCCAGGACGGCCGGGGCGAAGACTAGGCACTTACAGCTTGATGAAATGCTCGCGGTAGTAGCGCAGCTCTTCGATCGATTCGATGATGTCGGCCAGCGCCGTGTGCTTCTGGTGCTTCTTGAAGCCGCTGACAATTTCCGGCTTCCAGCGCTTGCACAGTTCTTTCAGCGTCGACACATCCAGGTTGCGGTAGTGGAAGAACGCTTCCAGCTTCGGCATGCCGCGCACCATGAAGCGGCGGTCCTGGCAAATGGTGTTGCCGCACATTGGCGACTTGCCGGCGGGAACGTAGTTCTTCAGCCAGGCGATCAGTTGCGCTTCGGCTTCGGCTTCGGTCACGGTCGATGCCTTGACCTTGTCGATCAGCCCGGAGCGGCCGTGGGTACCCTTGTTCCACGCATCCATCTTGTCGAGCGTCTCGTCCGACTGGTGGATGGCGAACACCGGGCCTTCGCCCAGGATGTTCAGGTGCATGTCGGTCACGACCACCGCCACTTCGATGATGCGGTCGGTATCGGGCTCCAGGCCCGTCATTTCCATGTCCACCCAAACCAGGTTGAACTCATTTGGGCGCGCTAACGCGGCCGGTGCTGCTAAATCAGTGGCATGTGACATAATTCTCTCTTGGCCTAAACAATCCTGCATTTTCTCACAGGCACAGAATGTCTTCACTCGCGTTTTCGATATTGTTCGTTTCTTTCTTGATTTTGACCCTGGTACTGCGCTTTTGGCTGTCCAGCCGCCAGTTGCGCTGCGTGTTGGCCCACCGCGGCGCCGTCCCGGCCGATTTTGCCGAAAAAATTCCCCTTGCAGCACACCAGAAAGCGGCCGCCTACACCGCCGCCAAGATCCATTTTGGCCTGCTCAGCTTGCTGTTCAGCAGCGCCGTCCTGATCGCTTTCACCCTGCTCGGCGGCCTCCAATGGCTGGCCATCGCCTTGCTGCCGCACACCGGCACCGGCATCGCCTTCCAGATCGCCCTGTTGGTCGCCTTTGCCGCCGTGAGCGGCGTGCTCGACCTGCCGTTCGACTACTACCGCCAGTTCGTGCTCGAAGCGCGCTTCGGCTTTAACAAGATGAGCCTGGGCCTGTGGATCGCCGACGCCCTCAAGGGTACGGCCCTCGGTCTCGTGCTCGGCCTGCCGCTGATCTGGGTGGTGCTGCAATTGATGGAAAAAAGCGGCGACCTGTGGTGGTTGTACACCTGGCTGGTCTGGATCGGTTTCCAGCTGGTGATGATGGTCATCGCCCCGACGCTGATCATGCCGCTGTTCAATAAATTCGAGCCGCTCAAGGACGACAGCCTGCGCCAGCGCATCGAAGGCTTGATGGCCCGCGTCAACTTCGCCGCCAAGGGCCTGTTCGTGATGGACGGCTCCAAGCGCAGCGCGCACAGCAACGCCTTTTTCTACGGTTTTGGCGCCAACAAGCGCGTGGTCTTCTTCGATACCCTCATCGCCAGCCTGACCCAGCCCGAAATCGAAGCGGTGCTGGCGCACGAACTGGGCCACTTCAAGCTGCGCCACAACCTCAAGCGCATGGTGATCGGATCGGTCGTCTCGCTGGCCTTCCTGGCCCTGCTGGGCTACCTGAAAAACCAGACCTGGTTCTACAGCGGCCTGGGTTTCGATCCGATGCCGGGGGTGCCGATGGACGCCGTGGCCCTGCTGCTGTTCATGCTGGTGCTGCCGGTATTTACCTTCCTGTTCTCGCCGCTGACCTCGATCAGCTCGCGCAAGCACGAATTCGAAGCCGACGCCTTCGCCGCCACCCACACCGACGCGCGCGACCTGATCTCGGCGCTGGTCAAGATGTACGAAGAAAACGCCTCCACGCTCACGCCCGACCGGCTGCACTCGACCTTTTACGACTCGCACCCGCCGGCCAGCATCCGCATCCATCAACTCAACCTGGCGGTCCGATGAGCCTTCCTACCCTATCCTGCCGCGCCAACGCGGCCGCCCTCGACGCCGGCGCCATCGCCGCCCTGCTTGCGCAGGTGCCCGGCTGGGCCGTCATCGACGGCAAGCTGGAGCGCAGCTTCACCTTTAAAAACTATTACGACACCATGGCCTTCGTTAACGCGCTGGCCTGGATCAGCCACCATCAGGACCACCATCCGGAACTGACGGTCACCTACAAGGAGTGCGCAGTGCGCTACAACACCCATTCGGCCGGCGGCGCGCTGTCTGACAACGACTTTATCTGCGCGGCCAAGGCCAATGCGCTGTTCGACCAGCGGAGCGGCGCATGAGCGGCCCGGGCGTGCCGGCAGCGGCCGGCCTGACCGGCACCATCATCGCCGCCCACGGGCGGCATTACCTGGCCGATGTGGCCGGACGCAAGCTGCAATGCGTCACGCGCGGCAAAAAAACGAATATCGCCGTGGGCGACGTGGTCAACCTCAAGATGACCTCGGACGACCAGGCCGTGATCGAATCGATTACCGAGCGCAAGACCTTGCTGTACCGTTCCGACCAGTACAAGTCGAAGCTGCTGGCGGCCAACCTGAGCCGCCTGTTCATCGTGGTGGCGACCGAGCCGGGCTTTGCCGATGACTTGATTTCGCGCTCGCTGGTGGCGGCCGAAGCGGCCGGCATCGAGGCCCACCTGATCCTCAACAAGACCGACGTGGCCGAGCTGCTGCCCAAGGCGCGCGAGCGCCTGCTGGCCTACACTTCGCTCGGCTACCCGCTGCACGAAGTGTCGGCGCGCGCCAATCCGGAGCACGCGGTGGCCACCCTGATGCCGCTGCTCGAAGGGGAATCGTCGATTTTCATCGGCCAGTCGGGCATGGGCAAGTCGTCGCTGATCAATCTGCTGGTGCCGGACGCCGATATCGCGGTGCGCGAGATTTCAGCGGCGCTCGACACCGGCAAGCACACCACCACCTTCACGCGCCTGTATTCGCTGGGCGAGCAGGCCTCGATCATCGACTCGCCGGGGTTCCAGGAATTCGGCCTGTATCACCTGAGCGAAGGGATGCTGGAACGCGCGTTCGTGGAATTCGGGCCGTATCTGGGCGGTTGCAAGTTCTACAACTGCCGCCACCTGATCGAACCGCAGTGCGCGATCCTGACGGCGGTCGCGGAAGGCAAGATCGCCAAATTCCGCCACACGCTGTACGGACAGCTGCTGCACGAGTCGGCGCAGACGCTGTACTGATCCGCCCCCGTCGTTCCCGCTGGCCCGTCGTTTCTTCCAATGGCAGAAACGACGGGTTGGTCGCCTTTTCAGCATACAATGGCAACACCATCGTAAAGGGGTCCCGGCAATGGAGATGTTCACCGTCGATGTCAACGTTGCACAATGGGAGTCCGCCCTGTCCTCCCTGCGCGGCATGGAGCGCTTGCCGGTGCTGCTGCCGCTGGCCTGGCACCTGCGCCAGCGCGACCCGGCCCGCGCCCTGATGCTGGCCGGCGAAGCGCTCTCCCAGCTGCCCCTGTCCGACCTCCCGCCCGACCGCTGCGCCAGCTTGGAGGCGCGCATGCACCTGCTGCACGCCGAATGCGAATGGCTCGACGGCGCGCTCGACCTGGCCTGCGCCCACGCCTGCGAACTGCTATCGCGCTTCACGCTCCTGGACGACCACGCCGGCTGCGCCGACGCCCACTGGCTGCTGGCCTGGATCGCGATCGACCGCGGCGACCATGACGGCAGCGACGCCGCCTTTGCCGACGCCGCCGCCAGCGCGCGCCAGGCCGGCGACGCCTTGCGCACCGACCTGGCCGAAGCGGCCCTCGCGCGCTGGGCGGTGCTGCGCGACCCGGTCGCCGCCATCAGCCGCTGGGGCCAGCGCTTCGACGCCGACAGCAGCCGCCTGCACCCATCCCTGGCCACCTGGGTCAACGACTTTCTCGGTCTTGCCGCCAGCCAGGCGGCCGACTTCGCGGCCGCCGCCAGCCACTACATGCGCTGCTACGAATCGGCGCTCGACACCGGCCAGGTGCGCGCCGCCATCACCGCCGCCACCAACATCGGCGAAGACTTCACCATCCTCAACGACCACCATTCGGCGCTCGAATGGGTCCAGTGCGCGCTCGAACTGGCGCGTCCCACCGGCTGGCCGCGCAGCGTCGGCGCCTGCCTGATGCACAGCGCCGACAGCCTGCGCCGCCTGGGCCAGCTCGATGCCGCGCACGACATGCTGCAAGAAGCGCTGACCATCATGAAACCGCTGGAAAACGCGCGCAGCTACGCCATCGCCCTGCAATACCTGGGCGACCTGTCGCTCGACAAGGGCGACTACGCATGCGCGCTGGACGCCTTTACGCGCCTGGCCGCGCGCGCCGAAGCGCTCGACCAGGCCGATTTTCGCAGCATCGCGCGGCGCGGCCAGGCGCACGCGCTGTCGCACCTGGGCCGCGCCAGCGACGCCATCGCGGTGGCCGCCGCCGCCGCCGCCATGGCCGCCGCCCCCGGCTACGCCTACAACCAGATCGCCGCGCTGCGCGTGATGGCGCTGATCCACGCCCAGCACGCGCTGCCGCCGCCGCCCGGCATGGTCGAACCGAATCCGGTGCTGCACTACCTGCAGCAGGCGCTGTCGGTGGCGTCCACCATCGAAGGCTACACCGTGCCGGGCGACCTGTACGACGCCATGGCGCGCGAATACGCGGCCGCCGGCGACTACGCGCGCGCCTATGAAGTGGCGCTGGCGGCGTCCAGCTCGCGCGAAAAGACCCACAGCCAGGAAGCGACCAACCGCGCCATCGCCATGCAGGTGCATCACCAGACCGAGCACGCGCGCAGCGAGGGCTACCACCACCGCGAGCTGGCCGAATCGGAAGCGCGGCGCGCCGAAATCCTGCAGCGCACCAGCGCCACGCTCGAACGCCTGTCGGCCATCGGCCAGGAGATCACGGCCCACCTGGACGCCGCCGCCGTGTTCCAGGCGCTCGACCGCCACATCCACGGCCTGCTCACCGCCAGCACCTTCGCCATCTACCTGATCGACGCCGCCGGCACCACGCTGAACCGCGCCTTTGGCGTGGAACTGGGGCGCGAACTGCCCAACCACGTCATTGCCCTGTCCAAGGGCGAGGCCTATTCGGTGCGCTGCCTCGACGAGCGCCGCGAAATCTACATCGAGCACTGGCCCGATGCCGAGCACCGCAAGGTGGTGCCGGGCACGATGGTCAATATGAGCGCGCTGTTCGTGCCGCTGACGGTGGGCGAGCGCGCCATCGGCGTGATGACGGTGCAGGCGCCGCAATCGCACGCCTATGGCGAAAACGAGCGCATGATTTTCCGCACCCTGTGCGCGTACGGCGCGATCGCGCTCGATAACGCCGAGGCTTACCGCCAGTTGCAGGATGCGCAGACCCAGCTGGTGTCGCAGGAAAAGCTGGCCGCCCTCGGTTCCCTCATGGCGGGGGTGGCGCACGAACTCAATACCCCGATCGGCAACAGCCTGCTGATCGCCAGCACCATGCAGGAAAAGACCGCCGAAATCGAGGCGCTGATGAACGGGCCGGGCTTGCGCCGCTCCGAGCTGGCCGCCTTCATCACCGATTCGCAAAAGGCGGCGGCGCTGGTGCTGCGCGGGCTGACCAGCGCGGCGGACCTGGTCAACAGCTTCAAGCAGGTGGCGGTCGACCGCACCACCGAGCAGCGCCGCTTCTTCAACCTGCAGCAGGTCTGCCACGAAATCATCGCCACCATGATGAACCGCATCCGCGCGGCCAACCACAATATCGACATGAGCGTGTCGGACGCGATCGGGATGGACAGTTATCCGGGGCCGTTCGGGCAAGTCATCACGAACTTCATCAACAACGCCCTGCTGCACGCGTTCGCGCCGGGCCACAGCGGCAGCATGACGCTGACGGCCTCGATGCCGGCCGAGGGTCGGGTGCTGGTCGAGTTCCACGACAACGGCGGCGGCATCCGGCCCGAGCACCTGGGCCGGATTTTCGATCCATTTTTTACCACCAAGCTGGGCCAGGGCGGCAGCGGGCTGGGACTGTCGATCAGCTACAACATCGTCACCTCGCTGCTGGGCGGGCAGATCACGGTGGTCAGCAGCGCGCAGGACGGCACCAGCTTCGTGCTCGACCTGCCGCTGACGGCGCCGCAGCATGTGGACGCCGACGTGACGGCGATCTACTGATTTACCGTACCAGCACCAGGTCCTGGTCGGTCGCCAGGCGCGCGTGCAGCCAGCAGTCGCGGTGCGCCACGCCATGCACATAGCTGCCGCGCATCAGGCCCTCGCGCTGGAACCCGCAGCGTTCCAGCACGGCGGCGGCGGCCGGGTCGGCGGCCGGGGTGGCGCCCGCCAGCCGGTGCAGGCCCATGCGCGTAAAGGCATGCCTGACCACGGCGCCGACCGCCTCGCGCCCGTAGCCCTGGCCGCGCTCGGAGCGCAGGACCAGGAAGCCGATCTCGCCGATGGTGTCGGCCACGAGCATGACCGCCACCGTCCCGAGCGCGCGGCCATCGCGGTAGACGATCCAGGCGCTGGTCATGTCGGGACGCTCGGCCAGCGCCTGGCACAAATGCACCCATGCTTCGCGTTCGTCGTCGTCTTCCAGGCGCGCGCGCAGCGCCCGGGCACAGATGCTGTCGAACGGTTCCAGCACCAGGCGCGCTGTGCTGATCAGCGCCACCATGGACAGCACGCTGCGGGCCTTGCCCGCCGTGGCGCTCAATCGAGCCTCGCGCCGCTTCGGGCGCGCGCCGCTTCGGGCGCGCGCCGCGCCGCGCGCGGCAAGAATGCTGGTGGCCACCAGCGGCCAGGCAGGTCTGAACATGCACGACTCCCGAATCGACAACACCGGCAAACTGCGCATCACCCGCCGCGCTGTGCTGCATGCGGGCGATCGATGTCAGGCTAACGGGGCCGCCCGCGCCCGGCAAAGATAATTAGCATTATTTACACGCGCAGCCGTATTGACAATCCGGGGGCGTCTTTATGGCGCCGCCGGCGGCCAGATGCTTTCGCACCACTCTTGCACCCCGAACATACAAAACCCTTATAATTGAATCGATAACACCCGCCACCGGCCGTTCCCATGTCCCTAAAAAAACCCATCAAGCACTTCCTGCAATTTGCCGACTTCACCCTGGCCGAGTTCGAATACGTGATCGAACGGGCCAAGATCATCAAGCGAAAATTCAAGAATTACGAGGTCTATCATCCCCTGATCGACCGCACCCTGGTCATGGTATTCGAGAAAAACTCGACCCGCACCCGGCTCTCCTTCGAGGCCGGCATGCACCAGCTGGGCGGCGCCGCCATCTACCTGAACACGCGCGACAGCCAGCTCGGTCGCGGCGAGCCGGTGGAAGACGCCGGCCAGGTGATGAGCCGCATGTGCGACATCATCATGGTGCGCACCTTCGGCCAGGACATCATCGAGCGCTTCGCCGCCCATTCGCGGGTGCCGGTGATTAACGGCCTGACCAACGAACACCATCCCTGCCAGGTGCTGGCCGATATCTTCACCTACGTCGAACACCGCGGCTCGATCGCCGGCAAGATCGTCACCTGGGTGGGCGACGCCAACAACATGCTGTACTCCTGGCTGCAAGCGGCCGAAGTATTCGGTTTCCACCTGAACGTATCGACTCCCAAAGGCTACGACATCGACCATGCGCTGGTGTCGACCTCCCGCTTCACCGTCTTCGACAACCCGTCGGACGCGTGCCAGGGCGCCCATCTGGTCAACACCGACGTCTGGACCAGCATGGGCTACGAGAAGGAAAACGCGGCCCGCCTGGCGGCCTTCGACGGCTACATCGTCGATGGCGCCAAGATGGCGCGCGCCGCACCCGACGCGCTCTTCATGCACTGCCTGCCGGCCCACCGCGGCGAGGAAGTCGCGGCCGAGGTCATCGACGGACCGCAGTCGGTGGTCTGGGACGAGGCCGAAAACCGCCTGCACGTGCAAAAGGCGCTGATCGAATACCTGCTGCTCGGCCGGCTCGATGGCGGCGCCAGCGGCAGCGCAGAATAACGATTCTTCAACCCAAGATTGGAAACTCCATGAGCGACATTAAAAAAGTAGTCCTCGCCTATTCGGGCGGCCTGGACACCTCGGTCATCCTCAAATGGCTGCAAGATAACTACAAGTGCGAGATCGTCACCTTCACCGCCGACCTGGGCCAGGGCGAAGAGCTGGAACCGGCGCGCGCGAAAGCCATCAAGTTCGGCATCAAGCCGGAAAATATCTACATCGACGACGTGCGCGAAGAATTCGTGCGCGACTTCGTGTTCCCGATGTTCCGCGCCAACACCGTGTACGAAGGCGAATACCTGCTGGGCACCTCGATCGCGCGTCCGCTGATCGCCAAGCGCCTGATCGAGATCACGCGCGCCACCGGCGCCGACGCCATTTCGCACGGCGCCACCGGCAAGGGCAACGACCAGGTGCGCTTCGAACTGGGCGCGTATGCGCTCAAGCCGGACGTCAAGATCATCGCCCCGTGGCGCGAATGGGACTTGCTGTCGCGCGAAAAACTGCTGAAGTACGCGGAAGACGCGGGCATCGCGGTCGACATGAAGCACAAGAACGGCGGCGCGCCCTACTCGATGGACGCCAACCTGCTGCACATTTCCTTCGAAGGCCGGCATCTGGAAAACCCGAGCGCCGAAGCCGAGGAAAGCATGTGGCGCTGGACCGTCAGCCCGGAAGCGGCGCCCGACCAGGCCGAGTACCTCGACCTCGAATACGAACAAGGCGATATCGTGGCGGTCAATGGCGTGCGCATGTCGCCAGCCACGGTGCTGACGGAACTGAACCGCCTCGGCGGCAAGCATGGCATCGGCCGCCTGGACCTGGTCGAAAACCGCTACGTCGGCATGAAGTCGCGCGGCTGCTACGAAACCCCGGGCGGCACCATCATGCTGCGCGGCCACCGCGCCATCGAATCGATCACCCTGGACCGCGAAGTGGCCCACCTCAAGGATGACCTGATGCCGCGCTACGCCTCGATGATTTACAACGGTTACTGGTGGGCGCCGGAGCGCGTCGCGCTGCAAACCCTGATCGACCATACCCAGCAAACCGTGAACGGCTGGGTTCGCATGAAGCTGTACAAGGGCAATGTGATCGTGGTGTCGCGCGATTCCAAGACCGATTCCTTGTTCGACATGAACATCGCGACGTTTGACGAAGATGGCGGCGCCTACAACCAGGCCGACGCCGGCGGCTTCATCAAGCTCAACGCATTGCGCATGCGCATCGCCGCCGTGGCGCGCGAAAAACGCGGCCAGTAAGCGGCAAAAAGCAAGCTCTTCCCCGGTGGGCCGCGCGCCCGCCGGCCGGCGCGGCCCGCATGCGGCCGCGCGCTCCCCTCCCCCGCAAAAAATTTCCCGTTCTCCGCGGCGAATTGTCCCGTGCTCTGCCTCAACGATGTTACATTTATAGCGAACAACATCGTTCCCGGAGAGACCCATGTTTACTGACCTGAGCATCAAGAACAAGCTGTTTCTCGGCTTCGGCGGCATCGTCGCCATCATCCTGTTCCTGCTGATCCTGGCCTACAACAATTTCTCCAAGATGTCCGATGCAAACCGCTGGGACCGCCACACCCTGGAAGTGCTGCTTGAAACCAACAAAATCGCCACCAGCGTGCTGGAAATCCAGGCCGAGGTGCGCGGTTACCTGCTGACCGGCGAGGAACGTTTCCTGTCGCCCCAGGTCGACGAGGAAAAATCGCTGCTGGAAAACGTCCAGCGCGCGCTTCGCCTGACCGCCGACAACCCGGCCCAGAATGCGCGTATCCGCAAGCTCGACGCCATGACCGGCACCTGGCTCAAGACCGTGATCCGGCCCATGATCGCCAAACGGCGCGCCTTGGGCAAGGTGGCCGACGCCGCCGAGCAGATCGCGCGCTGGCCCGAGCTCAGCAACGGCTTCCAGATCGTCAGCGAAGTACGCGGCCTGATCGCCCAGATCGCCGACGAGGAAAATGCCTTGCTGACGGCGCGCTCGACCGAATCGGCGCAACTGCAAAAAACCATGTCCCTGCTGCTGAGCCTGGGCGGCGCAGTGTGCGTGGCGCTGGCCTCGATCGTGGCCTGGATGCTGGCGCGCGCGCTGCTCACCCCGCTCAACAACCTGACCGAGGCGGTCGGCAAGATCGCCGCCGGCCAGCAGGCGGCGCGCGCAGCCGTGATCTCGCGCGATGAACTGGGCAAGGTCACCGAGGAATTCAACCGCATGGCGCAATCGATCCAGGATGGCCAGGCCAACGAGGCGGCCGCCACCAACCTGCTGCGCGCCAATGTCGACGCCCTGCTCGACGTGGTCTCCAAGGCCGCCATCGGCGACCTGACCGGCACCGTGGCCATCACCGGCAGCGACGCCATCGGACGCATGGGCGAGGGCTTGAAAACCATGGTCGGCAACCTGCGCATCTTGCTCAACAATGTGCAGAAGGCCGGCATCCAGGTCACCACCTCGGCCACCGAAATCGCCGCCTCGGCCAAGCAGCAGGAAGCGACCGGCATCGAACAAGCCCAGACCAGCATCGAAATCCTCTCGACCACCAAGGAAATCTCGGCCAACACCACCCAGCTGCTCAAGACCATGGAAGACGCCACCGCGGTGGCCGACTACACCACCAGCGCCACCGCCGAGGCCCAGCAAAACCTGAAACGCATGGACAGCACCATGCAGCACATGGTCTCGGCCACCGATTCGATCAATGCCAAGCTGGCCGCGCTGTCGGAAAAAGCCAGCAACATCAACAGTGTGCTGATCACGATCACCAAGGTGGCCGACCAGACCAACATCCTCTCGCTCAACGCCGCCATCGAAGCCGAAAAAGCCGGCGACGCCGGGCGCGGCTTCTCGGTGGTGGCCACCGAAATCCGCCGCCTGGCCGACCAGACCTCGGTGTCGACCTGGGACATCGAGCAAATGCTCAAGGAAATGCAGTCGGCGGTATCGGCCAGCGTGATGGGCATGGACAAATTCTCCGAAGAGATCCGGCGCAGCGTGGGCGAAGTGCGCCAGGTGGGCGAACAGCTCTCCACCGTGATGGACCAGGTGCAAAAGCTGGCGCCCCAGTTCGACCTGGTGCTGCAGGGGATGCAGTCGCAGGCGGTGGGCGCCTCGCAGATTTCCGACACCATGATGCAGCTCAACGACGCCACCCAGCAGACCGTCGAATCGCTCAAGGCCACCAGCGAAGCGGTGCACCAGCTGCAGTACGCGGCCAGCGACCTGCAATCGTCGGTGGCGACCTTCTCGGTCAACACCTGAGGCTGCGGCGATGAAAGTCATGGTCTTTCATATCGGCGCCGACCGCTACGCCCTGCCCCTGCGGGCGGTGGCGCGCGTGCTGCCGGCCGCCGCCCTGAAGGCCATCCCGCTCGCGCCAGGCTACGTGGCCGGCCTGCTCGACCTGCACGGCGCGCCGGTGCCGGTGATCGACCTCTCGGCCCTGGCCGGCGTGCCGCCCGGGCAGCTGTGGTACGACTCGCGCATCATCCTGGTCGACTATCCGCTCGCTGACGGCGATGCCGACGGCGCCACCCGCCCGCTCGGCCTGCTGGCCGAACACGTGATCGGGGTCGACACCATCGACATTGCCGCGCTGGCCGATGCCGGCGTCGCCGGCGCCCCCTTCCTGGGCCAGGTGGCCGCCGGCGGCGCCGGCCTGCTGCAACTGGTCAGCCTCGCGCAGCTGCTCAGCGCCGAGGTGCGCGCGCAACTGTTCCCCGCCAGCGGAGCGCCCGCATGAAAGCGCGCGACCTGCTGCAGCAGGTAACGGGGCTGAACCTGACCGAGGCCGTGGTCGGGCGCGCCGTCGAACGGCGCATGCAGGCGCTCGCGCTGGACGACACGCGCGCCTACCAACGCCTGCTCGCGGACGGCGCGGCGGAACTGGGCGCGCTGACCGAACTGGTGGTGGTGCCCGAATCGTGGATGTTCCGCGACGCCGAAGCGTTCGTCGCGGCCACCGCGTTTGTCGCACGGCGCCTGGCGGCCAGGCCGGCGCGCCCGCTGCGCATCCTGTCGGTGCCGTGCGCCGGCGGCGAAGAACCGTACTCGATGGCCATGTCGCTGCAAAGCGCGGGCGTGGCTGCCAGCGACTATGCGATCGACGCGGTCGACCTGTCCGAGGTGGCGCTGGCGCGCGCCCGCGCCGGCCTGTACACCCGCAACGCCTTCCGCGGCCGCCACCTCGATTTCCGCGAACGCTACTTTACAGCGGCCGGCGCCGAGTACCAGATCTGCGACGACATACGCGCCCAGGTGAGCTTCAACCAGGCCAACCTGCTCGATCCCGCCTTTTCCAGCCGGCCGGGCTACTACGACGTCATCTTTTGCCGCAATCTGCTGATCTACTTCGACGACCCCACCGTGACCGCCGCCATCGCCAGCCTGGCGCGCCTGCTGGCCGACGACGGCATCCTGTTGGCCGGCTATGCCGAGGTGCCGGCCTTCTGCCGCAACGGTTTTGCCACGCTGCGCGCGCCCGGCGCCTTCGCCCTCGAAAAGGCCGGCGCCCAGGCTTCCTGGCCGCCGCGCATTCCGGCCCGCCAGCA